>DASSMT010000068.1:0-20748 GCA_035688655.1 Polyangiaceae bacterium | reverse complement strand
CGAGGGATGGGGATCGGCGCTATGCTTCGAGACATGAGCGCGCTCGAAGAAATCCTGGCAACGATTCGCCGGCTGCCGCTGCCCGAGCGTCTGCAGCTGATTGAGCGAGCGTCACTCGAGGCGGCGGAAGATTCACCGAAGCCGCCCGCAGTTGCTGACGGCAAGCGGAGGATCAGTTTGGATGAGTTCCTGGCGACTCGCCTCACCCCACCACCCGGCGTGGGGCCGGTCAGCTTGGAAGACATGGATCGCGCCATCGCCGAAGGCGCAATTGGTCGTGGAAGCGTTTGACACGAATGTCATCGTGCGCCTGTGCGTACGCCACGAGGAAGATCAGTATCAGCGCGCCGAAGCGGTCTTTCGCCAAGCGACTGGTGGCACAGGGGCTTGGCTCTCGAGTGTTGTGCTAGCCGAGGTTGCCTGGGTGCTGCCCGTCACGTACAAGTTCGATCGCGCAACTACGGCCGTGACGCTGCGCAGGTTGATCGACATTGACGGGGTACACGTCGAGAGCGAAGCCGCGACACGCGCTGCGCTGGCTGCTTTCGTAGCTGGCTCCGCAGATTTTCCCGACTATCTCATCTTGGAATCTGCACGGCGCAACGAAGCGCTTCCACTCCACACTTTCGACGAACGTTTGAGCCGCAGCGATGGCACTAAGCTAGTCTGATCGCTACCCCCCTCTCGAAGTCGTTCACATCCGGCAACGATCGCTCTATTGGATGGGGCAAGCGCGATGAACGCGGACAACGCCATCGGGGGGGTCGCGCTCGCATGGCCAGCGCGAGTCAGACTTCGAACGTCGCCACGGCTTGTGAGACCAGGTTCCCGGTCACGGTCCAGATGTTGCTACGGATGTCATAGGGGGCCGCCAAGCCCGCGCGCTCGAGCCGCTGGGCGTTTTTATGATAGACCGTCAACGACTGGTCGCGGGGGCGAACAGCGTTCGGCGCGGAGCTACCAAAGTCGGGGTTCGGCACCGTGAAGTGTTCGCTGTAGTCCCAATCGTATCGGTCTGTGATGTGCGACGTCCACCAGTGAATGTTGACGCGAACCTGGCGTTTCCCTGCCGCCCGCTCGCCCTCGAGCCAGACCTGGCTGTGAAGCTGAAAGCCACGCAGGCCCGTCAAAAGGTCGCGCTCACCATCGGTGCCGTTGCGCTGAATGCGGACCAGGTCGATCAAACTGTCTCCGACCGACACAAGGCTGTGATAGTCGAGCTGCAGGTAATCTTTGAGGTTCCACGCGCCGCTCCGGAGTCGGGTGATCACGCCGACAATCTGGCCGTTCGCGGCTGGTCGTTGTGACAAGAAGATGTCTCGATGCTCCTGCAACTTGCTCACGACGTAGCTGCTCTCGCGCAGGTGAGGGGGCGGGTCGAAACTGAATGTCGACCTCGGATCCCGGTTGTCCAGCCAGTGCTGCAGAAACATCGGGGCGAGCGCGCGTGCACCATTGACTGTGTGTAGAGCCATCGTGCTCGCCAGACGACCGTACCATGCAGCGACCTGCGCTTCGGGCAATGGTGCAAGATAGTCCGTCATTGCTTCGATCCTCGCGGTTTCTGTGGGTTGCGATAGGCGGCGCAGTACTTCTCGGCGATCAGCGCAGCGACCCTATCGAGCTCGAGGGGGCGGTCTACGGTCGTATCCTTGAGCTTCTCGAACACACCCACCTGAACGTCGTAGCGCGCATCAAGCGTGGTGAATTTGACGGCGCGGAATGAGCCGTCGGGCCCCGCGCTGAAGGGTAGCTGCTGGAGATCCCTCAAGCATGACTCGGCGCCCGGGTGGGCCGCGCCCGGTGAGCTGTCGGTGCTCGAGGTGGAGGGCTGACGCGCCGAGTAGTCGATGGTGACCACGTAGGCTTCTCCCCCGGGCTTCTCCGATCCAGGCACAGCGAACGTGTACCCCGTCGACGTCGACGCTCCCGAAGGAACAGGGGCAAGCGCGGACATTCCGCTCATGTTTTTGAGGTTTTCGAGCAGGAAGGAAGACGTGATGACGCTAGCGAAACTTGGGGCCGGTTGAGTATAGCGGTGCGGCGATCGTGCGCACGCCGTGCACCCGTAGTTCGTCGCCGCGAACAGCAGTGCTACGCGGGTGATCATCGGCTTTAAATCCATGCGCCGCCCCTGCTCTTCACCCGCTCCATGCTCCAATCCTCCGCGTTTCAGCATCCGAGGTCAAGGTCTGGCTCCTTCGACGTCGCACGCAGAGCCCGCAGCCGAGCAGTTTCGCCGAAACGCTTGTCTAACGTGCGGGCGGCTGCCCCAGCGCTTCGAAGCGCGCGCTCGTGGTCAGCTTGCTTGCGATGGCGGATGACAGATGATCAGAAGGTGCTCGAGTAACTAAGCCGTCGCAACGCTGCCCCCAACGTCGTTCCAATCCGCGTTGGGGAGTACCGCGCAAGCGGCCGGGCTGGTTTCGGACCACGATTCGGATCCATTCGACGCCCGGCACACGCGCCCTCGCTAGTGCTGTGCGACACTGCGATTGCGAGTTCCCTCGCAAACCTGCGGGCCTCGGTCGAAAACGAGATAACCGCGATCTGAGACAACGCCGGGAACCCGTCGCTTCGACCCAGCACGAGAGCGGTCGCTTCTCGGCGGTACCGAGCGCCCCGATACGCGCCTTGGGCTAGTTGGGACCGGGACGAAGATACTGTAGAAGAAGGGATCAACACGGCCTCAGAGACGGATTGCTGGCAAAAGCACTCCTGGCGGCGGAGGCGACGGCTGAGTTGGGGTGGACGCCAAGATGTTGTAAACAAAGGCGCATGGGTTGGTTTGGGCGAGGCCTTGGGGCAACTTGGGCGTTAGTAACCGCATGCAGCGGCGCCCAGGGGGCAGCGGTGACGCCCGCGGTTACGATTGCCACCCCGGTTACAACCAGGACTGCGAAGCCGGCTTCGACGAGGCCCGTAAACAGGCCGAACGCCTACGAAAATCGGGCAGCGTTGACCTCAAGTGATCGCCGCGGACCTGGCGCCCCCGCTTGCGTCGCGTGAAGAAAGCACCAAGTCGTCAAGAGGTGCACTCCCGCGTGCAACCTCGGTCAACGCGACGCTCTCGTCTGGCGTGGGCGCGCAACCTCTCCCGTTCGCCTGCCTTCCAGTTCGGCAGCGATCCTGCCAACAAGGTCCCAGCGCCCCGCCTCCGCCGCGAGCAACAGCGCTTTGGCCAACGCCGTCTCCACCACATTCGACCCCGCACTGGTTGGTCTGAGCACCCCGCGTCAGCGAGCAGCGTCATGTAGCCGACGAGTTCGTCGCCAAAGAATGCGAGATACGTTCGGACAACGCGATGCGATTGAAGTCGGAGCGCATCGCTACGAAGGAAGTCGTCCAGGTCGGCCTCGCCGCACGAGAACGCCGCCACCGCCGCCGAGTCCGCTGCGATCAAGAGACGTACGCGCAGTTCGTCCGCGGTGATCCTATTCCGCGGCTGCGCGCTCATCGACGTCCGTCAGCACGTTGGCCAGCAGCTTCCGAGCCGCGGCAACTCGGCGCTGCGCCTCCTCGGCTCGCGCTGGCTGGAGCAAGCGGGTCCACATTGGAAGGCACGCGGACCAACATGGCATCGGCGAACGGCACACGCACGACATCGCTCACCATCCCGCCGTGGCGGCCAAAGCCGCCGCCGAAGCCATACGCAGACACCGTGCGCTCGGCGCGCAGCGCCCGGCATTTCGAGGTGCGCCCCGCGCTACACTCCTGGCAATTCCCGCATGAAATCGCCCACGGCACGCTCACCACGTCGCCTACCGCGACGCTTTGGGGGTCAGGTTTGCGTCAGCTTGTGGTCACGGGATCAATCGCAGACAGGATCGGGTCACGCGTCCGCCCCAGCGCGGCTCATGGGGAAATCCACAATTTGCGGCTGCCGCGTGGCGCGCTCAGCCAAACACAGCTCACACCTCGGCCTAACTCCTGGGTCGCCAACCGAGTTGCCGAATGTAGCTGGAATCGCCACCGATCGAGCGCCGCGACTTTGAGTGTTGCTGCGGTTTTTCGCTGGTTTCAAGAGGGCACGCGGGGCGTAGCGGCGGGCACGGCGCGTGCTTCGGTCTTGCGCGGTGGGCAACGACGTCGCGTGCTTCCAGGTGCTCTTGGCGATCTCCGCGTGCTGTTCCTTGGGCGGCGTCGCGTGTGGCTCGGCATCATCTGAATACGGGGACACGCCCTCTGCTTCGGGCGGGCAGCTCCGTTGGGACTTTTTCACTCCGGGGCTGGCCGCTGAAGCATGGTTGGTGTTGGTTGACGACACGAAAGCGGGCGCCGGCCTCCGCGACGCACTCGCGAAGGCATTCGACGACTGGGATACCGAGGTGGCGATCCACGAGGAGAGCTGCACTCCTCCTGTCGATCCAGCCGTCTGGCACCCGATCGACCGCTCCATCGTGTTCGTGCATCCGTCGACTCCGGGCGTGGCGGGGTACACGAGTCCAGCGCATGATCCCGCCCTACGCTTTCGAGCCCAGCAGATCTTTGGTCCCGAACGCGCGCGCTGGATGGACGCGGTGCGCGCCGGAATCAATGCGCAGCCAGCCCCGCCAGGCGCGGCCTTTCGAGCGCTGGCCGCGGTCAGCGACGCCGAGTCGTTGCTCGATCACTCGCGGCCGCCGCAGAGCGCGGCAGAACAAGCCGTACTGGACGCCTTGCCCGCTCCGCAATTCGTCGAAGTGCTGGCGCTGGCCACTGAAGACGAGAGCCCCGGTGAAGCGAGCCAATACCGGCACAACCCATTGCACGAGGTGATGGGCGCCGTGCTGCCGGCTGCAGAGCAGCAGCACATGCCCTCGGATTGCTCCGAGCGTGATGTGCCGACGACGCCGCGCTATCAGGCATTCAGCCGGTCCGCGCAGGCTTGGCCCTGTGAGAAGCCTGATTTCTTTCTCACCCAGCTTTGGTCCGATTGCAGCACGCGCTGTCTCAACCGACCGATCGCCGTCAAAGCGGGGACCGCTCAATGTCTGGCGATGGCGAGCTTTCGCGGGACCGAGCCGTGCCCGGGTGAGCTCGGCTGGCTGGATCCGCTCGACCGAAACGGGACACGCCTCCCGCGGGTCGACGGCAGTGGAATGGACGCTTCGCGCGTGTGCGAGATCCGGCAACTCGAAGGGCCAGCGCTCCATGCGTGCGTGAATCGCCTCGACTGTGCGGACTGCGAGCCCGGCTGGTGCGCGACGAAAGTCCCCGAGCTAGTCCCGCAACAGCGGTGCGCCGCGGGTAGCTTCTACCCGCCGTTTCGCTTCGTGCTCGGCGCGGGTCAGGCGCATCGGGCGCAAGTGACCATCGTGTGCAACGAAGCTCCAGGCTGAATGCCACCCCTCTCTCCCGCGCCGTGCACAACTCCAATCTCCGCGCGCAGCGTGTCAGCTCAGCCAAAGTGCGCCAGGCGCTCTCGACCCAGGACACGAACGCCGCGCTCGCGCGTGCCCAGCCTGTCCGGCGCGCAGGAACGAGCGAATCGTTTCGTGTAGGCACGCCTCTTGAGCGGGAGGACGGACATGAGGCCTATTCTCTCGAATGCGATGTGGGTGCTGGGGTGGACGCTGCTCGCGGGCTGCTCTTCGGAGACAGAACAAACCGGCAGCAGCGATTCGATCGCGGTGCGATTGGTCCCCAGCCGCGGATCATCGTGCCCCCCGACCCGCCATCCGCTCAGCTCGCACCGTAGGCAAATCCGGGCCGCGTCTTTCCCCAATTCACGTCCGCGATGAGCGCTTGAACTGGGCCAACCGCGCCATGATTGATGGCTGAGTCCGGTGACGCCCCCGAAGCTCTTCGGCAATCGCAACTACGACATCCCACGGCTTCTCCTCCGCCGCCAAAACGAGCGCCCTCGCCAGCGCCGTCTCCACCACGTTCGACAGCTCGTACGCGCCAAGGGCGCGGGCTCACGCCGAGCTCTCCCGGCGCGGGGGAGGAGCGAGGCGGCGCACCAACCATTCCGGCGCGTTCACCATCACGTGACGCAAGAGATTCATCTGCCAGGGTAGCGTGTACGTCTTCTCGTGCCGCTCGATCGCGCGTGTCATGAGGCGGACGGCTTCCTTCACACCGAGCAAGAACGGAAGCCGATTGTCCAGCGTTGCGGTCATCGGCGTCTCGATGAAACCCGGACAGAGGGTCATGGCGTGCACGTTCGTGTCCGCGAGCTGCATTCGCAGCGCGTCCATGAAGGTGATGATGGCTGCTTTCGAAGCGGAGTACGCGGCTCGCCCCGGCAGTCCGCGATGACCAGCCATCGAGCTCATGGCGACCAACGCGCCCGAATTCTGGCGCAGCATGGTGGGAATGAACGGAACGATGGTGTTCGTGACTCCCACGACGTTGACGCTGATCAAGCGGGCGACCGACTCCGAGTCACCCTCGCGAAGCGAATCTTTGATGCCGATCCCGGCGTTGGCGATCACGCAGTCCGCGCCCCCCGCGCGCGCCACGAAATCGTCGATGGCCCGGCGCATCGCCGCAGGGTCGGTCACGTCAGCGGTGTACACGAAGACCTGCGCGCCGCGCTGCCTCAACTCCACAGCGAGCGCCTCGAGCAACTCGCCCCGGCGCGCAACCAGCCCGATCTCGGCACCCGCGATGCCGTAGTGCCGAGCGAGCTCCGCACCAATGCCACTGCTTGCGCCCGTGATGAACACCTTCATGTCAGCACTCCATTCCTCGACGACGGGTCCCACATCTCACAGCGGCGCTCCATCACTCATCCAACAGGCACAGCTTCATCCAAGGCGGTGGCGGGGCGTTCGGCTTTGGATGCAGTGCAGCGCAGCGCACGCGCTTGCGGCACGCTGCGTCCTTTCCGCAGCGTTCACGCGCGTACTGGCCGCAATCCGCGCTGCTGTCACAGACCGTCTTGGTGACGCCAGAATAGCAGCTGTGCATGCAAAAAGTGTCGGCAACGCCAACCCCGGTACTGGTGCAACAGAGTTGCGTGCCGCAGTCCGAGGGCTTGGTGCAGCGGTACAGGCCAGTGACGCGACCACCAGTGTCCAGCTCGCCTTCAGCGGCGAGGGCGACCGACTTCGAAACGCACTCGGCGGAGCCAGACCAGGCACAATATGGCTTTTCCGCCGGGCACTGTTGATCGCCCGCACAACTGGCGTGCACCGGGACGCCACAAAAGCCGTTTTGGCAAGACTGGCCCTCGGGGCAGCGCGTGCCTTCGGCCGACGAACACGGTAGGTCTTTGCAATTATCGTCGGGCTTGTGGCAAGCGAAGCCTTCGCTCGCCGAAGCCCAGCTCAAACAGCAGGTCGTCGGCGCGGCGCAGTCGCTCGGGTCGTCGCACGCATACCTGTCCTGGCCATTGTCTGGCGTGTTCTTGGGCAAGCACGTCAACGGATCGGCAGCGTTCGAGCCGCTCCTGGTGCAAACTTCAGTGCCGGCTTTGCAGCGTTTTTTCCCGCACGAGATGGTTTTCAGCGTAGAGCCAGGGGCGCCCGTACGTGGCGACTCCGGCGGAGTCGGCTCGACGCTGGGCGCGGCGCTGGACGCCCCGCTGGGTTCTGCGCTGGGAGCTGCCGCCACGGGGTTCGCGTTCGTCGCTTTGGGCAATGTGGCTGGTGCTGAACTGGCACACGAGGTCAGCAGCAGAGCTGTCAAGAGATGCAATCGTGGCATGGGCGCTAGAGGCTGCTGAGGGGTGCGTCACAGGGACGCGGCGAGCGAATGCAAGTCGATCCACTTCCGGACCGGACGCTGATAGTCCACCTTCGCAATGCCGAAAAACCCATCATCCACGTACATTCTGTCGCTCACGTTCAGCGCCAACAAGATGCGATGATCGGTCGCCGAGCAATCGCTGAAGAGCTGCCGACGCGTGGTCGCATCGAGCTTGTTGCAGCGCTCCAGAGCTTGCTTGCGCCGTGGGAAGCGCCCTCAACTCCGTAATCTTCAAGGTCGCTGCCCCAGCGCCTGTCGACCGCCCCAATGCAGCGCTGACTTCCTTCGCATCGAACCCTCCCGGCCCCACCGGAATTGCGAGATACCCATGCCGGGACCCTACCGCACAATTTTCGAATGCGCGACCAACTGTCCGCCGCTCTACCAAGCGAGCTCGCGGTGCCGATGCGCATGCGAAAAGCCGACCAAGGCCCCGGCCCCTCGACCGCCAATCGCCGCAATTATTGGAGGTTCAATCGCCACGCGTGCGGAGATCGTGCTCGTCGATGCGGACGACACGTGCGGTCCGCGGGCGCAAAGCGCATCCCGATCACGCCCGTCGCGCAGCGTGTCGCTGCGCTGACGGAAGCGCGGCGCGGAGAATTCTGATTGATGCTCGGCGCGTTGCGGGGCTGCTCGCTGCGGGCGACGAAGCTGGGCTGCGCTACCGCTCACGGCGTCGTGAAAACGACGTCATCGACGTAGTAAGACAAAGTCGCGCTCGGTGATTCAACGTAGAATGATGCCGCGCTCATGCTGCCACCGCTAGCGCAAGCCGGAAATGTTTGGGCGCCGCTGAACTGCGTCCAGCTGGATGCGGATGCGGCTGAGGTGGCAACCCAAGTGAAGTAGTTCTCGCCGGCGCTCGAGCCACCGCTGCACGTGTAGTGCAAGGTGACGGTCAATGAACCCGTTGAGTTGCTGGACGGCAGCCTGCCCCAGAGGCTCAGCGTGTAGCTGGTTCCGGGCGTGGCAAGACTGAGAACGCTGTATTGCGGCCCCTGGTAGGGTTGCGTTCGCCCGGTGATCACCAAGCTTTGCGTGCCCGAGTGCGCCTGCTCGGTGGTGCTCGCGATCGTGGCCGAACCGCCGAATACCGACCAACCGGTGGTGTTCGTCTCGAAGCCCGAGTTGGTGATCAGGTTCACTCCCGTGCCCCCGCCACCGTTTCCGCCGTTTCCACCTTGTACGCCGCCCCCGTTTCCGCCGCCGCCAGTCCCGCCCGTACCGCCGCCACCGGTTCCGCCCTTACCGCCGCCACCCGTCCCGCCCTTACCGCCAGCGCCGTTTCCGCCCCCGCCGGCTCCGCCCTTTGCGCCCGTGCCAGCGTTGCCGCCCGAGGCGCCCTTTCCACCCATCCCGCCGCTAGCGGTGCCACCCTGGCTTGCCCCCGCTTTGGCTTCGTTCGGGTCGCGTCCGGCGCTGGCGCTCGCGATTGCACCGCCGCTCCCGTCTGTGGCCCCTCCGTTTCCGCCAATCTGGCTCGAGCTCTCGGCGATCGGGGCGCCCACGTCAGGCTCGATCGCGGTCGCGCAGGCGATCGCCAGTAGAGAGACGTTCGCTATCAAGACCCAAGCTGCGTGCCTCAACTTGCGCTGCACCGTCTCTCTCCCTTCGATCCGGTTGTCGGCTAAACCAAAACTGTACCATGCAAATGGTCGGCCGCATTGAGACCGCTCAAAATCGATAATCCGTTTTCCTACACTGACGTACTTCCCCAACTTGCATCTCGATTACGTTCGTAGTTCGACAGCCGACGGCTCGTAGGCGTATCTCAGCCCATGTCCCACCATTCCACTGCCAGCGGCGCCGTCCGACCTGCGCCGTAGTGCGCGCCTGGTGCGCGCCTCATCACCGCCGACCACCGCGCGCTATCGCTCGAATCGCCGGACCTCGAAAGCGAGGAGGGCGAAGGCGTCGCGCGTAGCACGCTGCGCCAGCGCTTTCGTAACACCGAGGCCGTGCCGGTCGAGGTCACCTATGAGTATGGCTTCGACGGGTTACAGCGACGCAAGCCCAAGGCGAAGTAAGTTCAGCTCGACACTTTCGTGACTCGCCGGCCATCACTTTGTCGACTCGCCGCGCGCAGGGCGGACATGCCATCGCCAACGAATTGTTTCGTCGAAGACTCACCGCAGGACGCGCGAATTTTCGCACCTGTACGCAGAGAACCAGCACCGGGGACGTGGTGCACTGGCTCGCACGGAATAGGCATGCTCACTAGAGCATGCGATATTCTTCGATGGTTCGGACTCCGCCATGCTTTGCGCGCGGGGACTGCGCGCGGGGACAGTTTTTACTGCGATTGACGAGTCGTCGGACGGGTGAGCAGCGCTCGATATTTAGGGGGATCCCGCCCTATGCTTTGAACGTCGAGCCCGATCTGGGGCCATCGTCGGGGGGCGCGAGCAGCGAACGTTGGGCGTAGCCCGGCCCCCGCCGATCGACTCACGGTTCGCAGCGATTCCGTTGCTCGTCGAGCTCATGCCGAAGCTTCTGATTTTGTTCCTCGACGGTTTTCAGTCGTGCGTAGAGCGCTTGAATGGCGGCGAAGGCGACGCCATCGGCGTCTACCTGCAAAATCGTGCGGTCGCTGGAACCGACTTGGAATGCGGCCATGAAGTCCTGCGCCATGGGTCCGATGTGGCGTGCCGTCGTAGACTCCGTGCGGTACGCCCAAGTGCCGATCGGCAAGCTCGAAAGCTTTTCTAGGATCTGATCGGGATCGACGGACGAGAAGTCGCGCTTGATGTTTTGGTCGCTTTTGGGGCAAATTTTTCCGCAATGCTCCATGCCCGCTGGCACGGGCACTCCAGCACAACATTGGAGACCAGCGCAGCACGTCTCACCGTTCGCGCAACTCGCTGACTCCGCTGCACAACTGCCGCCGCTGCCGGCGCTGCCGGCTGCGCCATCGGCACAGTGATCAATGCCACTCTTACAGGTCCCGTTTTCGCAGCGGGCCCAGGGGCAGGCGTTCGTGCCATCCTCGCAGCGCTGACAGGGCGCCTCGCTCTTGGGACAGTCCGCATCGACTTTGCACGTCTGCGTTGGACAGGTCAGTGGCTTGCCGACACATTGCCCCATCCGGCATTCGATCGTTGGGCATGCATACGTCCCGTCTGGACACTGCTGACAGGGAACGCCGAGTTGCGGACAGTCGCCCGTCGTTTGGCACTGGCCCGGTGCGCCCCCGCCCGACGGTCCGCCCCCACCCGGCGGCGCGTTGGCGGCTCCCGAGCTCCCAGCCGCGGGTGCGGCGCCACCCTGCATGTCCCCAGCACGACCCGACGCTCCGCCCGTCGCGTTCGACCCTGCTTGGTTGCCAATGCCGCCGGTCGAGTTTGCCCCACTCCCGGCGTGGCCTCCTGGTACCGCCGTCGAGCCTGCGCATCCGCTGCCGAGTAAGGCCATCCCCAGTGTTACATGAGCAATCGAGTATTTCATGACTGGATCCTCCCAAAACTCGTGAGCCTCGTCTCCGAGCGCGTCCTAGAGACGGCCCGGCACACTCACCAGGTCAGCACCGTGCTCGTCCCGGTCGACCGCGAGCGTGCTGCCAATGAGCACACCGCCCGCAAAGTATGCGCCTGACGCGGAGTCCGCCAGAATATCGTAGGTGAACGGTTGGCTATACGGCACGCGCTCCACTGAAACGATCCGCGTTCCGTCGAGCGCCTCGCCCGCCACGAGCGAGCCGATTTGGCGGCCGTCCGCCGTGGGATGGCGAGGGCTGAGCTCGAGCGTGCTGCCGTTGGCGAGCACCAGCCGTACCATCGTGTGATGGCTGACCGCCGCGCGATTGATGCGAAGCACGGGCACGACCACGATGCCGCGTGAGCCGACGCTGTAGATCAAATCGCCCGGCTGGAGCGCGGCAATCGGCAGCTCACCGCTGGGCGTCGCGATTGGGGTATCCGGCGCGGCGCAGATGCACAGCGGACAGCCGACCGGGCAGGTGCCGTCTACCGGATCAGCGCACACGCCGACGTTGCCGGACATCGCTGGTCCCCCCGAGCGCTGACAGCAAAGCTGGCCCGCGGCACAACAGCCGCTACCGCAACACGTGCTGCCCTCGGCGCAAGACTGCGCGGTGCAGGCTGGAACGACACACGCTCCATTCGAGCAGAATGAGGCCGAGGCAGGGCATATGTTCCCGCACATGCCGCAATTTTTCGGATCGTTCGCCAAGTTCCGACAGGCATCGCCACAACAGTTGAGGCCGCGCGTGTCGCACGCGGAGCAAGCGCCACCGCCACCGGCTGCACTCGCTCCGGCACTGCCACTCGCCCCACTCGCTCCGACGCCACCGCTCGCGCCGGCTCCGCTCACGCCAGCACCGCCTACTGCGCCCGCTCCAGCTTCGCTCACGCCAGCGCCGCCTACTGCGCTCGCTCCAGCTTCGCTCACGCCAGCGCCGCCTGCTGCGCTCGCTCCGGCTCCGCTCACGCCAGCGCCGCTCGCTCCAACGCCAGCGCTCGCGCCGGACCCACCCGTTCCGATACCGCCGCCTCCGGGAGCTCCCGCGCTGCTCTCGCCAGGGCTCGTTGTCTCCCTACCTCCGCAACCTTCGGCTCCGAACAAAAGAACCATGCCGACCACGCAGAGATGGAATGACTTCATGCGAATCGGGGACTGTGTGATCGTCATTGATCCTCCAGCAAGAACGAAGGAACTCTTGGAATCTATCAGAACCCTCGCATACGTCCGCAGGCATGAATTTCAATCGTGAGGTCCTCGCATACCTCACAACGGCAGGTTGCAACTCCAGCACTGGCTCGGGCCGTCGTTTTCGACACAAAGCGCGCCATGATTCGCACGACAGGCGTCGAACGCGGTGGCATCCTCCAGGCACGCGCAGCCGTTGCAGGCCGTGGTCTTCTTTGCGATGCAGTGCCCGTCGGTGAAGCGCTGGTCGCAAATGCCGGTGCCGACGTAACAAACGGAGCCGGACGCGCACTCCGAGTTATTGTGGCAGGGCGCTCCCCCAACCCCCGCGCTGCCCCCAGCGCCGCCGGAGACACTGCTCGCCCCACCCGCAGCTCCGTTCGCCCCGCCAGTACCTGCACACCAGATGGTCGTACAACACGCGGTCGAGGACCGACAGCCTGGGCACTGCGCCGACCGCGTAAACATGGTCTCGCCTGGGCTGCAGGTCGGAGCGCAAGTCCCGCAGAAGGGGCCGAGGCCTGTGCCTGCCGCACCGCCTCCGCTGGCACTTCCACTCGCTCCGCTCTGCCCTCCCGCACTCACTGCACCGGCCGCGGCGCTGCCTGCCGCACCCGTTCCTGCGCTCGCCGCGCTGTCTCTGCCGCCGTTCTCGCTCCCTCCACCGCTCGCGACGCCATTTGCACTACCGCACGCGACAGCGATCACTAGGAATATCGGAATCAAAGCCAAACGGCGGAGCAGTGTCGGCCTGGTTCTTACGCGCGACTCGTCAGCGCATGTACGGATGATAGGCGTGCGCATGTTTGGGCCTGCAGACGCCTGAGCAAATCCCATACCCCTCAGAAACCGTTGATTTTGCTGGCAGGCTTTCAGCAGTGTGCCAAGCCCATGTGCCAAAATCCCGGACGTCCGCGTCATGGCACTTCGGGTGTGCGGCGCGCTGAACTCATCAAAAGCGCATTTCAAAATGTCGCAAACTGGCGATTAAGCAGCTGAAGATGCAGCCAAAGACGCGACGGGTACCGTTCTTGCTCCTCGGCGGAACGAATGACACGAAGCGCCTTCCCGCTAACCAGCGTCGTTGCAGCCCTCATGCTGCTCGCATGCGGCGGCACTGAGTCGAGTGCCGGTGGTGCTGGCACTTCGGGTGCGGGCGATCTGGTGAGCGCGGGAGGCTCGAGCGGCGGTATCTCACGAGCCGGCGCTGGCGGGTCTGGAGGACAGACGGTCGTTGAAGCCGGCGGTCATGTCGGTGCAAGCGCTGGCGGCAGTGGCATCAGCGGTGCGCTGGGCAGCGGCGGCTCTGCGGTCAGCGGCGGCAGCGGTGGAGGTGGCGGCAAGGGTGGCGGAGCGGGCGGTGTCGCCAGCGGGGCCGCGGGCGCACCGAGTTTGCCAGTCTGCCCAAGCAGCGCGCCGAGCGCGGGCATGTGCCCGAGCATTGGCTTATCGTGTGTGTACGAAGATTGCGCGGGTGCAGGACGCACTATCGCGACATGCGCCAAAGTGGGTGCCGCGAGCCCGTCTGGAGCGTGGAGCATAACCACTTCTGCATGCGCCGCATGGCAATGCATACCGCAGTTCGGCGCGCCGCAGAGCTGCATGAGTGGTGATCTTTGCGTGGTGCACGTGAGCGGTGCCGTGTTTTCGTCGTGTGAGGCGAACACCTGCGGCCAAGGCGCCATCACCTGCGCCTGCGCCGGCTGTGCCGGTGCTTGTTCGATTCAAGCGGGCAGCAGCGGCACCGTGATCACCTGTAATGACTGCCCGTCAGGGACGTGCCCATGAAGACCGCCGATGCCCTGGGCGTGGAGACCGAGCGTACATCGTCGAAGTGCGCGCTCACACTTTCGCTGCCCTCAGGCGCAGCGCGTTCGAAATCACCGACACGGAGCTGAGGCTCATCGCGGCGGCGGCCAACATGGGGCTCAAGAGCAGGCCGAAGGCGGGGTAGAGCACGCCAGCTGCCAGTGGCACGCCGGCGGTGTTGTACACGAAGGCGAAGAACAGGTTCTGGCGGATGTTGCTCATCGTGCGCTCGCTGAGGCGGCGAGCGCGCACGACCCCGCGGAGATCGCCCTGCACCAGAGTCACGCCCGCGCTTTCCATGGCCACGTCGGTGCCGGTGCCCATCGCTATCCCGACCTGGGCCTGCGCCAGGGCCGGAGCATCGTTGATGCCATCACCGGCCATGGCCACGACGCGCCCCTGTTGCTGCAGCTCGCGGACCACGTGCGCCTTTTGCTCGGGCAAGACTTCGGCACGGATGTCAGCGATGCCGAGTTGCTTTGCCACTGCCTCGGCCGTTTTCTTGCTGTCTCCGCTGAGCATGATCACCCGCAGCCCTTCTGCCTGCAGCTGTCGCACCGCCTCGCGCGCGGTTTCTTTGATCGGATCGGCGACGCCCAGGATGCCCGCGAGCTGGCCGTTCAGGGCGACGAACATCACGCCCCGCGCTTCCGCGCGCCAGACATCGGCTTCGGCTCCGAGCGCCGAGACGTCCACGCCCAAGTCTTGCATCAGCGCCAGGTTGCCTAGCGCAACCGTCGCCCCGTCGACCCGGCCTTTCACGCCTTTGCCAGTGACCGACTCGAACTGCTCCGGTTTCAAGCTCGGCGCGCCGCGCTCTGCAGCACCTTTGACGATCGCGGTCGCGAGTGGGTGTTCGCTGTCACGTTCGAGCGCTGCGCTCAGCGAAAGGAGGCGGGCTTCGCTGAGCTCGCCGTGCGTCGCCACGGCCACCAGCTTGGGTTTGCCTTCGGTCAGGGTGCCGGTCTTGTCGACGACCAAGGTGTCGACTTGGCGCAAGACTTCGATCGCCTCGGCATTCTTGAACAGCACGCCCAGCGTCGCGCCTTTGCCGGTGGCGACCATGATCGACATGGGCGTCGCCAGACCCAGCGCGCACGGGCAGGCAATGATGAGCACGGCCACGGCGTTGACCAGCGCATACGCGAGCCGCGGTTCGGGGCCCAGCGTCGCCCAGACTGCAAACGTGACGAGCGCAACCAAGATCACGGTCGGGACGAAGTACGAAGCAACGACGTCTGCCAAACGCTGAATCGGCGCACGGCTGCGCTGGGCCTCGGCCACCATGCTCACGATGCGAGCCAGCAAGGTGTCGGCACCGACCTTCTCGGCACGCATCAAGAGCGCGCCTGTTCCGTTCACGGTCGCGCCGACCACGCGGTCGCCAGCCTGTTTCTCGACCGGAATCGGCTCACCGCTGATCATCGACTCGTCGACGCTACTCTTGCCTTCGAGAACGACTCCGTCGACCGGAACCTTTTCGCCCGGGCGCACACGCAGGCGATCTCCGGCCTGGACCTGCTCGAGTGGCACGTCTTGCTCTTGGCCGCCTTCGCTCACGCGGCGCGCGGTCTTGGGCGAAAGCCCGAGTAGCGCGCGCAGGGCGGCCCCCGTCTGACTGCGCGCGCGAAGCTCCAACACCTGACCGAGCAAGATCAGCGACACAATCACGCCTGCGGCTTCGAAGTAGACGGAGACCTGGCCGTGGTGATCGCGAAACCCCGCAGGGAAGAGCCCCGGCAAAAGCGCTGCCACGAGGCTATAGCCATAGGCCACGCTCACGCCCAAGCCGATCAGCGTGAACATGTTCAGGCTGCGATTGATGACCGAGCGCGCGGCGCGTTCGTAGAACGGCCACGCCGACCAAACGCAGATGGGAGTGGCGAGCGCGAGCTCGAGCCAGAGGCGCGTTCGGGCGCTGAGCAGCGCCGAGAATGGCTGGCCCGGGAGCATATCGCCCATCGCCAGCACGAGCAGCGGAATGGTGAGCGCCAGCGCGAACCCAAAACGCCGCGACATGTCGCGCAGCTCGGGGTTCTCTTCGTCGGCGAGAGCCGTACGCGGCTCGAGCGCCATCCCGCATTTGGGGCAAGCCCCGGGCTCGTTCCGCACGACCTCCGGGTGCATCGGGCACACCCATTCCGTGCGCGTGACCAGCTGGGGATGCTCCAGCTCGAGTGCCATGCCGCATTTGGGGCAGGGGCCTGGCCGATCGGCGCGCACCTCCGGATCCATCGGGCACACGTAGCTGCCCGCAGCAGCCGGCGGAGTGACCGGCTCAGCCACCTTCGGGTTTTGCGTCAGCTTCAGCGCCGACAGCGGAACCACCACCGGTGGCGCGAGGTATTTCGACGGCTCAGCAGCGAAGCGCTCCCGGCATTTCGGATTGCAGAAATGATAGGTCTGCCCGGCGTGCTCGAAGCTTCCACCCTTTGCGGTCGCGGGATCGACCTTCATCTTGCAGACCGGGTCGACCGCGAGGCCAGGGGCTGCGGAGGGGCTCGGAGCAGCGGACTGAGGGTGTTCGTGGGGATGCTCTTGGGCCATTGAGGTGCTCATCTCACTGCAGACGCTGACGCCTTGTCGGGCTTACAGCCAGCTCCCAGAAAAGCAAAGGTCGTGCCGCGGAGCCGCCCGTAATCTGCGCATGAAGTGCCCGTCCGCAAGTCAGGAGCAAGCCTCCCTGTTCGCGCGCTTTTGGCCTTCCGATGCGGGCCCATACGGCCGAAACAGTGTGTCGAGCTCAGCGCGACACCGCTACGGAGTCTGGCCCTGGCTCACGCCGTGACGTGCTCAGCGCCGTGTTACGCTGTACTTCACGATGCCGGCCGTGGAGCTGTCTCTGATGAGCCTGGACGACCTCGAAGGCGTTGCCTCGGTCTACCTGGACACCTTCAACGCCGAGCCCTGGAACGAGGGTTGGGAGTTGGAAGTGGCCCGCGAGCGACTCAGGGGGATCTTCGGCGCGCCGTATGGGCTCGGGGTGCTGGCGAGCCGCCAAGGCGTTCCCATCGCGTTCGCGCTCGGCTACTTCGAGCCCTGGGTGACCGGCTCGCATTTCCAACTGAAGGAGATGTGCACGCGGCCCAGCGAGCAGCACCAAGGCATCGGCACGCGCCTGCTCGATTTTCTGCTGCACACACTCAAAGAGCGCGGCGTGCTCCAAGTATTCTGCGAGACGCGCGCCGGGGTGCCCGCGGAGGCATTCTATCGTCACGCTGGGTTTCGCACGCTGAACGTGGTGGCGCTCGGTAAGCGACTCTGAGCTGAGCCGAGCGGTAGCCAGACGGTCAGCGTTCGACGAGCGTGCCGAACAACATGAGCCCGCCCGAAATGAATACGACGTCGAACACGCCCATCAGCTTGAAATAGCCGGCAAGCTCGGAGATTGGCGCGCCGTTCAACAGCTCGCGCGTGGCCGCCACGGCACTGAGCAACGTCGGCGAGAGCAGCGGGAACAGCACCACGGCCAAGAGCAAGTCGCGTGCGTGCGTGCGCACCGTCATCGAGCCGAACAGCGTGCCGGAAGCGGCGATGCCCGGCGTCGCGAACAACGCGATGCAGACCAGACCGAGGCCCACACGGTCGAGATCCAACGAGAAGAGGAGCCCGGCCAGGGGCATCACCACGCATTCCACGATCACCAGAAACGAAAGTACGCCCAAGGCTTTGCCGGCAAAGATCGCGCTGCGTGACAGCGGCGCGACCAACAGCCCGTCGAGCGCCGACTCGTCGCGCTCGCGTTGCCAGGTCTTGCCGAGCGCCAGCACCGCGGCAAACGCCAGGGATAGCCAGATCACACCGCTGGCGACGGTCCGGCCGCTTTGGGGTCCCCCGAAAAACGAAAGCGACGCCATGACCACCACCAGCAGGGCGAAGAAACCGCTGGTGATCACCACCTCACCGGTCGACAGCTCGATCGCGAGATCCTTCGCGAACACGGCGCGTGCCTGCGCAAACCAACTCAGGCGCCGGCGCGGTCGCGCCTCTGGCACGTTGCGCGCACCTCGCGTCATCGCGTCACTCGCCGAGCCAATCGTCATCTGCAAGAAGCTTACACCAGCTCCGGCGCACGGGCGGGGGCGCGCGACGTTCGGCTTTTTCGCGGACGCGCCGAGTGCTAGCCTGCGCCGCCATGGCCGAACTCCGCGTCGAACACGTCTTCAACTGCAGCGAAGAAACCTTTTGGACGAAGGTTTTTTTCGACGACGAGTACAACCGTCGCCTGTTCCGAGAGACCCTGAAATTTGCGGTCTGGCGCGCGCTCAAGACGGAAGACCGAGGCGACGAGGTGCTGCGGACGATCGAGGCGTCGCCCCCCATCGGCGACCTACCGGGGCCGCTCAAAGCCGTGATCGGGGACAATGCGGGCTATGAAGAGCGCGGCGTGTTCAACAAGAAGACGCGGCGCTATCAGGTGCAGGTGGTCCCCAACCGCATGGCGGACAAGGTCAGCGTGACGGTCGAGATGTGGACCGAGCCCATGGGCGATGCACGCTGCAAGCGCTTTGCGCGCGCCACGGCCACGGCCAAGATCTTCGGCGTGGGCGGGCTGCTCGAAAAGAAGCTGCTCGGGGATCTGGAACGGAGCTACGAAAAGAGCGCGACCTTCACCAACGCGTTCGTGGTCGAGAAGGGACTCTGAGCGCACGCTTCAAACGGTGCGCTCGGTTTCGCGGTCCGAATCGCTGAAATCACGGAGAGGGAACGCACGCAGCGCTCCCTCTTCTCGAAATCAGGCTTTAGCGGTCTTCGCAGCAGCCTTCGGCTTGGCGGCGGCAGCCTTGGGCTTCTCCGCCTTGGCAGCCTTGGCCTTGGGCTTTTCGGCCTTGGCCGGCTTGGCCTTGGCAGCGGTCTCAGCGCGCTTGCTGGCGCGGCTCGCGGCGGCGTGCATATCGAGCAGCTGCGGGAGCGGGTAAGCCGCGAGCTTGTCGGCAAAGCCCTTGTCCTTGACGCGCTTGTTCAGCTCGACGATCGACGCGATCAGCTTGTCGCGGCTACCGAAGCGCTTCTTCGCGTCGGTCAGGGTGTCGTGCAAGCGGACGAGCTTGGCGTTCGAAACGCGGCCGAGCCCTTTCGCCGAGTTCACTCGATCCGACCACAGCTCGGCGGTGGCGAGTTTTTGCACGGCTGCGACGAGCTTTTCCTTCGACTCGAAGCGCTCTTTGACTTGGCTGGCGGGCGTCTTTTTCATGAATTTTGGCTCCGGCCCGAGGACGGGCCATACGAAGGGCGCGGTTTCTAGCAAGCGGGTGGGGCTTCTGCAACTGGAAGTGTCTTCCGGCCGAAAAGCCGGCACACCGGACGACCCCGGCTCCGCGATGACAGGTCCCGGCGCGCATGCTAACCGCCGGCCTCATGACTTTGCGGATGCGCTTTGCGCCTTCCCCGAGCGGCTACCTGCACATCGGGAACGTGCGTTCCACCCTGTTTACCTGGCTTTGGTGCAAGAGCCAGGGCGGCACCTTCGTGCTGCGCGTCGAGGACACCGACCAAGAGCGCTCCAGCATCGAGAGCGTGCGCGCGGTGCTCGATGATTTGAAGTGGCTCGGCTTGCAGTGGGACGAAGGACCCGAAGTCGAGGGGCCTCACGCGCCCTACTTCCAGAGCGAGCGCAAGGCGTTATATCGCGCACATACCGAACAATTGATCAGCGAAGGCAAAGCCTATCGCTGTTACTGCACCAAAGAAGAGCTCGACGCGCAGCGCGAAGCGCTCAAAGCCAAGAACCCGAAAGCGAACTTCGTGTATCCCGGCACGTGCCGCGATCGCAAAGATCGACCGGACTTACCGTTCGTGGTGCGCTTCCGCGCGCCGACCACCGGCAGCACCGATTTCACGGATAAGGTCTTCGGCTTCATCAGCACGCCGAATTCGGCGCAACAAGATTTCGTGCTCATGCGCACGGACGGATATCCGCTGTACAATTTGGCAGCCACCATCGACGACCACTTGATGGAAATCACGCTGGTCGCCCGCGGCCGCGATCACATCGGCAACACGCCCCAGCAAATCTTGCTCTATCGCGCGTTCGGCTGGGAGCCGCCCGAGTTCGCACACCTGCCCATGATGCTCTCGCCCAAGGGCGAAAAGCTCAGCAAGCGGAACGGCTCGGTGAGCGTGCAGGAGTACCGCGAGAAAGGCTACACGCCGATGGGCGTGTTGAACTACTTGGTGCGCTTCGGCTGGTCCGCGGGCGACAAGGAAATCTTCAGCCGCGAAGAGCTGATTCGACTGTTCTCCTGGGATCACGTGAACAAGGGCGACGGCAAGTTCGACGAGAAGAAGTTCGCCGACGTGGCCTTCGAGCAGCTCAAGCAGGAAAGCCTCACCTCGCTCGACGAGTACGTGGCGTGGGTGAAGCCTTTTCTGGCCCAGCGCGGGATCGAGAACCCGGACGAGGCGCTCTTGCGCAAAGCCATCCCGGGCGTGCGCGAGCGCGCGCGCACGCTGGTCGATGCCGCGTTCGATCTGGACTTTTATTTCCGTGAGCCGCCCGAGTTCGACGAAAAGGCGCGTCAAAAGTTCCTCACGCCCAGCGCGGCTCCGCATCTCGCGGCGCTCGCGGGGCTCTTCGAGGGGGCGAGCGACTGG
>DASSMT010000229.1:0-4958 GCA_035688655.1 Polyangiaceae bacterium | reverse complement strand
TTGAGCACCTCCGCCGGCGGAGGTGGGTCGGGGTTTGAGCACCTCCGCCGGCGGAGGTGAGTTGGGCTTGGTGCACCGCCGCCGGCGGATGCGAGTCGGGGTTTGAGCACCTCCGCCGGCGGAGGTGGGTCGGGGTTTTGTGCACCTCCGCCGGCGGAGGCGGGTCCAGTGGTCGCCGTCGCCCCCGCCGGAGGCGGGTAGACCACCCGCCTGCTACTTCGCCAACACCGCAGGCGAAGGCTCGCCCGTGTATATCTGTGGGCAGCGCGGCTTCTTCGCGTCCGCTGGACACGTGAGGCCCTGATAGAAGCTCAGCGACTGTTGGGGTGCGGCATAGCCGGCTGGGATGGGGAGCTTCGAGAATGTCGTGAAGTAACTCAGGCAAGCGTCCCGCCACCAGCGCGCTTCGTAGTGTTGGATCTGCAGAAAATCGCTGACCTCGGCGAAGCGCTTGGCATCGATGTACGGCTTCAAGCTCGTCCACACGGCGCGCATTTGCCAGACCTTGTCGACGCCGTTACTGTAGCGGCTCACGAGCTCTTCCCAGAGCGTTTTGCCGGTATCGAGCTGTTCGCTCCAGCCCACGTGGTGAAAGAACAGCAATGAATCGTCAGATACCTTCGCACGGCTACCGAAGATTGCTCCGACCGGGCTCGCGTACTGCGACACGGCGTTGCTGCCGCTCGCAGTGCGATCGAAGCCGAGCCCTACCGCGTCCGCCTTGTGATAGTAGACCGGGTTCCACTCGGGCTGGCTGAGGTTGCTCACCCAGGGCGCTGGCCCGTAGTGATGATCGGTGCCCATCAGGTGCGCGAGCCCGAGCGGCTCCATGTAGTTCACGAGCGCCTGTCGCGAGACCAGCATCAGCGCAACCACTGGGGTCACGAACGCTGGATCATTGGAAAATGTCTGTCCGACCCAGTCGTTGGCCACCGCTTCGGCGGATAGATCCGGGTCCCATGCCATGCGCCCGTACACGTACCAATTGGCTTGATTGAAGTGCGACCCGGTCCAATTCGTGTCGCTGCCGACGTTGGCGACGCCGGAGATCGCGGTGAGCGCGTGCTTTTGCAGCGTGCCGTCGACCACGCGCGCCACGGTCGAGCCGGGGCCGTTCAGCTGAGTATCCGCCTTCAGCACCTCTTCGTAGAGCGGGCCGAGATACGCCAGGTGTGTGTCTTCACCGAGGTACTCTTTGGTGATCTGCAGCTCGAGCGAAAGCGGAGTGCCCGGCATCGCGCCGAATAGCGGGTGGAAGGGTTCGCGCGGTTGAAAATCGAGCGGGCCGTTCTTCACTTGAACGAGCACGTTGTCGTCGAACTTGCCGTCGAGCGGCTTGAACTCGTCGTACGCCTGCTTGATGCGATCGGAGCCGGGCACGCTCGAATACACGAAGGCGCGCCAGATCACGATGCCGCCGTGAGGCGCGAGCGCCTTGGCGAGCAGGTTGGCGCCGTCGGCGTGCGTGCGGTTGTAGGTTTGCGGTCCGGGCTGTCCCTCGGAGTTGGCCTTCACCAAAAAACCGCCGAAATCCGGGATCGCCTGGTAGATCTCGTCGGCCTTGTCGGCCCACCACTTCTGAACGCCGGAATCGGCTGGGTCCGCCGTACTGAGGCCGCCGAGCTCGACCGGCGCGCTGAAGCGCGCGCTGAAGTAGACCTTGATGCCATAGGGACGAAAGACATCGGCCAGCGCTTTCGCTTTGGCGATGTATTCGGCCGAGAGCATCAGTTTGTCGGCATTGACGTTGTTCAGCACCGTGCCGTTGATGCCGAGCGAAGCGTTGGCGCGAGCGTACGCTTTGTAGCGTGGCGACAGCGTGGCCGGCAGCTCCGACCAATTCCACAATGAGTTACCCGCGTAGCCGCGCTCGACGCTGCCGTTCAGATTGTCCCAATGATTGAGCAAGCGGCGAGTGATCTTCGGTGAGCTCGAGAGCGAAAGCTCGGCGAGCGGTCGATGCGTCGAGAGCGCGCGCAGCAGCGCGAAGCTGCCGTAAACGACGCCCAGCTCCGTGTTCGCAGCGACGGCGAGCACGCTCTGCCCGTCCAGTTCGGCGCGGCGCACCAGGTACCCGTCGGGGCCGAGCGCGGCGAGCTCGCTCGCGAGCGGCAGCCCGGCGATCAGTGCGGACGTGGTGGGCGTGCCGATCACGACGGCACCCGCGCCTTGCACGGTCGACTCGAGGGTGACGCTCGAGCCGGTGAGCCCGCTCAAGCCCCGAAGCAATTCATCCGTCGCTGCGCGGGTGCTCGCGCCGCCGCCCGAGCTCACTACGTGGGTCATGGCTGCGCGGTACTCGGCGAGGCGAGCGGGCAGTGAAACTTCGGGATAGCGCAGCCAGAGATCGGCGCCGGTCTCGTCGGGCAGCGCGCCCGGTATTGGATACGTCGCCGCGCCACCGAGCCCAGCGTTGCCGCCGCTGCTTGCGCCGCTGCTGCTTGCGCCGCCGCTGTTTGCGCCGCTGCTACCGCCTACGCTTCCGCCTTGCCCGGCGCCAGCGAGTGAGCTTGGGTTGCCCGCGCTCTCACCGCCGGAGCCGTGACCGGCACCGTTCGTGGAACCCGCGGCGCTCGCGCCATTGGCCTCCTTGTCCGAGCTACACGCGCTGCCCAGTGCGAGACAGAGCAGGCCCGGCACAAGGAATCCCGTGCGAATCAAGGTCCCTAGTCGTGTCACTCGTCAGCCCTTCCAGTAGATCGTGGCCCAACCTTGGGCCGGCATTTGCACCTGAACGGTCGTGCCAGCGCCGAGGGCGACGGTGCTGGTGGTCGCGCTTCCAGAGTTGAAGAGCACGGTGACCAGGCTTCCGTCGGGGTTCTTGAACGCGACCGCATCGCCACCCATCGTGTTCACACGCACGGCTCCCGGGTCGACGAAGTAGGACAAGTGGCGAAACACGTAATAGACCGGCGTGACGATCAGCTGTTTTGCCGTGCGGTCGACGACCAACAGTGCGTTTTGTGGCCACGGCCGCTGCGCGTCGAGGTTCTTGCCGTTGACATCGAGCACCATGTTCCACGCGCTGTAGCCGTTGGAGTTGGCGACGATCCACTGCTTGATGTAACCCCAGCTCTCGACGGCATAGGCGTGGTCATTGGCTGGCTTGTCCGGATTGAACGCCGGAGTGCCCGCCACGCTGAACGGGTAATTGCCGCACTTGTGCTCGGATTGCATGATGAGCAAGTCCGGGTGCGCGCTCAGGATCGACGGGATGCGACCGATAGTGTTCCACTGCAGCGTCACTCCGTCGGTATATTTGAGCGCGTCCGCGGTGAGGCTCATGATGTCGGTCGGGTAAGTGTTGTCGTTCGAAAGCGTACCGAACCAAACCTTGGTCGCGAGGCCATGCTCGGCCAATGTCGGGCCCAGGTGTCCGCCCACGAAAGTGCCGAGCACGCCATCGTCCCACAGACACGACGGGTAGCGCGTGGCGTAACCCGGCTCGTTTTGTGGCGAGACGTCGCTAATCGGAATGCCAAGCTTGCCGTACTCCTCGACGTACTTCGCAAAGTACAGCGCGTACGCCGCGAGCGTGTCTGCGTCGCCCTTCATTTTGGCGTTGAACGTGGCGCTACCGCCACTGAGCGGCGCGTCGGTGCCATCGTAGTTCGCCGGGTTCTTCATCCATGGCGGTGGGGTCCACGGGCTCGCCCAGAACTCGATGTCGCCCTTCACAGCTTGCGCGGCTTTGATGAACGGGATCAGGCGCAGCTTGTCGCGCTCGATCGAGAAGTGCTCCATCTTCAAATCAGGAGCGTTGTTCTCCGTGTCGTCGAGCGTGTAGCGATCCAGGGCGTAGTCGCTGGCGCCGATCGGCAAGCGACCCCAAGCGAAGTTTGCGCCCTCTGCGGCGCTGAACAAAAGTCGCATCGCGCGTTCGCGCTCGGCCGGTGACAGCACCGAAAGCGCGTCCCAGCCGGCCTCGTTGAAGGTGCCGCCGAAGCCGATCCACTTCTGGAAGACCTTCGTCGGATCGATGGTCACCGTGGCGGTGCCGCCGCTCATCGGGCTGAGCGCGCCCTCTTTCCAATAGGCACCCGGGCCCGAGGTCACGAGCGCGGGGCGTGCCACGGGCGGTGTGCCCGCCGCACCCGCTGCACCGCTCGAATCGCTCCCGGCGACCCCACTACCAGTTGCGCCCGCTTGCGAATTGCTTCCGCCTGCTTGCGAATTGCTCTCGCCCGCTGCGCCGTTGTTCGCCGCTGCGCCGCCGCTCGGCGCTGCACCGCCGCCGCTCACGCCGGAGTTTCCGCCACTTGCCCCGTTGCCGCTTCCACCAGCACCGCCCGCCGCAGTGGTCCGCCCGTTGTCGGAGGAAGAACCGCAGCCGACCGCGAAGCAGACGGCCCACGCAGCGAACAGCGACAAGTCGACTCGTGTCATGATCGGATCCAAGAAAAAAAGCGCTGTGCTTCTATGAGGCTCGATCGATAAGTGAAGCGCGCACTCGCGGGCTACGCAAACAGGAAGCCGTTCGAGCGTGCGCACCGTCGCCAAGAGCAGTGTGTTTCAGCGCGCGATTCTTTCACCACGTTCGCGATCGATGCGCTCGTCGATCCGCGACGGCAACGCGTGCCAATTAGGGACAATCACCCAGGCACGCGTTGAAATGGGCGCGCTGCACGTACACGTCGGCGCACGTGCACAAAAGCTCCAAGAGAAATTCCGGTGTCTCCGCTGGGGAAGACACCGGAAACCTTCAGGCGCGTGCGGCTACGCGACGCGCGGGATCAACTCAGGGCGCCTTGCCGCCGGCGCCGCCGTTGGCCTTGCCGCCTGTGCCGGTCGCAGCCTTGCCGCCGGAACCGCCGCTGCCCTTGCCGCCAGTGCCGGTCGCGGCCTTGCCGCCCGTACCGGTCGCAGCCTTGCCGCCCGTACCGGTCGCAGCCTTGCCACCCGTACCGGTCGCAGCCTTGCCACCCGTACCGGTCGCAGCCTTGCCACCCGTACCGGTC
>DASSMT010000057.1:0-7218 GCA_035688655.1 Polyangiaceae bacterium | reverse complement strand
GCGGCTTGGCGCGCTCTTGGATATCGCTGGCCTGTGCGTAGCTCACCGGGATCAGCCGCGTCTCGAGCGGCGCGAGCTTCACCTCTTGTTGCCGGCGAGCGATCTGCAATTCTCGCTCTTTCTCCAGATCGGCGAGCGGCGCGACGCGCAGCATGTTGGCGCGCTGCACCACGCCGAGGCCTTTGGCCTGCAGCACGACGTCGAGCGCTTGGTCCCACGGGACGTTGCGCATGCGAATCGTGACCGTGCCGGACACGTTGTCGGCGGTGACGATGTTGACTTGTCCGACGTCGGCCAACAGGCGCAGCACGTTGTGTACGTCCGCGTCTTTCAGATCGAGGTCGATGCGCCGGCCGGTGAATGCGCGCTTCTGTTGTCCGAGCAGGTTCGGCGCAAACGCCGCGGCCTCCGCGGGCTCGGAGGTGAGCTCGCGATCGCCGTCGTTCTTGGCCAGCGAGGCGTCCGATTCCGAACCATCGCGCACCGGTGGGGGGCTGCCGTCGCTCTGATTGTCCACGTGCACGGTCCGCGCTTTGCGCGCGATGCCGCCGTCCAGACCGACGCCGGTCATCGAGGACGGCAAGGCACCCGGCTTGGCGAACGACCAAACCAAGGTGTTGCCGCGGCGCGAAGCGCGAGCCTGGGCGGTCTTGTCGCCCTCGCTCTGAATCACGACGGCTTTCGCGTCCTTCTCGGAAACGAAGCTCGACACAGACTGGAGCACACCGCCGAACGCCGACACATCCAACGTGCGCGACAGCTCGTTGCCGAGCTCGGCGCCGGACAGGGTGAGCGCGTATTTGCCGGGAGCAATCGTGGTCTGCCGGAACTCGGGCAGCTCGCTACACTCGATCAGCACGCGATCTTCGATCTCGCCGTGCTCGAAGCGAACGGCCGTGACGCGCGCGGGTTGGCGCGGCGGGGCGAGGGTTTGTGTGCGACGAGGCGTGGCCAAATTGGCCGCGTCCTTGGCCAGCGCGATCACCAGATCGGTGCCATCGACCGCGACCGTGTACTTGGCCGGCTCCAGCAACGTGACGAGCAAGCGCGTGGTCGATTTGCCGTCGCTTTGAAACGCCTGCGCCATCACGCCGCCGACCACGCCCTGACGCTCGGTCAACGTGGTGGGCGCACCCTTCAGGTCCGCATTCGGTACGTCTACCAGCAAGCGCAAGCCATTGCGATCGAGTCGCGCCGAGAACGCCGGGATCTCGCTGAAGCCGACCACG
Source organism: Polyangiaceae bacterium (assembly GCA_035688655.1). Classification (GTDB taxonomy): domain Bacteria; phylum Myxococcota_A; class Polyangia; order Polyangiales; family Polyangiaceae; genus PMG-095. The sequence goes on along the minus strand of DASSMT010000057.1, from coordinate 5,989 downwards.
ATGCGCACGACGTCGCGCTCGGCATCTCGGACCATGCGCACGCTCGTGGCATGGTTTGCCCGCTCCTCGGCTTCCGCGCGCTTCGGCACGGCCAGCGCGGTGAGCAGAGCGAGCAGCGAAATGGCTGCGAGCGTTCGGGACGAGGTCCGCCTCATGGTGTGACTCCGGAGCGCAATGTGACCGGCTTTTCGCGTTTCAAAGCATTCACGACGGTTCGATTCGAAGCGTATCTGCTTGTGACGGACTGGAACAAATAACGCGCGGGTCCAAAGTCGCTTCAATAAGCCGTGCTTGCGCGAGCCACACGAGCACACGAACGCGCGTCGTGCGCGTGCGCGGACACGTGAGGAGAGGGCTTCAGTAAGTGGCGTCGCAGCCGCGAAACAGCGCTACTTCCTCGGTTCGCCGTTGGCGTTGGCCTCGTCTTCGGGACGCAGCGGGATGACCCGCGTCGCGCTCGGAACGTCGGGGTTGCTCGGATCCTCGCGGATCAGCACGACATCGCCCGGGCGAATGCGGTCGACGCGCCAGTTGATTTCGTAGACGTTCCCGGAAGCTCCGGCCGCTTGCACCACGTCGGCGCGACCCACGAATTGGCCGCGTTGAACGACGTAGCCCTTGCCGGTCGGGTCGACGAGCATGGCCTTGGCGGGCTCGACGCGGGTGACGATGCCGATCAGCTTCAGCTCATCGAGCGCATATTGGCTGAGCACTACCTCTCGCTGAGAGTGCACCCGAGCCTTGGTGTCCTGAACGAACGTGTTCGCGAACGAGCGAAACGGGTCTCGCGAGCGCTCGCTCTCCGTGAACTCGTTCTCTTGCACCTCGACCTTGAGCGGAGGGCTCGCGGCCGACGCGGACGCGGCAGGCGCCGCGGACGCAGTGGCCGCCGCTGCCGCAGTTTTCGAGGAGGGCGTGCCGACGGAGGTGACCACCGGATCACTACAGCCGAGCAGCGCCGCGCCCAGCGTGCTCGAAACCAAAGCCCAATGCAGAGCGCGAAGCGCTAAGCTCATTGCGGGGCTCCCATGGCGGCGCCGCGTTTGTCACCCGTGGTCACTTTGGCGTCCTCGATGGTGTGGAAGGCCGTGGCCAACGCCTCGGTCTTGACCACCACGTCATCACCTTGCACCTTCGGCTCGGTGAGCGAAATGTTTTCCATGTTGATGATGCGGTCGAGCTGCCCCACCCCGTAGAAGAACTTGGCGACCTGGTGGTAGCGGCCGACCAGGGTCACCTTCATCGGGACGCGCGCGTAGAACTGCTCGTTCACTTCCGGTTGCGGCGCCCAAGACGTGAGCCCGATGCCGGACACGTTCGCCACCGACTGCACCGCGCTCAAGAATGCGGGATACTCGGTTTCGACCGGCAGGACTTTGTTCAAGTCACGCTGGCGCTGCTGGCGCTCGGTCAGCTCGGCCAAGTCCTTCTGGTACGCGAACTCGTTTTTGCGCGCTTCTGCCAGATCGCGCCGGAGCTGCTGCTCTCGGTTCTGGGCCGCTTTGATCGAGCTCTCGATGTCGCCGTAAAAGAGCACGAAATAGGCAATCCCCAGCAACCCCAGCAAGCCCGCGCCGACGGCGATGCGTCCGATCAGCGGCAGCTTGTTCAGGGCGGAAGTTTGGCGAGCCATCAGTATTTCACCTTCGCTTCGAGCGCAAAGCTCACGACTTCCATGTGCGTCGTGCCGTCGACCTGACGCGCGGCAGGCAACAGCCGCACGTCGGCAAAGTAGCTCGAGAGGTTCATGCGTCGCGCCAATTCACTGACGTCTTCCCCGTCTTGGGCAAAACCCTCGAGGTGCAGCTTCCGGCTTTGCTCCACGTATTTGACCAGCCACAAGCGCCGAGAATCCCAGGACGGGTTGAATACCGCGAGCGGATTGTCGCGGCGCAGCTGAGTCAGCCGGTCCGGATCCACGCTCGGCCCCCTGCCGGGTGTGAGCAAGCGGGCCAGCTCGAGCAAGATCGCCGTCGGCCCGGTGCGGGCGGTCTGCAGCTTGCCAATGGCCTCTTCACGAGCGCGCAACGCGACGAGCTTCTTCAGCACCTCCTCGTGGTTCGCGACCGTGCTCTTCGATTGCTCGATCTGTGCGTTGAGCGCGGCGTTCTTCTGACTCTGTTCCTTCAGCTCCTCGTTCTTGAAGCTGTGGAACACGAACAGCGCCGCGACTTCGGCGAGCATCAGCACCATCACCACGACCAGCCACAGCTGGGCGCCTTCGGCGCGCTCTGCGCGCCGTTTCTGGCCCATCAAGTTGATGCGAATCATGCGCGGGCCTCTTTCTCCTTACGGAGCGAGAGGCCGAGCGCGACCGAGAGCTGCGCCGCGCGCGTTTGCAAGAGCCGCGGATCCACTTCTTTGGCTTCGATCGTCAACTTTTCGACCGGGGACCAAGTCTCGACCGAAACCCGCGCCCGACGTTCAATCGCGCGCGCCAGGGCAGCCAGATTCGCCGAGCCACCCGTCACGTAGATGCGCGCGATCTCGCCCTCGCCGCTGGTCGCCATGAAGAAGTCCAGACTGCGCTGGATTTCCGCAGCGATCGTGTCGCTGACGGCTTCGATCACCTGCACCACCTGCTGGGGCACCATGCCGGCGCGGCTCGGGTCGTCCGGCGAGGCCGAACCGCCGCATTTGTAGGCTTCTGCCTGCTCGTGTGGCACGTTCAGCTGCCTCTGGATCTCCTCGGTGATCCCGTTGCCGCCATTGGCGATCTCGCGCGTGAACGCGCTCACGCCGTTGGCGATGATATTGAGGGACGACAAGCTCGCCCCGACGTTGATCAGCGCAATCGTCTGATCTTGCGGCAAGCTCCGCGAATATTCGAACAGGTTTTGCACCGTGAAGGCGTCGATGTCACAGACCAGCGGCTTGAGCTTGGCGTTGCGGGCGAGCTGCGCATATTCCTCGATTTGATCGCGCTTGGCCGCCACGAGCAGCAGGTCCATCTGGCTCGCTTCGGCGCGACGGCGCAGTACCTGGTAGTCGACATGCACGTCTTTGATGTCGAACGGGATGTGCTGCTCGGCCTCCCACTGGATCTGCTCTTCCAGCTCGGCCTCGGTCATCATCGGCACGCTGATTTTGCGAATGATCACGCTCTGCCCGGAGACGCTCAGGGCACACTCTTTTTGGCGAATCTTTGCGTCGTGAAAGACCTTCTGCAGCGTCTCGATGACGGCCCCCGAGTCCATCACCTGCCCGTCCACGATCACTTGCGGCCCCAGCGGGGCATACCCCAGGCGCACGAGCCCCAGCCCTTTTCGGGTCTCTTTTACCTGGCAGACCTTGATCGACGCGGTGCCGATATCGACGCCGACCAAGTTTCGTCCTTCGCCCATGATGCCTCTCGGAAACCGACTCACACGAAATGCGTGCGGTAAAACTTTGGCATCCGCCGACATGGATAGCCAAAAAACCGGGGACCGCTCCCGAGCTCGCGCCACCTTCGGCGGTGACGCAAAACGAGACGAAGGAGACATCGTACCCACCCTGGGTCGTCCAGCGCTCGCGGCTCAAAATGTCGGTAACACTCTGATTATACAGAGCAATTCTAAAATGACCCGGTACCGGGTCAGCAGAGACCCAGTGCGCCAGTCGTCTCAATTGGGAGCGAAACCAGCGCCAAAGGCACGGCTTGACGCGCGGCGGCCGGGAGACGCGAGGCCTCCCCGGGTCATTGTTGACCCCCCCTTAATTTCGCCCACATAGTCGTTTTAGCCTAAATTTCACTTAATTTCGATCTGGCACGAGCACTGCAAAGAGGCCTCACCACACACCTTAGGGAGACCTCAAAGCAATGCCCGCAACTACCGAGAACCGAGCCGAATCGTCAAAACCGAAAAGCGCGCGTATCGTGAAAGCGAAGCCCGAGCTTCCGGCCCGCGCGTCCGTCGCGCCGGCCCCGCGGCGCGCCTCCCTCCCGCCCCTTTCTTCGGTGGTTCCCCCGGCCTTGCTGAACGCCCTGGCTCGGCCTTCCATCGCGCCGCGCCCGGCGCGCCGTCACGCGCCGTCGGCTGCCCGCACCGCTCACCGTCCGGCCGCCACCTCGCCCGCGACCGTCGTCGCCCGCAATCCGCGCACCAAGAAAGCGCGCGGGCTCGATCCACTCTTGAGCCAACAGCTCCTCCTTCAATACGAACCCCTGGTGCGCAAGATCGCCGGCGGGTTCCAGCGCAAGCTGCCGCGCAACGTGCTGCGTGAGGATCTGATCGCCGCTGGGATGAGCGGTCTGTGGGATGCGATTCGCCGTCACCCGGACGGCCCGACCGACAGCTTCGAGTGGTACGTGCGCGTGCGCATCCGCGGCGCCATCCTCGACGAGCTGCGCGCGCAAGATTGGCTCCCGCGCCGTGCCCGCGCCGCCGCCGAAGCGGCCAGTGGCACCGACGCCTACGTGCCCCCGCCCGCTGTGGTTCGCTTCGACGACGTGAGCGAGTGGGAGCAAAACCGCTGCCTCTCCGACGCCTCCAACAGCGAAGCGGCCGTCGCCGCCAAGTTCGCACAAGAGACTCTGGCCAAAGCCGTCGAGCAACTGCCGGAGCGCGAGCGCCACATCGTCTCCCAGCACTACTTTCGCGGCGTGAAGTTCAAGGATCTGGGCGCCGAGCTCGGTGTCAGCGAGCCCCGCATCTCGCAGCTTCATTCACGCGCGATCCAACGCCTCAAAGCCATCATCAAGTCCGCCGCCTGATTCACGGCGCTGGGATTGTCCTAGGGGATCTCGCAGGGGGACGGTGACCATCGAGAGTTTGTTGATGGTCACCCAGCAAGGCTGAGATCGACTCAGCCTTCGGCGTCGCGGATCGGGCCCGTTCCGGGCCTCCGACGCCGCAGAGACGACAAAAGCGGCCCTTGGCCGAGACGAGCGCATCACGAGCCACGCAACACTGCGTTTGGCACCACCGTCGAACGATCGAAACTCTCGGTGTCGCCTCCGATCGACCGCCCTCGAGCCCACCCCCGCCAGCCAATCCGCGTCTGCGCTTCTCTCTTCAGAGTGTCGAAATCGCCGCCACCAGCGCTCGCGTGATACGGGCTCGCTCTGAAGCGCAGCCACCAGTGCTCGCGGATGCAGTCTCGCTCCGAAAACACCGCCACCAGTACTCGCGGATGCGGTCTCGCTCTGAAGCGCAGCCACTAGTGCTCGCGGATGCCGTCTTGCTCTGAAGCGCAGCCACTGTGCTCGCGGATGCGGTCTTGCTCTGAAGCGCAGCCGCCAGCGCTCGCGGATGCCGTCTTGCTCTGAAGCGCAGCCGCCAGCGCTCGCGGATGCGATCTTGCTCTGAAGCGCAGCCGCCAGCGCTCGCGGATGCCGTCTTGCTCTGAAGCGCCGCCGCCAGCGCTCGCGGATGCAGTCTTGCTCTGAAGCGCAGCCACCAGTGCTCGCGGATGCGGTCTCGCGGGCTCTCACGGGCGGCCATAGCGACAAGAGTTCAGCGGGGCCCGGGCGATGCCGAGCGCTTGCTGGCTCCTGGTAGTGTGCGATCGTCACCGACACCACCGTCTCGCTCGCGACGTCGCCTCAGCAAAGCGCCAAGCGGTCACCAGCGCCGGGCGCCCTTCGCACAAAAAAACAAAGTGTGTGCGCCGCAAGTGCTGGGAATGCCCCGCAAGAGTGGCGGTGTGCGCACACTTTGTCTTCTTGCTGAGAAGCCCCTCCTTGCGAGAGCGGGAATTCCTGTCAACACGAAATCCGTCCCCTCGCCTCCGACGCTCCTAACGGAACTACATTGGTTCGAGTAGGAACTACTTCGGGCGACGGAGCTCAAAGCGCCGCGTGTACGAATGACTTCTGGGCAACCGAGCTCACGCACTGTGCAAAGCGCTGCGTGCACGAACTGCTTTGGCGACGGAGCTCAAAGCGCCGCGTGTACGAATGACTTCTGGGCAACCGAGCTCACGCACTGTGCAAAGCACTGCGTGCACGAACTGCTTTGGCGACGGAGCTCAATGCGCCGCGTGTACGAATGACTTTCTGGGCAAC
>DASSMT010000007.1:0-6646 GCA_035688655.1 Polyangiaceae bacterium | reverse complement strand
GATGAACCGCACTCGTTCGTTCATTGGCGACGTCTCTTTCCAAGGCATGACCGCATCGGTGTACACCTTCGAAAAAAGTGTCACCTATGTTGCCGGTTCGATTTGTCACCTATGTACCCGGTTTGAACCGTCGATTTTTGTGGACAGTTTTTTTGTGTCTGGTCGCGCAATCGAGAGGAGTGAGTTGAGCTTTGGTGGTTGCGGGCACGAGGGGCTGGCCTGGCGAGGCGAGCGCAAACGCACGCGAGTTTGAAGCCATTTCCCAGCTGAAAACGGCGGCACGGCGTCAATACGAGGGCCGAAATCGCCCGTGGTAGACATGCCTGATGAGCGACCAATATCGATTGGTGGAATTGGGGAATTCGGAACTCTTGGCGGGGTTGTCGGCGTTGGTTCGACAAGGCAACGCGCTAACCGCGCAAATGCTCGCGCACTTGGTGGAGCTCGAAGAGCGTCTTTTACATCTCGAGCTGGGGTTCTCGTCTCTGTTTTCGTACTGCGTGGAAGCTCTGGGCATGAGCGAAGGCGCGGCGGGACGCCGGGTGACAGCGGCTCGGGTTTGCCGGCGCTTTCCCCAAACATTCCGGCACGTAGCTCAGGGTGACTTGTCGCTGTGCGCGTTGTGCGCGCTGGCGCCGCACTTGACGGCCGAGGTCGCGTCGGAATTGTTCGAGACGTGTCGGGGCAAAAGTCGGCGACAGGTCGAGGAGCTTCTCGCTGTGCGCTTTCCACGGCCTGATGTACGAGAGCAGATCCGCCGCCTGCCTACGCGCGCGCCAGGCCCAGCGGTCGCCGCCCAGGCGCTGCCGCCTGTCGGAACGGTGGAGGCGCTCTCGGCGCCAATGCCCCAACAAGCGACCATAGTTTCCGCAAATTCCTCTATATCTTCGGCGGAAGTGCCGGTTCCGGATCGGCCGCGACGCGCTCGCGAGCTCGAGCCACTTTCAGCCGATCGCTTCGGTGTGCACTTCACAGCCGACGCCGAGCTACGCGAGATGACGAGCGCGCGCGTGCGCTCGCTCGTCATCGGATCCCGAATGGCGATCTTTCGAGTTTGATCAAGCTGATGACAGCGAACTTCGTGCGACAAGAAGAGAAACGGCGCTTCGGCATCGGAGCCAAGTCACGTCACAGCCACGCCAAGGCCGAGAAAGTGAACATGGACGCGCCTGCCGCAGCTACTCGCAGAACTCCGCCAGGCGGAGCCGCGGAATTCGCAGCAACCGAAACCCAGGCGAGTGCAGCTCTCCAAGTGCAGCACAGTAGGCACACGAAGCACACGCGCTATATACCCATGAAGGTGCGGCGAGAGACTCACGAGCACGATCACGGTCGCTGCGCGTTCGTTGCGGCTGATGGTCGTCGCTGCAAGGCTCGCGCATTTCTCGAGCTCGATCACATCCGACCGCTCGCCAGACGCGGCGGGGCAGACCCGTCGAACATCCGTTTGCTGTGCCGGGCGCACAACCACTTGCACGCCAGGCACTGCTTCGGCGCCTTGCATTTGGCTGCGAAGATTGCGGCGAAGAAGATGCACGGAGCCCTCGGGAACAACCGAAGGAGCGACCTACGCTAAAAGCGTGAAGACGAAGTCCCAAGCGAGGCTTTCGCCCCGGGCGCGAGATCGCGCCTTCGGTGGAAGCGTAGAACTCACGGATCAGTGGCTGTCCGAAGCGGCGCTGGAACTCGCTCCAGACGTGCGCTTCGAGTCCATTGCCGACCGCAACGCGCAGGCGCAGCCCGCGCTCTGCCTCGCTGGCGGCGGAGTGCACCAGCGCGAGAGCGCGCCTTCGGTGCGTGTCTGGGATGCCGTACCGCCGCCGCACGTCGGGGCATGGACCTCGCCGCCCCGGCTTCTGTCTGAGCTTTCGTGCATCGTCGGCGCGACGGCACGTCGCACTCAGCCTTTGGCGTCGCTGTGCGGGTACCTCGTGTGCCGTGAGGTGCGCTGCTGGAGTGAGAGCGCCCCAAATCCCGATCGCGTGACTGGCGCGAGCCGTCGCGCTAAGACATCGCTGACCAGAATATGACGGCCAGGAACGACCGTTCAGCGCGCTTCGGCTGGATGCTTATTTCGATCTTCAGCCTCGCATTGGCGCCTTCGCTCGCGCACGCGGCGCCGCGCGTTCCGACGCATGTGGCGTGCGTCGGGGACAGCATTACGTACGGCTATCTCGCGTCCAATCAGGCGACCAAGAGCTACCCGGCGGTTTTGCAGGGGTTGTTCGGGCAAAGCGTGCAGGTGAAGAACTTCGGGCACAACGGCGCGACCGTGTTGACTGCGCCGTACGGGGATTTACCGTACGTGGCGCAGTCGGAATATGCCGCGGCCACCAGTTTCGTGGGCGGCGCGGGTGCGAGCGCAGTGGTCGACGTGATCATCATGCTCGGCACCAACGACTCGAAGAGCTTCAATTGGACGCCGAGCGGTAAGCCCAAGAACGATCAGCAATTTCTCACGGACTACCGCGCGCTGGTCGAGCACTTCCTCGGGCTCAACTCGAAACCGCAGGTCTTTCTCGCGCTGCCGCTCGCGACCGGCAATAATCCCTGCTGTTCGATCGACGGCGCAGTGCTCCACGATCAGATCTTGCCGCTGATCAAGCAGCTGGCCGTGGAGAAGAATTTACCGACCATCGATCTGAACACACCGACCACGAATCATCCGGAGTACTTCAGCGATGGCGTGCATCCGACCGACGATGGCTACGCGCTGGTCGCCAAGTGGATGCACGACGGCTTGCTCGTGGAGCAAAGCTCGGGCGGTGCTGGGGGTAACGGCGGCGCGGGCGGTTCGAGCGGCGCGGGCGGTTCGAGCGGTTCGAGCGGCGCGGCGGGCAGCGCTGGCGCAGCGAGTAGTGCGGGTGGGACCGGAGGAGCTGGCGCAATTGCTGGCGGCGGCTCGAGCAATGCGGGCGGCGCAGGCCTTGGCGCGGCGGGCACTGCCGCGCTCGCTGGCGCTGGGGTGTCGAGCGCCGGCTCGGGCCCGAGCACGGCGGGAGGCGCGCCGGGCAGCGGCGGTGCGGGCCAGGCGGGCGCGGGCAATCTCGCGAGTTTGCCGGCAGAGTCGCAGGGCGCAAGTTGCGCGCTGGTCCGCGGAGGACCGCGATCTCCGGCGCTTTTTCTGCTGGGCGTGCTGGGGCTCGCGGGCTTCATCGTGCGTCGCCGCCGCCCGCGCGGCTAATTGTGCTACAGGGTCGGCCACGACCATGCTCAGCGACGCGCTCCGCAGCCGGATTTCAGGACTCATCGCGCAGAACCCCGTGATTGTGTTCATGAAGGGCACGCGGCGCGCGCCGCAGTGCGGCTTCTCCGCGCAGGTAGTGCAGATTTTGGACGAGCTCGTGCCCGAGTACGAATCGGTGGACGTGCTCGGCTCTGCCGAGCTGCGCGAGGGCATCAAGGAGTTTTCGCAGTGGCCGACCATCCCGCAGTTGTTCATCAACGGCGAGTTCATCGGCGGTTGTGACATCGTACGCGCGCTGCGCGAGTCGGGGGAGCTCGAGCAATTGTTGTCGAAGCCGGGCAACCCGCCGCCGCTGCCGAAGATCCGGGTGAGCGCCGCCGCCGCGCAGGCTTTCCGTGCCGCCCTGGCCGAGTCGACCGGCGCCGACGCCGAGGTGCTGCACCTGAAGATCGACGCGCGCTGGCAGAATGATTTGTACTTTGCGCCGCGCGAGCCGGGCACGCTCGAGCTCGAGCTCGGCGATCGCGGGCTGAGCTTGTTCATGGATCCTGCCAGCCTGCGCCGCGCGGATGGGCTGAGCATCGACTTTTTGGACGGCGCGAACGCGGGTTTCAAAATCGAAAATCCGAACCAACCGCCGAGCGTCAAGCAGCTGAGCCCCCAAGAGCTGAAGGGGCTGCTCGACAAGCGCGAAATCACCGTGTTCGACGTGCGCCCCGATCACGAGCGCGCGCTCGCCAGCATCCCCGAGGCTCACTCGCTGGACCAAGCCGGGCAAGACTACCTTTTTTCGCTGGATCGCGACGCGCCCATCGCTTTCTTGTGTCACCACGGGATGCGCAGCCAGAGCGCGGCCGAACAGGTGCTGGCCGAAGGCTTCCGCAATGTCTACAACGTGCGCGGCGGTATTCATGCTTGGTCCGAGACCGTCGATCGCAACGTGCCGAAGTATTGAGTCGTGCGTCTGGTCGGCGAGTGATTGCCCGCTCGCTGCCCGTATTCTTTGAGGCCCCATGTCATCGCACCCCACGAATTTTCAAGGCTCCGTCGTCGACGCTCTGCGACAAGCCATCGAGTCGGCCATTCCCGGCAGTCAGGCCATCGTCAACGGTGGGGGCGGCCATTTCACGATCGAGGTCGTGTCCGCTGCGTTCGCCGGTAAGGGCATGCTCGAGAGCCAGCGCCTGGTGTACGGCGCGATCGCACACCTGATGAAAGGCGATGCGCCGCCGGTTCACGCGGTCGATAGTTTGAAGACGCGCACGCCTGCTGCGGGCTGAGTCGTGCCTTCCGAAGCGCCCGGCGCAAACCTACACTCGATCGATTTTCACGCGCATCACTCGCCCCAGGGCGCGTATGCGACCTTCACTTGCGGGCGCTTCGGTGTCGGTGGTGGTCCGACGATCGAAGGCGTTCAGCCGGGGAGCATGGATCTGGTCATCGGCTACGCCGATGGCGACACACAGGACATGCACGCGCTGCCGTTCTTCCGCGGCGCGGGCATCGCGGATTATTCGGATTTTGCCACGGACGCCGCGACGCCACCCAGAAATCGTCGACTGTTGCTTGAGGATCTCACGCGTAGCTACCGGCGCTCGGTCGACCGCTGGACAGCGGGGGATTTCAGCTTCGAGATCTACACGCCGGTGCGCGCGTTGCCCGATCCGGACGCGCTCGGGGAAGCCGCACTCGGGCCGGCGTTGTTGCCCGCGGTCGCGGCCAGGCTCACGCTGACGAATTCGAGCAGCGTGCCGCGGCGGTTGCTGTTCGCGATCACCGTGGGCCGCCAGTGCCGCGTGCTCAGCGACGTGCCGGGCGCCAAAGCCGTGGCCTGGGGGACGGATTTGGGCATCGCCGCGCGCGACGTGCCGGGACTCGAGGCCTGGGTGGCGTTCAGCGAGCTCGAGTATTTGAGCTCGAACCGCAGCCATTTGCTGGGAAAAACTTGCGGCTTCGCGCTGGAAGTGGCGCCCGGGCAGACGCGCAGCCTCGAGCTGTCGTTCGGTTTTTGCCGCACCGGCGTCGTCACCTCTGGCCTAGAGTGCCGCTACTTCTACACGCGCTTCTACCCGAACCTGGTCAGCGTACTCTCGGCGGGCATCGTCGAGCACGCCTCACTTCGCGCCGCTGCCGAGGCACAGGCCACCGAGCTCGAACAGCGCATTTCGGACGAACACCAGCGCTTCTTGCTCGCGCACTCCGAGCGCAGCTATTGGGGCAATACCCAGCTGCTCGAGCACGCCGGGCGCCCGCTTTGGGTCGTGCTCGAGGGTGAGTACGCGATGATCAACACGCTCGATCTGAGCGTCGACATGGTGTTCTACGAGGCCAGGAACCAGCCCTGGACCTTGCGCAACGTGCTGGATCAGTTCGCGCTGCGGCACTCGTACGTGGATCGCTTGAATCGCCCGGCGAGCGGCGCCCGCGGCATGGAGCTCGGGCACGTTCGCGATCCGGAGCTGGTCAAGGACCTGATCCTGCCGGCCGTGGAGAGCGATCTGCCGGGCGGTCTCAGCTTCACTCACGATATGGGCGTGGCGGGTCAATTCGCTCCCGCCGGCAGCTCGAGCTACGAGATCGCTGGTGTGATCGGCTGTTTCAGCTTCATGACCGCGGAGCAGCTGGTCAATTGGATCCTGATCGCCGCAACCTACGTGTTCGTCAGCGGTGACGAAGCGTGGCTCACGCAAAAGCTGCCGCTGCTGCAAGCTTGCCTGTCATCGCTGCAAAATCGCGACGATCCGCAGCCAGCACGTCGAAATGGTCTGATCAGCCTCGACTCTGCGCGCTGCGCCGGCACGTTCGAGATCACGACTTACGACAGCCTCGATTCGAGCTTGGGCCAGGCGCGAAATAGCTTGTACTTGGCGAGTAAGACCTGGGCCGCCTGGCATGCGCTCAGGCTGATGTTCGAGCGCGCGCGCCTCTCGGAGCCGGCGCAGGCGGCCGCGGTCGCTGCGAGCCAGTTGGAGCAAACCGTGGTCGACTGGTTCGATCCGACGCTCGGTTACCTGCCTGCGCGGCGGCACGGTTCCTCGGCCGCGATCATCTCGGCGGTCGAGGGCTTGGTCTTCCCGCTCTTCTGGGGGCAGCAGGCGCTGCTCGACCCAGCGGGGCCGCAGCGCGCATTCTTGGCTCGTTTGCATGGTCACTTGTTGAAAGTGCTGGTGCCCGGGTTGTGCCTATTTGCCGACGGCGGCTGGAGGCTGTCCAGCACTTCGGAAAATAGCTGGCCGAGCAAGATCTTCATCTGCCAACACGTGGCCGAGCGCGTCTTCGGCATTCGCCCGCATGAACGCAGCCACGCCGTGCACGCCTCCTGGCAGCAACTCGGCTGCGCGGATTGGGCCATGACCGATCAGTGCGTCGCCGGCGTCGGCAAGGGTTCGAAGTACTACCCGCGCGGCGTCACGTGCTTTCTGTGGCTCGAGGCGCGGGCGTTCGAGGGCGCACAGAGCT
>DASSMT010000400.1:0-15319 GCA_035688655.1 Polyangiaceae bacterium | reverse complement strand
CCCTTGTCCAGAAACGCGATCTGGTCCCGCGCAATGTACACGTTCGGGTAAATGCTGGTCAGGACGCGTGCAGAGACCTTGGCGCTGGTCTTCAGCGGCGGCACGACATCGAAACGTCGGCCGACAGGGCCGACCATGGCGCCGCGCTCGACGACGTCGACCGACTCGGTGAGCATCGCGCGTGCCATGCGCGTTTCCGGATTGAAATCGATCACCTTGACGGTCCCGCGCACGGCCACGATTTCGCCGGCGGGTTTGCGCGCGCCCGCCACGTTCTCCGGCTGGCGCACGGAGGTGAAGACCGTCAGCTCCTGACCTTTGACCACCTTCACGCCGGGGCGCAGGTTCAAGACCACGTGGTTGCCCTCGGCCAGCATCATCTGCTCTTCGTCGGAGCCAATCAGCTCACCCCAAACATCGCGCTTCGGGTCGCCGAGATAGCCTTGGTCGCGCAAGAAGATCGTGCCGCCCACGATCTGCGAGCGAGGACGGAGCGAAGACGAGCCACCGCCCCCGCCGAGCGTTGTGCTTTGGCGAGGGAGGAGCGAGAGCATCTTCATGCCGCCGCTCTCGGTGTTGCCGGTCGCATTGGTCAGCCGCAGTTGATCGCCGGGGTAAATCCAATGGGGATTCACGATCTGCGGGTTGTAACTCCAGATCTTCGGCCACACCCAAGGGTTCCGATAGTAGCGGTCACCCAAATCCCACAACGTGTCGCCGCGCTGAACCAAGTGGATGTCCGGCACCGGACCGAGCGGCGCTTGCTCGTCATCGCTCAGGATCGCGTTCGAGCCACGGAAGTCCGTGCTCGCTCCAGCGCCGTTACCGGTTCCGGGTGGCGGCGCATTCGTCACCACCACGCTGCGACTCGGTCCGGCTTTGACGCTCTCGCCCGGGTTGGTCGCGGACCAGACCTGCGTCGAACCATCGTTCTGCGGTGCGATCACGACCGCGCCACCGCTGTCGGCGGGAATGGCAGGCGTAGCCGTGTCTGGGCCGAAGCCTTGGGCGCGCGCCCAGCTCGAGCAGAAAGTGAGCGCGCACCAAGCGGCAAAATGGGAGCTTCGCTGCATGACCTGGATCCTCACCGCTTCCGCTTCGAGTTGTCGGGAGTCGAGCCCACGTCCGTACGCGAACCGTACACTCGAATCACCGGACGGGGAGATTGGTCGGCAGCAGAGTCCTCGGGTCGTAGCGCCGCTGTGGGTGCGTTGGCTGGCGCGTCACGGCTGTCGTCCGGCTCGAGCTTGACCACCATCAGCGGCGGGTGGTCCGGGTGCGCGGCAGGTTCGCTCGCGGGTCGCGCCACGGGTGCCTCCTTACTCCGCATCTCCAAGGATTCGAGCCGTTGCTCCAGGCGGTCGGCGTGGCTTTGCACCTTGATCAGGTCGGCTTGAACGCTGGCCAGGCGCTTGGCCAAATCGTCATGGCCGCCACCGCAGGCGCCCAGACACGCGGCCGCCGCCAACAGCGGAAACCAGCCGAAACGGACGCCAAAGCGGGGGGAGGAAGAACGCATCGCGAAGGATCGTAGGGCGTTCGTTCGCGGCGGGCCAAAAGACCGGCCGTGCGCGCTGGCGATGGCGCAGTGCGCCGGCTGAATTAACCAATAAATACTGTAAGTTAAGACCGGTTGCTGGACGCAAGACCGATCGCCCCCTAAGGTCCATCCGTGGGGTTTCGCCGTACCCGCCGCAATCCGAACCGTCCCAGGCCGAAGCTCGACCTGCGGAAGACTTTGTTCGTTCTGCCCAATCTCATCACCCTGGGCAGTGTGTTTTGCGGCTTCAACGCAATTCGGTTGGTCGCCAAAGAGACGCCGACCGAAAGCGATGTGTACCGCGCAGCTGTACTTCTGATTTTCGCGATGCTGTTCGACATGATGGACGGCCGTGTCGCGCGCATGACCAAAACCCAGAGCGCCTTCGGCCTGCAGCTCGATTCGCTGGCCGACATCATCTCCTTCGGACTCGCGCCCGCGCTGCTCGTCTATAAGTGGGTGCTCCATCGCGAACCCATCCCGGGCATCCTGACTGCGTTCATGTTCGTCTCTTGCGCGGCGATTCGGCTCGCGCGCTTCAACGTGCTGAGCTCGAATTCGAGCGGCGCGCCCACCAAACCGGGCAAATACATCTTGGGGCTGCCGAGTCCACCCGCCGCCGGGATCCTGATCTCGCTGATGGTCGCCAACCACGGCGTGGGCGGCGCGCTCGGTGACGAGCGCTACACGCTCTTGCTGTTTTGCGTGACGATCGGCTTGGGCCTGCTGATGGTCTCGACCGTGCGCTTTCGCTCGTTCAAGGAACTCAAGCTCAACACCGCGACGCTGCTGTTCGTGCTCTTCACGGTCGGCTCGAGCGTATTCGTGTGGCAACGCTTCAAGCCGCAGTTCGTGCTGGTTTGGTTGCTGAGTGTTTACGTGTTCATCGCGCTCGTCGAGACCCTGCGCGTGCTCGCGCGTCGCCTGCGCGGGCTGGAAGAGCGCACGTCCGTGCCACCCGCCATGCCGCACTAGCGGTATCGTGCGCGGGTCTGCCCGCACAAACGCGACTCTCGGGCGTTCGCCGTAGAAGCGGCCTCGAAACATCTGCCATCATCGGGCGATGTTCGAAATCCTCCTGGGGATCCCGTTCGGGTTCCTACTTTGGTTTTTCGTGCGCTACGGCGTGCTCGGGTTTTACACCGTCGGACCCAACGAACGCGCGGTGATCAGCACCTTCGGGCGGGCGCAGCGCACCGGCCTGAGCACGCTGGAAGATCCCATGGCGGAGACCTTGCGCCCGAACGAGCGCGAGCGTTACGCCTACCCGCAGGTGCGAGTGATCGGGCCTGGCTTCTACTGGAAGCTGCCTTGGCAGACCGCGCACAAGGTCTCGGTCGCCACCAATACGGTTTCGATCGCCTACGATCCGGAGGACCCTGCCGCCAACAACGGCGGGCAAATCTTGGAGGCGGTGACCAAAGACCAACTGAACACCGGCTTGAACGGGCAGCTCCGCTTCACGGTCTCGGAGCGCAATCTGTACGCCTACATTTTCGGGATCAAGCGACCGCTCGCGCACATCATGGGCTACTTCGTGTCCGTGCTGCGCGACCGCATCGCGAACTTCGAGGCGCCGGACTCGGGAACCGCGCTCGGCGCAAACGAAGCCGGCGCCGAAGTAGGAGCCGGCGTTCAGGGCATCTCGATCAATGATTTGCGCAAGAATCTGCGCGATCTGAACGACCACATGGCGCTCGATTGCGCCTCGGCGGCTGCCCGCTACGGCATCGGCTTGGATGCGGCGCTGATTACCGGCATCGATCCCCCGGTCGACGTGGACTCGGCCCTGGCGGCGATCAATACCGCGCACAACCATGTTTCGAGCGAAATCAGCTTGGCCCAGGCCGCTGCCGACCAGAAAATCGTGCAGTCACGGCGCGCGGTCGAGATCGAAACCTTGAACGCACAGGCCGAAGTCGAACCATTGCTCACGCTCACGGCGCAGCTGCGGCAACTGCGCACCACGGGTGAGGGCGCGATTGCCGCGTACGTACGCAACGCCAAGCTCGGCCTCCGCCGCCGCACGCGACAATTGGTGCTCACCGCCGATCAGGAGACTCGTTGATGTCGTTCTTGACCAGCGTCGGCGTCAGCTTCGTCGCCTGCTTCGTCTGTGTGCCGCTGTTCTTGCTGCTGGCACGGCTCGCGGGTGTGTATCTGATCGTTCAAGAGCGGCAGTGCGTGGTCTTCGAGCTGTTCGGCAAAGTCCGCCTGACCGAAAACCAACCGGGAATCCATTGGCCCTGGCTGAAGATGGGGCCTCTCGCGCTGTTCGTGTTTTTCTTCGGCAAGAGAAGGGTCGTGGATCTGCGGCTCGACCAAACGTACCTGCGCAGCCAACCGGTCAACTCCGAAGAGGGCGCGCCGATGGGCATCGGCGTTTGGTGCGAAATGTTCGTCAGCGACCCGCTCGCCTACTTGTACAAGAATTGGGATCCCGTCGGTTCGCTGCGCGCGAACGTTTCGAACGCCACCGTGCGTTGCTTGAGCAACATGAAACTGTCCGAGATGCTCGAGACGCGCCACCAGATGAGCCAAATGGTGCGCGAAGAGGTGTCGCTCAAATCACGCGAATGGGGCTACATGCTGGGCAGCACCTACATCCGCAAGGTGCACTTTCGCGATCTGGGCATGATTGCGCAGATCGAACAAAAGGTGGTCAATCGTCTGCGCCAGGTGACCGCTGCCATTCAGCAAGACGGCACCAACCGCGTGAACGTGATCCGCTCCACCGCAGAACGTCAAGCGGCCGTCGCGTTCGCCCAGGCCGCAGCAACACGTCCGCAGATCGTGGGCGCAGCCCTGGCCGAAATCGCCAGAGACCGAGTGATCTCCGAAGCCTTGTTCGAGTTACTGGAGACGCAGAACATGTTGCAAGCTTCCAACCTGGAAGTGAGCGTTCTGCCCGCAGGGACGCAATTCGTGGCGGCGATCCCCGGCGCCGGACACGTGGCACGTTGAACGCACTGCGGCCGCTGGCTACGGGTTCGGGCGCGTGAATCGAGGCCGCTAGCTGCGCGGGCTGGCCAGCGTCTTTTTCAGTTCACCGCTTTCGACCAGCGGCACGAGATCCTCGAAGCCACCGATCAACACGCCATCCACGAAGATCATCGGAAAGGTGGGCCAGCCCGTCCACATTTTCAGCACCAAGCGCTTGCGCCACTCACTCAAGTAACTCCCGATACCGAGATACTCGTACGGAATACCTTGGCTATCGAGCAGGCGGCGTGCCCGCTTGGGGAACGGATTCTGAGTCATCCCGACCACCACCACCCGGTGTGCCGCGATCAATGATTTGACCTGCTCGACTTGCTCCTTGCGATAGTTGGCGATTTTTTCGCCTATCTGGGGGTGAACTTTGGATTCGGGGAAGATCTCACGCATCGACATGGCTAGCATTGGGGTTGTCGAGTTTACGCAGCCTGGCTCGAACCGGTTTCTCGCGTTCGTCGCAGGTGATTTTCCGAGTTGTATCCGTTTCTCGCACACCATATCAAGGAGGCGTGCGAAGAGTGCAGTCCCGATCGCCGCGTCGGCAGAGGTTCGAGGCGCCGAAGCGCGCCAGCGGGCGCGAGTGGACCCGAAGCAAAGCAGGCGCAGTGCGGCCCTGTTTGGTCGTGGCCTGGCTTTCGCTCAGTGCCTGCCATGCTGCAGCACCGGCGCCCGCACCTGCGCCCGCCGCCCCGGTCAAAGCCGCAGTCCCGTCCGACATCGATGAAGCCCGAGCGCATGCGCTGATCGAGGCGCTCTCGGCGGGTTCCGCCGAGGCCGCGGAAACCCACTTCGATCAGCGAATGCGCAGCGGACTGCCCCCCGCGGTCTTGCTTTCGCATTGGCAATCACTCCTTGCGCGAAACGGTGAGCTTACTTCTTTTCGTGTCGTGAAGCGCGATCACCCCATGGGCAAAGATCGCTTCACGTTCGAGTTGACGTTTTCGCAACAGGCGCTGCACTTGCAGATCGCGTTCGAACCTTCGACGCATGAAGTCATCGGGCTCGCTTTTACGAAGAAGCCAGCCGCAACTCCGCCGGAACACGAGTCTGACGCCGACGTTCATCAAGAAACGTTGAGTGTCGGTCCCCTGGCTCTGCCCGCAAGCTGGGTGCTGCCCGCGCTGGCGAGCCGGCCCTTGCCAGCGGCACTCTTGGTCGGCGGCTCTGGACCGAACGATCGCGACGAGTCGATCGCCGACGCAAAACCTTTCCGGGATCTCGCGCATGGCTTGGCAAAGCGCGGCATCGCGACGCTGCGCTGGGACAAGCGCGCGTTTGCTCATCCGGATCTTGCGCCCGAGCCGGCCAAGGCCACGGTCGAAGACGAAGTGCTCACCGACGCCGTCGCTGCGTTGCGGCTGCTTCGTCACCGTCCCGAAGTCGACCAAGAGCGCGTGTTCGTGATTGGACACAGCTTGGGCGCACTGCTCACTCCAGAAATCGCGCAGCGCGGCGGCGGCGTCGCGGGCCTGGTCTTGCTCGCCGCCCCCGGGCGACCGCTCGAGCGAATCGTACTGGACCAGCTCGAGACCGCCCAACCAGGCGCGGACTTCAACGGTCTCGAACGTCAAGTACGAGCGCTCCCGAATCTGCCGCCGGCCGCACCGGTGCTCGGCATGCCAGCGGGCTATTGGCGCGACGTCGATCGGCGTGATGAAGTCGCAATCGCGGTCGCGCTCGGTCGCCCGGTGCTGCTCCTGCGCGGGGCGATGGATCGAAATGTGGCAGTGGTGGATCAAGAACACTGGCTGACTGGCTTGTCGAATCGCGTTCCGGTGCAGAGTGCGACGCTCCCGGGTTTGGATCATCTCTTCTTGTCGGTGACCGATACGGGCGAGCAGCGGCACGTCGCGCCGGCAGTCATCGAAGCGATCGCGCAGTTCATTCGACGACCGTGAGAGGCGCCTTCGAGCAGCCCTCGGGAGCCGTGCGACCGACCGACATTTTGGCCCAAACCACGGTCACCCGCCCACACCCGTCAAGCCATGCTAGACAGCCGTCGCTTTGTCACTCCTCGAAGTCGCCAATCTGAGTTTTGGGTATAGCAGTGAGCGCCTGTTCCAAGCCGTGACCTTTCGGCTGGAAGCGGGAGAGCGCGCCGGATTGGTCGCTCCGAACGGAGCCGGCAAGAGCACTTTGCTGCGTGTGATCGCGGGAGAGCTCGATGCCGACGAAGGGTCGGTAACGCTCAAGAAGGGCGCGACGCTCGGCTACTACCGGCAGGGCCACGAAACTCGCGTCGAAGGCAGCGTGATGGACAATCTGCTCGCCGGGTTCGGAGATCTGCTGCGCATCCGGCACGAGCTCAGCCACGCGCAAGAAGCGGCGGCGAGCGGTGAGGCTGCGGCCTTGGATCGCTTGTCTGCGGCGATGGATCGCTATCAGCACGCGGGCGCCGATCAGCTCGAACGGCGCGTCGAGATGATCGCAATGCGTCTCGGCTTCAGCCACGGCGATCTGGAGCGAGACGTGCGCACTCTGTCCGGCGGCGAGCGCGGTCGATTGTCGTTGGGCGTCGTGCTCGCCGGTGAGCCCGAGGTTCTGTTCTTGGACGAGCCGACCAATCACCTCGACTTGGAGACCATCGATTGGCTGGCCAACTACTTGGTGGGCTGGCGCGGTGCGGTGCTGGTCGTCTCGCACGATCGTGCGTTCTTGGACGCGGTCTGTCCGATCACCATGGAGCTCGGGCGGACCACGTTCCGCAACTATCCGTTACCCTATACGAAGTATCACGAGGAGCGGGCAGAAGACTTGGAGCGCGAGCGGCGCTTGGCGGAGGAACAGTCCGCGTTCATCAGCAAGACCGAAGACTTCATTCGCAAGAATATCGCAGGCACTAACACCAAACAGGCGCAATCCAGACGCCGCATGCTGGACAAGCTCGAGCGGCTCGAACGTCCTGAAGACGTGTGGGCGCGCGCCGAGCGCCTGCGCTTCCGATTCGCGGAGACGCCGCGCAGCGGCGACATCGTGCTGGACGTGAAGGGCGCGGCAGGGGTGCGCGGCGCGGTCGAGCTGTTTCAGGGCTTCGATTTGCTGCTGCGGCGCGGCGATCGCCTGGGCATCGTCGGACCGAATGGTTGCGGAAAGTCGACCTTGCTCAAGTTGCTCGCGGGTCAGGGCGAAGCGAGCGATCGCGGCGAGATCAAGCGCGGCACGAACTTGTACGAGGGTTACTTCGATCAGCACCTCGGATCGCTCGATCCGAAGAAGACGGCGGTCGACGAGATCCGCAGCGTGCGGGGCGATCTCAATGTCGACGGCGCCCGCGAATATTTGGCGCGCTTTCGTTTCTATGGCGACGACCCCTTGCGGCGGGTTTCCAGTTTTTCAGGGGGCGAGAGCACGCGCTTGGCGCTGGCCAAGCTGCTGTTGGAGCCACGTAACTTGTTGTTCCTGGACGAGCCGACGAACCATTTGGATATTCCCGCAGCCGAGATTTTGGAGGAGGCGCTGGTCGGCTTCGAAGGCACCGTGGTGCTGATCTCGCACGATCGCCGGTTCCTGGAGACCGTGACCACACGCACCGCCAGCTTCGGCCCCGCCGGAATCGACCTGTACGACGGAGGCTTCAAGGATTACGCCGAGGCGAAGGCTCGGAAACTTGCCGCAGAGCAGGCTGCCGCTGCGGCAGCGGCGGCCGCAAATGCCGCTAACGCCGCCAACGCCAGAGGAAAACCGGCCAAGGGCAAACGGGACAAGGCGCCCGGCCGATGATAACTTTGGCGAGAACGAGAATGAGTCGCTCAATCACTCACGCCATGGGCTGGCTGCTCGCACTGTGCGTGGCGCTCGCCGGCTGCCGCAAACAAGCCACGCCCGCACCCAGCGACGAGACCGGCGCGGTGCCGAAGCCGACCGAGCTGCCAGCGCTGGAAATCAAAGACGACACGGCTGACCTGCTTTTGACCTGGATCGACGACAAGGGCGATTTCCACGTCGTGCAGAAGCCCGCGGACGTGCCGAAAGAAGGTCGCGAGCAAGTGCGCGTCGTAGTGACGACGCGCGAAGAGGGCACGGGCAAGCTGGTCTACGTCTCGAACTTGAATGAAGTGACGCCCGCGGGCGCCTATCGCGTGAAGACGATGACGCGCGCAGCCTGGGACGAGCTCGGCGCGGGCAAACGCAAAGCACGACTCGAAGCGCTCGCGCCCAGCGCGGTACCGGCGCCGGCGGAGTCCGTAGCAGCGGGCGCTCAGCCCGGCGCGCCGAACGCCGCGAAGAAAGCCCTCGTCACGGGCATCTCCGCCACCATCTACGGCGCGTCTTGGTGTAAGCCATGCCACGACACCGAGAAGTACCTGAAGCAACGCGGCGTCACCGTGGTGGACAAGGACATCGACGAAAATCCGGTGGCTGCCGCTGAAATGCGTCAGAAGCTGGAGCGCGCGGGGCGCTCGGGCTCGAGCATTCCGGTGATCGACCTGATGGGGCAGATCCTGGTCGGCTTCAGTCCAATGGCGTTGGATCAGGCGATCGAGGCAGCCCGCAACGCCAAACCTCTGTAGAAAAGTCCGTCGAGCGGGGGCCAACGCGCTTTCTGGTCCCGCTTGACGAAGCCTTGTCCAGGACCAACGCTTCGCCGGCATGGCGGAGCGTCAAAATGCCGCAAATGACGCGGCCAGAGGTTACTCGATTCGAGTCGCCTCGCGCTTGAGCGGAGTGTCGTCGGATACGCTCCGCATGTGGGAGCGGCGCTATGGCTTCCCCAAGCCCGGGCGGAATGGCTCTCAAGTGCGCGTGTACACCGATGCCGACATCGAGCGACTCGTGCTCATCGCTCGCGCGCTCAAAGCCGGTTTTCGTTCAGGAGAGGTGATTCATCACGGCGCCGAAGAATTGCGGGGCCTGCTCACCAGCTCCGCGCGGGCCGAGCTGAACAGCGATCGCTCGACGCCCACGATCGAATCGCTGCTGGTTTTGTTGCTGCAAGACGACGCTCAGGGGCTGCGCGACGAGCTTCGGCGCTGTGTCGTGCTGCTCGGACCGAAGCAATTCCTGACGGATGTCGCAGCGCCGCTGCTCGAACAGGTGGGAGTTGCGTGGGCCGCCGGCAGGGTGGCAGTACGCCACGAGCACCTGGTGTCGGAAGTGCTGTCGAGCAAGCTGAGCTCGCTGCTCTCCGCTTACGAGGATCGTTCCACGGGCCCGGTCGTGCTGCTCGCGACGCTGTCGGACGAACAGCACGGGCTCGGCTTGGAGATGGTTGCGCTGTACCTCGCCCTGGCAGGGGTGACGCCACGGGTCTTGGGTGTGAACATGCCACCCGATCAGCTCGCCGAAGCCGCCGTGGCGCTCGCGGTAGACGTGGTGGGTGTGTCGATTTCGGAGGCGGCCGATCTCGGGCTGACCGAGGCGCATTTACGGCGGGTATTGAGCTCACTGCCGAGCCGGATCCAGGTTTGGGTGGGCGGAAAGCAAGCGCGCAAGCTCGGCTTGCGCAACCCGCGGATCCGGCAAGTCATCACCTGGCAAGATCTCGACGAGGCCGTCGCGCGCTTACGAGATGTGAGCGGGCAAGCGTAGCGGCTCGGCTTTCGCCTGCGCCTGGCCGCGCCGGCTCCGTTTCGCCTGGCTCGCGCGGGTCAACGTCGTCGCAGGTCGTCACGAGCGACGTGAAGAGCGCGGGAACGCCGAGCCAAGGGCGCTCGATGCGCAGCAGAAGAGTGCCGAAAGTGTTCACCACGCGCGCCTCTCACTGATGCCTGTGTCGGCGCGGCCGAATTCGGGTGATTCGAGCGTTTTTGCGCGCGGAGCGCTATTCAGTCGAAGACCACGGTCTTGTTGCCGTATTCCAGCACGCGATCTTCCAAGTGTAGGCGCACGGCGCGGGCCAAAACGACCTTCTCCAGATCGCGACCTTTGCGCACCAGATCGTCGATCGAGTCACGGTGGGAGCAGCGCACGACGTCTTGCTCGATGATTGGTCCTTCGTCGAGCACCGCGCTGGCGTAGTGGGCCGTAGCGCCGATCAGCTTCACGCCCCTCTGGTAAGCTTGATGGTACGGCTTTCCGCCGACGAAGGCGGGCAAGAACGAATGGTGGATATTGATGATCTTGCCAGGGAAGCTGGCGATGAACGATTCGCTCAGGATTTGCATGTAGCGCGCGAGCACCAACAGGTCGATCTTTCGCTCGCGCAGCAGGCCGAGCTGCGCGCGCTCGGCCTCGGCTTTGGTTTCGGCGGTCACCGGAATCAGCTGAAAGTCGACGCCGAACTGCTGGGCGACGCGCTCCAAGTCCGGGTGATTACTGACGATCAGCGGCAGCTCACAGCGAAGCTCGCCGCTGCGCTGACGCAGGAGCAGGTCGTACAGGCAGTGATCATAGCGTGAAACGAACAGCGCCACGCGCTTTTGGCGCGTTCCGTAACGGAGCTCATAACGCATGCCGAAGCGTTCTGCGACCTCGTTGATGGCGCGCTCGAGCGTCCCGCGGTCGGTCTGCAAGTCCGTGAGGTCGAAATGCAAGCGTTGGAAGAACTGCGCGGCGAGCTGATCGGTGTGCTGGTCGGAATCCAGGATATTCGCGCCGTGACCGTAGAGAACCTGCGCCAGGGCCGCGACGATCCCGCGCCGATCGGGGCAGGACACCAACAAGGTGGCTCGCTCGGCTTCGTTCTGGCTCATCGCGGACCCTTATAGCGGAACATTCGCCCGCTGCCAGGTCGGGCGGGCCTCTCGCTCGCGGGCTCGCAATTGCGGGCCCGGCCGCTGCACATGGAAAAACTCGGGGCTGTGCAGACTGCGCGCGAAGCATTAGATTTGGGGGGTGAGCGATTCCGTCGACACCGTCCTGCGCGCCATCACCGACGACGGCGCCTTCCGCGTCATCACCGCGCGCACCACCCAAACCGTCCGCGGTGCCGTCGAGGCTCAGGGGGTCACCGGTCAGACCGCGCGTCATTTCGGCGATTTATTGACGGGCTCAATCCTTTTCCGCGAAACCATGGCCCCGAGCTTGCGGGTGCAGGGCATCATCAAGGGCTCGAGCGGCAGTGGCAGCCTGATCGCAGACTCGCACCCTTCGGGGCAAACCCGAGGTCTGGTTCAGCTCAAAGGTGGCGCGCGAGAAATCGACCTCGGCCAGGGTGCGGTGCTGCAGCTGATGCGCACGCTGGGCAGCGGGCGCATCAATCAAGGCGTGGTGGAGGTGCCCAAGGACGGCGGCATCTCGCATTCGTTCATGTCCTACATGCAGAGCTCCGAGCAGGTCATCTCCATGCTCGCCGTCGGCACCTTGTTCGAGGGTGGGCGCGTGCACAGCGCGGGCGGCTACATCGTTCAGCTGCTGCCTGAGGTCGGCCGCGGCCCGCTGATGGTCATGACCGAGCGCCTGCGCGATTTCGAATCGATCGACCCACAGCTCGGCGACAGCGCCTTCACGCCCAGCTGGCTCTTGGATGAGCTTCTGTACGGGATGCCCTTCACGCGCTTGGAAGAGAGCCCCGTGCGCTTCGAGTGTTGGTGTGACGAGCTACGGGTCGTTTCGGCGCTTGCCAGCCTCAACCGTGACGATCTCGAGCACCTGCTGTCGACCAACGAGGTCTTGGAGATCGCCTGCGAATATTGCAAGCGCGACTTCCGAATCGCTCCCGCGCGGCTGCGCGGGCTCTTGGAACAGAGCTGACCCGGTCGGGCGCGCTTGGGTTCGATGCCGCTATCGCCCTGGATTTTGGCCGGACTTTCGAGCCTGCTGTGCGTGGGCTGCACGCAGCCACCGCCCCAGAGCGCGCGCCCCCAACCACCCCCGACCAGCACGCCGAGCGCCCGGTCCGCGCCCGCGCCAACCCCTACTCCCTTCGTGCTCAGCTTTCTCGGGCTCAATGATTTGCACGGTCGGCTGCGCGCCTTGCCGGCCTTTGCCGGCTACGTCGACAACGTGCGTCGTGCGCGAGCGAAAGACGGCGGCGCAGTCGCCGTAGTCGACGCGGGCGACATGTTCCAAGGCACACTCGAATCGAACCTGACCGCGGGCGCGTCGGTGATCGAAGCCTACCGCGTGCTCGGGATGACCGTCGCGACCCTGGGCAATCACGAGTTCGATTTTGGACCAGTGGCGGGCGGTGACGATCCGCAGGGCGCGATTCGCGCGCGCATCAGCGAGGCCTCGTTCCCGATCTTGTCGGCAAACTTGGTCGTGCTCGGAAGCCATACGTCGCCGCCGTGGACCAAACTTCGTCGCTCGGTGCTGTTGAACGTGGGCGGCGTCCGGGTCGGCTTCGTCGGCCTGTTGACGTTCGAAACACCGAGCATCGTACTGAGCGCCTGGTTCACCGGGCTAGACGTGACGCCACTGGCACCGGCACTGGCGGAAGAAGCTCGGAGCTTGCGCGCACAGGGCGCCGAAATCGTGATCGGCATCGCGCATGCCGGCGCTGACTGCAAAGACTTCAGCGACCCGGCGGATGTGAGCAGCTGCACCCCGAATGCCGAGATCTTCGAAGTCGCGCGGGCGCTCCCCGCCGGCAGCGTCGATGCCATTTTTGCGGGCCACAGCCATGCGGGTGTGGCTCACCTGATGAACGGCATTCCCATCGTCGAGGCGTACGCGCGTGGACGCGCCTTTTCGCGCATCGATCTGCGAGTGGACGGAACCACGCACCGCGTGCTCGAACGCAAAGTCTTTCCTCCTCACGAGCTCTGCCCGAGGCTGACCGAAGGCGGCCCCTGCACGCTGAGCGACTACGAAGGAGAACCCACCAGGGAAGCTCCGGAGATGGCTCGGGCGATCGCCCCTGCCCTGGCCAAAGCAGAGCAATTTCGCGAAGAGCCGATTGGGTGCACGGTCGAAGAGACGCTCGCGTGTGAGCACGGCAGCGAGTCGGCGCTCGGCAATCTATTTGCCGATCTGTTGCGTGAAGCGGTCCCGGGCGCAGATGTGGCAATTCTGAACGGCGGCAGCCTGCGCGCGGAGTTGCCCGCCGGTCAGCTGAACTACGGGCAATTGTTCGAAGCCATGCCGTTCGACAACTTGGTCGCAAAGATTCGCCTCACGGGTGCCGAGTTGAAGACCGTGCTCGAAAACCACCTGCGACACGACGCGCACGGTCTGATTTCCCTGAGCGGCATGCGAGTCAACGCGCGCTGCGGCAAATCCGGCTTCGAATTGCAGCTCAGCCGTGAAAACGGCAAACCCGTTTCGGATCGGGAAACACTGCTCTTGGCCACGAGCGACTACCTCGCGACCGGCGGGGATGCCCTGTTCCGGCCGATTGGGTTGTCCCCTCAGCGCATCGAAATCGACATCGGCCTGAGCTTTCGCGATGCGCTCGCGCGTTCCCTCAAGCATCACCCCCAGCTGTCGCCCAAAGATCCGACGATTTTCGATCCGACCCACCCGCGCCTGAAACTGAGCAGTCCGCGGCCGATGCTCTGCGCGCATTGACCGACAACGGCGGCCGCACTACCTGTAGTCGCTCGCGGGACGCCACTCCCGTCTTCTCACGGGGCGCACCAGCGCACCGGCGTGGCGAATCACACTCAACAGGAGCGAGCAATCATGGCCATCTCAAAAGCGTCAGCCAAATGGACGGGTACCCTCAAGGAGGGCAACGGCTCGATGAAGGGCGGCACCGGCTATTTCGACGCACCATTCACATTCCTTTCCCGTTTCGAAGGCGCGCGCACCGGCACCAACCCGGAAGAGTTGATCGGCGCTGCCAATGCCGGATGCTTTTCGATGTTCTTGGCTGCGCAGCTCAGCGCCGCTGGTCACCCACCGACCAGCATCGAGACCAGCGCCACGGTCACCTTGGGTGAGCTCGGCGGCGGCCCCGCGATCACCAAGATCGAGCTCGAGACGAACGCGATCGTGCCCGGGCTGTCCCAAGCGCTGTTCGACGAAAAAGTCGCCTTCTCCAAGCAAAACTGCCCGATCACTCGCGCGCTCGGCGGCGTGCCGGAGATCACGATCAAAGCCAAGCTGGGCTGAGCTCGGAGGTCCGTGCGAGGCGTGCTGCGCGCGAAAGCGCGGAGCACGCCCAGCACACGGGCGGTATCTACTCCTCGGGATCTCGGCGCACCTTCTTCAATTTGCCGGCTTCGAACTCAGCGTCGACGTCGGGGTCCACCGAGCCTGATTTCTTGGTCGACACCGGCTGCTCCTGTTCGTCGTCCTGCTCGTCCTCGTCCTCGTCTTCATCGTCGGCTTCGGCTCGCGTGACGCGAGGAGCCTTGCGGCGCCGTGCGGAGGCGCCCGCCTCTTCCTCGTCCGCTTCGTCGTCGTCTTCGTCCTCATCGGAATCGTCGTCCAGATCGGCGGGCGCCGGCAGCGCGTCACCCCAGCCGGACGGCTCTTTGCGTTTCATGGTCCAATACACGCCGTACCAGCCGAGCAATGCCGGCAAAATGCTCAGGTATTGACCCATGCTGATCGCCGAGTCGGCGGGCAGCGCTTCGATCTCTTTGTAGAACTCGGTGAACAGGCGACCGGTGAAGTACAGCGCGAAGAACCAGGCGATCATCGCGCCACGCGGGCGCTTTTCCTTGCCCATCGCGCGGTCGGCGATCAGCAGGCCGACGAACACCGCGATGCCCAGCGCGATCTCGTACAGCTGGCTCGGGTAGCGGAGCGGCACCGGGCTCAGGCCGTGATCCGGGGGGTTTCGCGGAAAGCGCATGCCCCAGCTCTGGTCCGGGACTTTGCGACCGACGATCTCGGAGTTGAACAAGTTGCCGATGCGCACCACCGTTGCGCCGAGAGCCGCCGAAAATGAGAAGCGATCCGCGCCCTCGAGAAACGGAATGCCGCGACTCTTCGTGAACAGGTACATGGCGA
>DASSMT010000376.1:0-8356 GCA_035688655.1 Polyangiaceae bacterium | reverse complement strand
GCGCGCGGGCCGAGCTCTGCACTCAGCGTCGAGCCGAATACCCAGGTTACGCGGGGGAAAGGATGCTGCATGAACACTGCAAGCTTGGTAAAGCTGCGTCGCGAGCAAGCTGCGGCCAGCGATCTCTCGTCGGCCGAACAGAGCTGCTTGGCAGAGCTGTGGCGTGGCCTCGTGTCTGGGTCCTCCCGCGTGGTGGACGGCTTTTTTTCGGATGAACGCTGCTACCTGGTGGTCCGGCAGTCGGCGTGTCGGGGTGAGGAGCTCTCCGGCAGGCGCCTCGCGATCCTCGAGCAGATTTTGCGGAGCGGGTATCAACTGTGCGTGGCGATCGACCTCCAGCTCGCACCTTCCACCATCACGAGCAGCGCGCGCAGTGCGCTCGAAACGTTGGGAGCCTCAGGTCGGCCTTCCCGCGTTCACCCAATCATCATGCTCGCGGCGATCGCGGCGGGCAACGGTACCCGCAGGCTCGCGAATCGATCCACCATGATCGAGGAGGCGAGCAGCTTGCAGGTCTGGTCGATTCCTCGCCCCGAGCTGCGTTGTGCGTCGCTATCGCCCGCTGAGCTCGCGGTCGTCAAATGCTTGGTGGAAGGATTGTCCTACGAGGAGATCGGCCAGCTGCGAGGCACGGCCAATCGCACGATCGCCAACCAGATCGCATCCGTGTATCGGCGGCTCGGGATCTCCGGTCGCAACGGGCTCCTCCACTATTTGCTCACGCTCGACGATTCGCATCCGGGCCCGCCGACCAAGCCTGCGCCAGCCAATTCGGAGCAACCCTTCACCTCCGATTGCTCGTCGGTCCCCCTGGTATCGACCTCAATCAGTGTCAGGCGAATCGCGTGAGGGAGGGGCCTCGACCCTTCTAGCCGGGTCTGCCCTGAGCCGCTCCAAACGTGAGTAGTCAAAAAGTCGTGTGCCGCCCTGGTCGACGCCGGCCCCCTGAGAGTAGTACTTTTTCGGGGCCGTATCGTGACTTCCAGTGCAATGAATTGGGCTCGCTGCGTGACGTTGCTCCTGGTCTGGAGCTGCACCCGCGAGAAGGCGCCCGAGAAACGGGCTCCGCAGGTTCTGGGCGCGCCGGCTTCGCTGCCCGCCGCCGTTACCTCGGCTCCGCGTGCGCCGCCACCCTCGGCGAGCGCGGAGCTGGACACCGTCACGCAAGCGAGCCCTGCGTACGACGGCGGGGCACCCGTGGCCGCCTCGGCGTTGCAGCAGGTGGACGGAGCCAAGCTGCGAAAGCGGCACGCCGCGCGGCTCCGCGCGGATCGCTCTCCGGTCACTCTGCTGGCGGGTGACAGCGCGCTCACGCTTGGGCAGCGCCTGTGCGAGGTGGTCGTGCCCGCGCGCCCTCCGGACACACCCGTGCTCGTCAAACCCAACCTGTGCGGATTCGACGGCTTCAAAACGCTGAAGAAGCCGGGGGGCGACGACGGCGTTACCGGGCGTGTGACCGACGTGGAGTTCACACGCGGCGTCGTGCGCTGCCTCAAAGCGCGCGGTCATCGGCAGATTACGGTCGCGGACGGCTGCGGGAACTCGCACCAGCATTGGCTGCGCGCGGTGGAGCTGTCTGGCTACACGCGCATGGCTGCCGAGGAGCAGGTGCCGCTGGTGGCGCTCGACGATGACGGCGTGTACGACGTGGAGGGGGAGCGGCCGGGCCAGCCTCTGCGCATCACGGGCATCGAGAAAACGAGCGTGCCCACGCTGCTCATGCCCAAGCTGTTGGCAGAGACGCTGGACCACGGGCTCTTCATCAGCGTGCCGAAGATCAAGGCGCATCGCTATTCGGTGGTCTCGCTCGGCATCAAAGGCATGCAGGGCACGGTCATGCGCTCGGAGGCGACGCCCGCGTACAACCAAAAGTGGCGCATGCACGAGGAGCTCAAGCAGTACCTCGGGCAACGCAAGCGCCACGAGCCGGAGGATCGCGCGCTCTACGTGGCGTCGCTCGAGCGCTTCGCCGAGCGCATGGTGGACGTGCTCGAGATCTCGCTGCCCGACGCCGTGCTCGCCGAAGGCGTGCCAGCCATGGCCGGTGACGGCTTCCAGAACCTGAGCCGAGTGCCGGGCGGCATCGCGATCGGCGGCACCAACCCGGTGCTCGTCGACCGCGTCGGGGCGGAGTACTTGGGGCTTTGGAACAACGCGGAGCTCGCCAAACAACTCGGCGGGCACCGCACGTCGCCGCTGATCGAGCTGGCCGCACGGCGCTACGAAATTCCGCTGGCTCACCCCGAGCTCACGGGCGACGGCGTGAAGGCGCTGCAAGTGCCTCGCCCGGTCTTTTTCAAGGCCATCGCTCCGTTCAGCATCCCTCCAGCTCCTGTGCCGGCCGAGCCGCCGACGGCGCATGCCCGGCACGTCGTCGCTGCGCCCACCATCGACGGCAAGCGCGAGCCGGAGTGGGCGAACGCGCCTGCGGTCAGCTGGCAGACCGATTACGCAGGCGTCGACACGGGGATTCGGACGAGTGCGCGCTTCATGTGGACGGAGCAAGGCGCTCTGTTCGCGTTCTTCGAGCTTTCGGGGGCCGGCCTCGACACCGATCGCTCGCGCCCCATCGGCGTCGAGCGCGCGAAGCTGTACGAGGAAGACTGCGTCGAGCTGTTCCTCGCGCCGGACCCCGCGCAGCGAGCTCGCTACTTCGAGATCGAGCTCGGACCGTTCGGGCACTTTTTCGACCTCGAGATCGGTGCTTACGGCAAGGTGTCGAAGCCCGAATGGTCGAGTGAAGCCACGATAGCGACCACACGCGACCCAGAAGCGCACACGGCGATCGTGGAAGCGCGCTTCGCTGCCCGGGAGCTCACGACAGCGCTCGTGGCCGGGGCCCATTTGCCGCTCGCTCTCTATCGCATGGAAGGCAAAGCGCCGCGCCAATACCTCGCCTGGCGACCGCCGCGCACCGCCAAACCCAACTTCCACGTGCCGGAAGGCTTCGGCACCCTGATCCTCGAGCCATAGCGCGCCCCGTCCGCTACTTGTCGCGTCCACCGCTGCCAGCGAGTCGACGCCACTTCGGGCTACGCGCCGCACAGGGCACGCCGCGCCCGCTAACCCCCAAAAATCAATCAGACTCAGCGCGTGAGTTCGGGTTTTTTTTGGGGCAAGCGGGCGAAGCGCGCCAAGTACGACTCAAAGCTCCCAGCGCGTGAGCTCGGATCACGCGCCCATGCGGCGATGCACACTCCCGCATCGCCCATCGACGACGCGCAAACCGTGTGGGCATCGAAGCGCCGGTCCGACGTCGTCGCGGGTCAAACCTTCGGCGGGTAGAGCAAGACTAGACGGAATCCGAGTACGAGCGCGATTGGAGGCCCCGCGAACGCGGAGTACGCCAAGCTCGGCCGGCCGAGCCAGCCCGCCAGAAAAGGACCGCCGAGCCAACACCCACCGAACACCGCGATGGGCAAGACGGCTCGCTCCTTGCTGCCTGCAGACCAAGCCCTTTTTACGCCGGTGCCACACGTGATGAGGCACGTCCAGAACGCGAGCACCAGCGCCCCTTCGCGGAACGGGTCGACCTTGAGTGCCAGTGCCAGGCCGTACAAGACAATCGGGGCGACCAGCAAGAGTCCGATGATTGGCTTCATCGTGCTCGCCCGTTCGCGGTCTACATCAACACCCAGCCACCGCACCTTATTCGTCACCCGGATAGATTACGCCTGCCTCTGAGTTCGAACAACTGGTCGATACGCAAAGACTTGCTCAGCCAGCTCTGAGCGTTGACCACTCAGAACAAGCTCGCGACTTCGATGCGAACGTCTGGAAATGCTTCGAGCGCGATGGTGTGGCCGACGGCGTAGCGAGCGCTGAGCGTAGCCGCATGCTGGGGATCATTTGGACTCTTCGTGACCAGCACCCCCTCGATCAGCTCGACACGCTCGTCCTCGAACGCCCCCATCGCCACGAGGCGATCGTACTCCTCACGGCGGAGCGCACGAGTCGTCCGTGGGCGAGCAGCCGAACGTCGAGCATGTGCGGATACTAGCACGCATTGTCGAACCATTCGCCGGCCGCCCCACGCGCTTTACTTGCGCTGCTCTTTCGTGTAATCACGCGCCCTTGCCGCCGGAAACTGCCAAGCCTAGCAGGCTAATTGACAGACCTGGGGTGGTTCTGTCGCTCCTGGTTGTCGTCGTCGTGGCGTCGCGATTGCCTTTCTTGGGCGCGGCGTACGGAAAGGATCCCGACGCATCCAGAGTCTTCATCGTCGCGCGCGAGTTGGTCGAAACCAAGGTGTACATGCCCTCACGGCTTCCTGGCTATCCAGTGCAGGAATTCTTCACCGCGCTGCTCGTGCGCGGCGGGCCGTGGGCAGTCAACGGGATGGCTTGTTTCATGGGCTGCGTGGCGACGGCCGCGTTTGCGCTCTGGCTGCGCCGGCTCGGTTTGAAGAGCTATTGGGCGCTCGCTCTCGGGTTCGCGTGCGTGCCCGTCATCTACATCAACAGCGCGAGCAACATGGATTACGTCTGGGCGCTAGCATTCGTGATGTGTGCCGTCCTGCTCGCGACCGATGGCAGACCGCTCGCGTCGGGGATCTGCCTCGGCTTGGCGATCGGCACACGCCTGTCGTCCGGAGCAATGCTATTGCCACTCGCACTGCTGGTCGCGGCCAAAACGCCCACCTGGCGGCAGAGGGCGAGGGCTCTGCTGCGGCTCTGGCCGGCGGCGCTGGTCGTCGGCGCGCTTTGCTACATCCCCGTGTTCGCGAAGTTCGGAATCAACATCTTGCCCGAGCCCGGGGGAAAGGTCGCTGTCAACGTTGCGATGTTGCGTGGAACGATCGACGTTTGGGGGCTGCTCGGCTGCATCGCCCTGGGCTGGGCGGCTTTCGCCGCGATCTTGGCCAGAGGGAAAACGAATAACCCGTTGCCCCGGCGAGAGCGCATCTGGGTCAGCGCGGCCTGCAGCGCCGCGGTCCTTCTGTACGCGATTGCGTATGCCAAGATGCCATTGGAATCGGGTTATCTCGTGCCGCTCGTACCCTTTGCGATCGCGCTGCCCGCGCTCTGGCTGCCGAACTGGTCGAGCCTGGTGTTTGCTGCGCTTTTGTGCCTTTCGCCCTTCGTCGGCTCGCTGCACAAAGGGCGTCTGACTCGCGGCGCGATTTTCGAGGACCACGCCGTGCGTGAGGGCCAAATCAGGAGAGTCGCGCGCATCCTCGAGAGGGCCCGAGAGCTGCCGCCTGAAAGCATCGTGCTCACCGGCTCTGATTTGCCTTCGATCTTGGCGACGCTTCCCGGCGACAGCCCCGAGTGCGTCCGCTTCACCTCCTTCGTCCGGAGCCAAGACCAATATGAGCATCTGATGCGGGAAGGCCGCATCATCTACTTCCTCGATCGATCCACGAGACACTATCAGCAGAGGATCTACCCAATACGATCTCGCTCGGTTTGGGGGCATCTCTTGCTCTAGCGGCAAGGTCAGCCGTGCTCCGCGGAGCGTTCGCGCACGAGCGCCCAGAGTAGCCCCGCACCGAGCACGTCGAGCAAGGGTAGTGCGACGAAAAAGGGATCGTAGCCATACGTCGACAGCAATTTCCCGAGCAGCAATGTGAAGGTCATCGTCCCTAAATTGCCGCACGTTCCCGCCATTCCAGTCACTGTCGAGACCTGGTTCTGACGGAACAAGTCGGTCGACATCGTGATCACGGTGACGGACAGAGTTTGGTGTGCGAAGCCACCCAAGCAAAGCAGTCCGACTGCGAAATACGGGCTCTTTACGCTGCCGACGAACGCGACCGGTAGCATCAGCACGACGCCCGCCGTGAACGCGATACGCCGCGCATCGACCAGCGACAACTTGGTATGACGCTGCACCGCCGCCGCGATCAGGCCGCCCGACAGGCTGCCGATGTCCGCCGCGAGAAATGGCATCCAGGCAAAGATCGCGAGCTGCTTCAGATCGAAATGGCGCGCGCTCACGAAATACGATGGCACCCAGAAAGACAAGGTTGCCCAGGTCGGGTCGGCGAGAAAGCGAGGAAGGCCAATGCCCCAAAAATTGCGCTGACGAAGCAGGCCGAAGATCGAAGGCGGCGCGCTGCGGCTTTGCAAGTGGCCTTCCTTGCCCGCCAAAATGAAGCTGCGTTCGCCTTGGCTGAGCAACCGGTGTCGTGCGGGCTCGTCGTAGAGAGCGAGCCACAGCACGGCCCAAGCAATGCCGATTCCGCCCGTGACGACGAAGGCGGCCTGCCAGTGATAAGCGTAGATGGCCCATGCCACGAGCGGTGGCGCCAGCACCGAGCCAAGAGAGGCGCCGACGTTGTAGACACCGCTGGCCATGCCGCGCTCGCGGGCTGGAAACCAGGCAGAGATCGTCTTCATCACTGCCGGGTTGGCCGACCCTTCCGCAAAGCCCATCAACCCGCGCAATGTTGCGAGGCCGAGTGAGCCGCCAACCATGCCGTGGGCCGTATTGACCACGGACCAGGCGATGGCGAACAGCGCGAAGCCCACACGCAAGCCCAGCCATTCCAGGAGATAGCCGCAAATAGGCTGCAGAATGAGACCAACCTGAAAGCAGGTGAGGATCAGCGAATATTGCTGATCGGTCAGCCCGAGCTCGGCCGAGAGCGTGGGCTTGGCAATGCCCAGAGAGTTCCGAGCGAGAAAGTTCACGATCCCGCCCAGCATGAGCAGGACGATGATCCACCAACGAAGTCCTTTGATCCGAGGCATACGAGAAAAGTGACCACACCCTATGGGAAGACACCGTTCGGTGGAGCGGGCGCTCCACCAAGCCGAGCTTTGAGCGCGCCCGGCAGCTCAGCGATTGATCGTTACCGTCACTGCCTCGCCCGGCTTGAGCTTCTTCCCGGCGACGGGATTTTGAGACAGCACGACGAACGTCGGTGTTTCGCCCATTTCGGTCCATAGGATTTTCAGCGCCAAGCCGAGCTCTTTGGTCTGGGCTTTCGTCTGCTCGAGCCCTAGGCCGAGTAGCTTCGGTACCTCGATCTCGCCCGGGCCGGCAGAAACACGCACCATCACCGGCTTGTCCGTCTCGTGGGGCACGTCCGCTGCGGGCGACTGCGACACGATGCTGCCTTTGGGGACCTGAGGGTCGGCGAGCGGCTCTGCTTGTTCGACCTTGTACCCATGCTGCGCGAGAAGTGCCGTAGCTTCGCTCAGCGTTCGATTCACGACGCCGGGCACTTTGGGCAGCTCGCGTGCCAGCGAGACGCTGATCGACCCGTGTGGTTCCAGCTGTTGCCCCGCAGCGGGCGATTGCTCTACCACCGTCCCGGGCGCGGCTCCCGACACCGCTTTTCGTTCGCTCACCAGGAACACCAAGCCCAGCGCTTTGACGTTTTGGCGAGCGTCGTCCTCGCTGAGCCCTTTCAAGCTCGGCACGCCCACCTTCGCTGCTGGCTGTTCATGCGTGGGGGCAGCGATCAGCTTCAGTCGTTCCATGCTCAGCACGGTTGCGACGGAAGTCACGATTGACACGAGCACGGCCGCGACGAGCAAAGCGAATCCTCTCATGAATCAGGCACTACCCCTTTCGACGACAGCACAACCCGCCGCGGCCGCCTTGGCAAGCAGACGCGGCCGGTGGCGCCGCGTCTGCTTGCCAGAGGCTTCGCGGGGAGAGGGGAGAGGGGGGCCAGCCGACGCTGCGCGCGCGCTACACGCAGCGGTGAGGGACTGCCGCGCTTCAAAATTACACTCGATCCTCGGTCACAGACGGTGATGACACTCGGAATGCGGATTGCTCCTTGGCGCGTGTCGTCGTCTGACGGCCGTCAGTGCTCGCATCCGGCCCGTTGCCGACTTGCCACCATGTTGGTCGGCAATTGGAATTTCCTGGGGTGAAAGAGCCACGGCGATGTCAGAGATCGGGGCGCTCCGTCGAACTACTGTTAGGTGGCGCTCGGTTGCGACACTGACCGATGCCGGC
This sequence comes from Polyangiaceae bacterium, assembly GCA_035688655.1. Taxonomy (GTDB): domain Bacteria; phylum Myxococcota_A; class Polyangia; order Polyangiales; family Polyangiaceae; genus PMG-095. The sequence goes on along the minus strand of DASSMT010000376.1, from coordinate 439 downwards.
GGTAGTTCATCCGGCCCTGCATCGCCCGGCCACGGCCGGGCTTAGATAGGATCACGCGTCATGATCAAGACAAAGTGGTGGTGTATCGCGCTTTCGCTGAGTGCGATCGCGCTCAGCGCTTGCGGCGGCGCTTCGCAGTTCGACGACCCCGCTGCGCTGGATGTCGAGGCGCCCGCGGCGCACGGGGCCTCCTCCGAAGGGGCTGAAAGCGTCGGGCAGTCGCAGCAAGCGCTCTGGAACCTGTGCGAAAAAGTGCGAATCGAAGTCACGAACCGCTTCGAAGACAGCAGCGGCGCGCGACCCGACATCAAGGTTACGCGACTATCCTTTTATGATGCCGACAAGGGCGAGTGGAGAATGGAAGGGGTCGGCAATCAGGTCATCGGCTACGGTGACGAGTACCCGTTCACCGAAGGCCTCGAAAATGTCGATGGGGACA
>DASSMT010000356.1:0-14882 GCA_035688655.1 Polyangiaceae bacterium | reverse complement strand
CCACCCAACTTGCCAATCTCTTCTCGGCCGTCTCGCCAGCCACCCGGTAGGTGGCGAAGATATACCGCTCGTTCGCCCGCTTCGCCGCGCCGACGGCCCATGATGCGGGGCTCGTTGTCGCGCCCGAAGAAGATGCCCAAATCGTCGACTTCGGAGGGCTTGGGCCGAAGCGTCGCGGGCAGCGGCAAAGGCCGCAATCCGCGCGCGTCGCCGACGTACGGGACGTCCGCGAGCACCGCGATCCGCGTGCCCTCACCCAACGCGATCGCACTGACCGGCACGGAGAGCAGCTGAACCAGCTTCACGTTCAGCAACGGCGGCGGTGGCAGAACCGGCGCTGAACTGACGGCATTGCCAGCAGCGGGGGGCGCAAGCGCGGACGTCTCGGCGAGACCGCCTGCGCTGCTCGGCGCAGACGCCCGCGTGGCGCTCGCGACCGCCGCTGCTCGTCCTTCGGCAGCGGTGCCCGCGGGCCGCGCGGCGCAGCCGACGAGCCACAGGCAGCAACTGGCAAGCACAGCGGGCTTCATGAGTGATCGACCGTTGGTACTAGCTCAGATCGCAGGCTCGGGTCGCGTCAGGTAGTCGACCCCTGCGCGAATACGGCATCACAAACCGCGCGTGTCTTCGCTGCGGTGGCTTGCCACGAGTACTGCGCGGCGCGGGCGATGCCCTTGGTCGATAGCTCCTCTCGCAGCGGCGGCTCGCGCAGAATCCGCTCGATACTGCCCGCCAGCTCCGCGGCATCCCCGGGAGTCACGAGCAGCCCCGCGTCGGAGATGAACTCGGGAGCATCGAGCGTCGCTGCCACGATGACGGGCGTGCCGCAGGCCATGGCTTCGAGCGAGGAGAGTCCGAAGCCATAACGTGACGGGAAGAGCATCACGGCGGCCGACGCATACAGCTCCGGCAAATCCGCTTCGGGCACGAAACCCAAAAACTTTACGTCGGTCAGTCCGAGCGAGCGACTCATCGCCTCGAGCTCGGCGCGGTCCCGCCCCTTGCCACCAATCACCAGCTCCGCGTCGGGGATGCTGCGCTTGACTCGAGCGAAAGCGTCGAGCACGACGTCGACCCCTTTGGAACGGCTGACCTCGCCCACGTACAGGACGCGGCGCGCGCTGCGTTTCACCGCTGGTCGCGGGTAGTACGTGCCATGGTCGACGCCGTAGTTGACCACGTGAATCTTGGACGAAAGTGCGCGATGGGACGCGACGAGCTCGTCCCGGGTGACTCGAAAGGGCACGATGATGGCCGCCGCGCGCTCGATGCAAATCGTGGTGCACAGCCGGGAATATGCGAACTTGAGCGAGGAATTGTAGGTCCGGTCCTGAAACGGCAACAGATCGTGAATCGTCACGACGACGGGTCGCCGCCCCATCAAGAGCGCGGTCGCGCCCGCCGGAGGCGTGACGGCATGATAGACCGCGCTCTTCACCGAAACGAGATCGGCGAGCAACCGGCACAGCTTCTTGCCTGCCGCCCAAGGGCCCACCGAGGATCCCTGCTCGAGCACGCGTACCGACGTTCCGGCGAGCGAGCGCAGGTTCTCGATCAACTCGAACAAATAGCGATCGACGCCGCGACCCGAGTCTTTGGTCGGATAGAAGGGGTAGCATACGACGCAAAGCTCGTAGCTGGGTCGTTCCGCGTCACTCGTCATGCTCGTCGCTGTTGCCAAAGGATGGTGTAAAGGGCCAAATCATTCAAGCGATTCCGCGGGCCTCGAGCGCTACTTGACGAACTGTCTCAGGAGCTTGAGGCCGATCAGGCCGAGCAACACATCCACGATCATGGTCACGGCTCGCACCGCCAACGGCAGGACCAGCGAAATGGCGGCGGTCGAGGCCCCGGCCAGCATCGCGTACATGATGCCCTCGCGAACTCCGAGCCCGCCCGGGGCGAGGACAGCCAGGATCCCGCCGACCTCCGAGAGTAGCAGTGAGGCCATGATCAGCAGTGCCTCGCGCGGTAAAAGCCGGTACCCGAGGCCCAAGCACAAGAGATACGCTCCGATCCCGAACAAAAAGCAGGAAGCGAATTGGATCACGTGCAGGCGCACCATCAGCGCCACGGGGATGTCCGAACGAGGGAAATCTCGCTTGAGCACGCGTTCGAGCAGTGAAAAGGCCCAATTGAGAATCTGCGATTGAAAGCGGATCACACAAAAGTCGAGCACGAGCAGCACCGCGAGCAGCGATAGCGTCGTAGACAGCGGGATCTCGTCGGACGAGAGCAACAGATACGCGACCCCGAGCATCACCTCCGTGACGATGCCGACGAACAGGTTGATCAGATTGACGTACACCACCAATGACTTGGAGATGCCGAGCTGAGTCAGCCAGTACATCTGCAGCGCGAGGTTCCAGACCTTGCCGGGCACATAGCGGGTGAGCCCGCTGGTATTCACCGTGGCAAAGCTCTGAGGAAACGTGACCTTGTTCACCGCCGACAGGGTGTTGACTGCCACGTGCCAACCGTACGTCGCCGGAACGTAGCTGGCTGCAATGGCCAGGAACGAGAGCGAGAGCAGCGGGTAGTCGAGTTCGAATCGATGCGCGCGAATCTCCGCCCAGTTGCGACTGAAAGCTCGCCAAAAGAAGATCCCCACGCAGACGAAGATCAGCGTCGAAGCGATGGGCTTGATGGCGCGACTAAGGCGAGACATCTGTGAAATCAGGGCGTTTCGAGCGCAAATGGGGCTAGCCGGTCGCCATCGGCATCATGGTCGCGCGGGAGTGACGCTGAAGATACCGCGGCGATCGATCGAGGCAAACTTCAACGACTTCGCCCGCAATGCGCGCTCGAGGGCGAGCGATTGCGCGCGCGGAAAGCGGGGTTCGAACACGAAGACTTCGAAGCCGGCATCGACGGCGCGCCGCATCGAGCTCGCGGTCGGCTCCGGTTCGTCCATCGTGCCGACGCGAAAGTAGGGCCAGAGCACCTTGTCGTAGGTCGCGCTGTAGACCATGGCCGTGGTCGGAATCTTGTCGCTGAGCGATGGCGCGAGGCGCCCCCAGCGCTGCGCGAACTGGTGGAGCTTGAACAGCGACGACACTTCTCGCTTGCCAATCTCGTAGGCATTGCCGATCGCGAGCGCGCTCAGCAACACGACCCCCGGAACGAACAGCGCGCGCCTCTGACAGTAGCCCAGGAACAAGATCGGCGGCAAAGCAGCGAGCAGGTAGATTGGGGACCAATAGCGCGGCATGCTGTGGTGCACCATCCCGGCGGGATCGATGGCGCCCGCCAGATCCGGGTCCATGCGTGAAAATACGAAACACAGCATCACGCTCAGACCGAGACCATAAAAAATGCGGGAGACGCGCGGGCCACGCAGCAAGACCGGGATCAGCGCCAGCTGTGCCAGTAGCAGCCCCGCCACCGGGCCCATTTCGACCCAATATTTACGAAGAAAGCGCAACGCGACTTCCGGCGTTGGCACCCCCATTGGCACCAGCAGCTGCCTCAGCAACCCGGCCAGGCCGCCCGGACCGCTCGTGCCTTCGTCGCGCGCGGCCACGATCTGGTACGCGGCCAACAGCGGGCGTCCGGTGACCTGCCAATTGAGGAACAAGTTGAGCGCCACCGCGGCGGCCCCAGCCGAAACGACCAAGATCGTGATGCGCCGCCATTGCGCGGGGCTCGCGGCCACGCCGAACAGCAGCGTGACGAGCAGCAGGTATGCCGCGTAATCGGGGCGCACGGCGGCCGCAGCGCCAAACCCGAAGATGGCAATGGTGAGGTCACGCGGCTTTCCGGTCACTCGCCACGAAGCCCAAAAGAAGAACGACCAACAGACGCAAATCAACAGCGCCGACAGGTTCATCCACGGCCGCATCAGCCAATACAGCGCCGGGAACCCGAGCAACGGAGCGAACCCGCACAGCCACTTTCGAGCGTCGGGCAGCAGCTTCGCGACGCCCAGGACGAAACCGGCGACTGCGGCCGCCGGCAGCGCGGACACGAGCAGCAAACCGAGCTTCCGCATGCGAAGCAGGAAGCCGTAAAAGTAGATTGCTACGGGCGAATACGAAGGCAGCGCGTGTTTGTCGACCGAAACCCAATGGCGTGGATGAGCGAGGTCCTCCGGATCGGGGAAGGGCAGATCGAGGAACGGACGAAAGCGCTTGGCCAGGACGCCGGCGGCAAAGCGATTCAAGGCTTCGTCCGGCGAGATCAACACGCGTGAATTCAGCCCCCACACCCAGAGAATCGCGGCAAACACGGCCACGAACCAGACCACGGCGATCAGCCATGGCGCGAGCGGGCGAGGAAGCGCGGCTCCGGTTTCGCGCCCCCAACGTCTCACTGCGCCGCTCGCCGCTCTGGTCAAAGTCGAGATTGTCATGAAAAAAGCGAATGCACCGGAGTGAAGCCGGCGACGCTTCCACGGGGTCCTTGAATCGTCAAGGTTGGCTGAGAAGCATCGGGCCAAATATGCTATCGAAGCGCGAGGTCTTCGTCCTCCACAGCGTCTTTGTCGATGCGCGTTCTGTTCGTCACTCGCAAATACCCACCCAAGATTGGCGGTATGGAAAGCCTGAGCTACAGCCTGCTCACGGGTTTTCCAGAGCCCAAGACCACGATCACGCTCGGGCGCTCACAGGCGCATCTGGTGTGGTTCCTGCCCTACGTCATTCTTCGGGTGGCGTTCACGGCCCACCGCTACGACGTCATTCACTTGGGAGATGCGCTGCTCAGCGCGGCCGGCTTCCTGCCACGGCTGTTCGGCAAGCGCGTGGCGGTATCGGTGCACGGGCTCGACATGACCTTCGCGCCTTGGTTCTACCAAGCGTACCTGCGGCTGTTCTTGCGCGCGGACGCCATCATCGCCAACAGTGCGTCCACACAGCGAATCGCGGAGGCGCGAGGACTCGAGCGCGTGTGTGCCATCGCAATCGGCGTCCCCGCGCGTTATTTCGCCGTGTCACGCACGGCGAATCGAGACGCGGAGCTGGAACGAAAGCGAGCCGGGCGCGTCGCATTGATCACCGTGGGTCGCCTGGTGCCTCGCAAGGGCGCCGCGTGGTTCGTGAGGAACGTGTTACCGAGGCTGCCTTCGGTGCTGTACGTCGTGGTGGGCGTGGGCCCGGAACACGACGAAATTCTACGCGCTGCAGCGGAGGTGGGCGCGAGCGATCGCGTATGGCTCGTCGGCAGTGTGAGCGACGCGCGGCTATTGGATCTGCTGGGGACGAGCGACGTGTTCGTGATGCCCAACATCGCAGTGCCCGGCAACGTGGAGGGTTTCGGAATCGTCGCGATCGAGGCCTCCGCCAGCGGCTTACCGGTGGTCGCCTCGCGCCTGGAAGGGATCCCGGACGCGGTCGTGGATGGCGAAAATGGCACGCTCGTGCCGCCGGAAAATGCGGAGGCGTTCGTGGCCGCCTTGCTAGATCTGGTCGAAAGCGCCGCGGAGCGGGCCGAACGCGGCGCGCGCGGGCGCGCATACACCGAAAGAAATTACTCTTGGCCGCAGATCATCCAGCAATACGCGGCGCTATTTACGCGGCTTTCGTCTGCCCGGCGCTGACCCCGAAGACGCGCGGCGCTAGGCGCGCAGAGTGGCGACGAAGACCGCATTCCAAGTGTCGAACCCGAGCGGCCTATTGGTCATGAACTCGGTCGAGTCCCGCAACTCGAACCCGGAAGCGGAAAGCAGCAGTTCGACCTCTGGCGAAAAGAGGTAGCGCATGGTGTGCGTTTCACGGAGCTCTTGCAGCGCGCCGCTTTGCTTGTCGGTGATCCGCACGTGATAGTTCACGTCCACGCAGTTCCGGTTGGGGTACAGCACGGGCATCGCGTCGCGAACCACGCTGATTCGTTCGTTCTCCAGGTGCTTCGAACGTGAACTGGGGCGATCGGTCAACACCGCGGGCCCGTACCAGCAATCGAAGACCACCACGCCACCGGGCAGCAGGTGCTCGCGGATCGTGTGTAACGCGGCTTTCAGGTCGTCATTGCTGGTTTGGTAGCTCATGACGTGAAAGAGCGAGACCACGACGTCGAACTTTCGGCCCGTACGGACGGTGCGCACATCGCCTTGCAGGAACGTCGGCAGAGCGCCCGAAGCCGACAGCCGCGCGGCTCGCTCCGGCGAAGCCGAGGCCAAGAGCGCGTTCGCTTCTTGCAACATGTCTGCGGACAGATCGACCCCGGTGACGCGATAGCCGCTCTCGGCGAGGAGCAACGCGTGGCGGCCCGTGCCGCAGCCCAGATCGAGCACCGAGCGGGCGCCGGGCTGGTAGCGCTCGATCAGCGAACGCACGTAAGCCGCTTCCCCGGCGTAATCCTTGTCCTTGTACAGGAGGTCGTAATACTGCGAGTAGGCGCCGAAGACAGACATCGGGAGTAATTCCGGAGCGGACCGTAGCATAGGTTCAGCCTTGCCCAGCCGCTCAGGGCTGGTTTGACGTTGCCTAGGTCGCGTGATATCCGCTCGCCCAATGTCCGAAGCTGGTGCCAAGCGCGCGCTCATCACGGGGATCACTGGCCAAGACGGCTCTTACTTGCTCGAGCTTCTGCTCAGCAAGGGCTACGAAGTTCATGGTGTAGTTCGCCGCTCGAGCTCGTTCAACCGCGGGCGCATCGACGCCGTGCATTCCAATCCAGCGTATGCCGGTCGCCTCGATCTTCACTACGGCGACATGTTGGACACGAACAGCCTGACCCGCCTGGTGGGCAAGATCCAGCCGACCGAAATCTACAACTTGGCCGCGCAAAGCCACGTCAAGGTCTCGTTCGAGATGCCCGAGTACACGGCTCAGGTCGACGCGGTGGGCACGTTGCGCTTGCTCGATGCCTTGCGCGAGACCGGCGTGAAAGCACGCTACTATCAAGCTTCCACCAGTGAGCTGTTCGGCAAAGTACAGGCCGTCCCGCAAAGCGAGACCACGCCCTTCTACCCGCGCAGCCCGTACGGGGTCGCCAAGCTCTACTCGTATTGGTTGACGGTCAATTACCGTGAAGCGTACGACGTGTACGCGGTCAACGGCATCTTGTTCAATCACGAATCGCCACGCCGCGGTGAGAGCTTCGTGACGCGCAAGATCACGCTCGGGGCAGCCAAGATCAAGCTCGGCAAGCTCGACACCTTGCGCCTCGGTAACCTCAGCGCGCAGCGTGATTGGGGCTATGCTCCGGAATACGTCGAGGGCATGTGGCTCGCATTGCAACAGCCGAAGCCGGACGATTACGTGCTCGCGACCGGTGAGTGCCATACCGTGCGTGAGTTCTGCGAGCTCACCTTCAAAGCGCTGGACATCCAGCTGCGCTGGGAGGGAGAGGGCGAAAACGAACGAGGCATCGACGTCAAAAGCGGCGCAGTCCGCGTCGCGGTCGACCCGAGTTACTACCGCCCGACGGAGGTCGACCTGCTGCTCGGTGACGCGAGCAAGGCCAAGAAGGTCCTGGGCTGGTCACCGAAGACCAGCTTCAAAGAGCTCGTGACCCTGATGGCCACTGCCGATTTCGAGGCGCTGCGCGACGACGCGAAGACGCCCAAGATGTTCTACTGATTACGCGCGCAGCGCGAGCAGCGCGCTAGCGATGCGCGCGATCTGCGCGTCGGTCAAGCCCGAGCTCGATGGCAAATACAGCCCGCGTCGCGCCAGATCGTCCGTCACGGGGTAATCCCCCGATACGTCGCAACCGAATTTCTTCAGCGCCGGCTGGCGATGCATGGACACGAAGAACGAGCGCGTTTCGATGCCCGCGGCTTTGAGCCCGACCATGACCTGATCGCGGCTGATGCCAAAATCATCACCGATCAAGATCGAGTACATCCAGTACGAGTTCGTGGTCCAGGGCAGCTCGGGTGGCGTGCTGATGCCGCGTTGACCGGAGAGCAGCGCATTGTAGCGAACGGCATTTTCACGTCGGCACGAAAGGTAAACGTCCGCACGTTCCAGCTGCGCGAGCCCGATCGCCGCGAGCACGTTGGGCATGCGGTAATTGAAACCAATCTCCTCGTGCACGTAGCGCCGTGAACCGTCGAGCGGGAAGCACAAGTTCTTGTAGTAGCGCAGGCGCTCGATGAATCGCTCGTCCCGAACCGCGACCATGCCACCCTCACCGGTGGTGATCAGCTTGTTGGCGAAGAAACTGAAGCAGCTGATGTCACCGATGCTTCCGCACAAACGACCCTTGTAGCGAGAGCCGATGGCTTCGGCGGCGTCTTCGATCAGAAGCAGTCCATGTTTGTCCGCGATGCGCTGCAAGGCGTACATGTCGCAGCTGTGCCCGTACACGTGAACGGGCATGATCGCCTTGGTTCTGGGCGTGATCTTGGCCTCGACCAAGCTGGGATCCAAGTTCCAATTCGTCGCGTCTGCGTCCACGAAGACGGGTTTGGCGCCGGTGTAGCAAACGGCGAAGGCAGAAGCGATCATCGTGAACGCGGGAATGATCACCTCGTCCCCCGCGCCGATACCGGCAGCGACCAACGCCAGATGCAAGGCGGTGGTGCCAGAGGTAGTGGTCACCGCATACGGCACCCCCAAGTATTTGGCGAACTCTTTCTCGAACTCGGTCACATAGCTACCGCTCGAAGAAATCCAACCGCCGGAGACCGCACGGGTCACGTACTCGAGCTCGCGGCCGCCGAGCAGCGGTTCGCATACCGGAATGAAGTCGTTCGAACTCATGTGCCGAATACCACCTTGTCTTTGACTTTTCCGTCGTACGGTCCGAGCTTCAACTCGACGATTTTCGTGTCGGCTTGGATGTCCAAGCCGTGCCCGCCCGCGAGCAGCAGCACCATATCGCCGGTCTCCAGCTGCCGCGAGGTAAACTCATGCTGATCGCCGGCATCGTACAACCGGAGCAACGCGCGCCCCGCGGCGATCAGCAAAAACTCCTGCACCACCGAGTTGGTTTGGACCTGCTTCTTCAGGTGATAGTGGGCCTTGATCGCCTCGCCCGCGCGATAGAAATTCATGCCGAGCTGCAGCGGGCTGGCAGAGTCCGTGAGAAAGTTGTATTTGGCGTCGCTGGTCGCCTGCGAGGAAATGACCAGCGCATAGGCCAGGCCTTCGTGCTCGATCGTCTCGATTCCTGTCGTGGTCATGGAGCAATACCTCGGATGGGCCAGCGGCGCTGCCGAGAGCGGCCCGTTCTGACGGCGCTATTACCACCGTACCGGCAGCGGTGCCTCGACAATTCTGCTAGCCGAGCGCCCGGAGCGCCTCGAGCAGCTCGCCCGCGTGCCCGTCCGGGTTCACGTTCGGGAACACCCGGGCGACCTTGCCGGAAGCATCGATCACGAACGTGACGCGCTTGGCCTTACCCGACGACAGCGGCACACCGAAGGCGGCGGCAAGCTGGTGATTTTGGTCATCGAGCAGTTGGAACGGCAACTCGTATTTCTCGGCGAACGCTTGGTGCGATTCGCGCGAGTCCTCAGAGACCCCGAGCACGACCGCGCGGCGACTCAGCTCGGCATACTGATCGCGGATGCCTTTGGCTTCGATGGTGCAGCCCTTGGTGTCATCCTTGGGGTAAAAGTAGACGATCAGCGGTTTGCCCTTCAGCCCGCGGAGCCTCACCAGCTTGCCATCCTGTGCGAGCGCGGAAACGTCGGGAACGTCTGCGCCCACGCTGAGCAACGTGCTCGTGTCCAGAGCAGCTGACTGCGTCGGCGCCGGAGCAGCCACGGCGGGCGAGTCCGACGCAGCTGGCGCAGCTTTCGCCGACGGCGCAGCCTGCGAGGGCGGCTGCGACTCGTGATTGCAGCCAGCAAGCAGCACCGCGCTCAGCGCGAGAATACGGAACGCGATCGGGTTCAGGCGAGACACACGCTCAAGCTAGCACGACCGGCCCGGCGAGCTGCGTGCGCCGCGGGGCCCGGCCAACCCGCCCAGAAAATGAGCTAATTTATCCGCTGTGCGTCGTCCCCGCGCGCCTCGTTGAGCGACGGTCGATAGCCGAACAGGCCGCGCCTGCGAATGATCTCCGCGATTTCCGGCGGCACCATCTCTTGCCAGGACGGGTCCCCCGCCTTGATCAGCTTGAGCGCGTCGCGCGAGAAGATGTGCAAAATAGAGCGATCGAAGTTGTCCAGTTGCTGGATGCAACCGCGATCGACGAGATGGCCGAAAAGCTTGGCCAAATCCGGAGAGATCTTGAGATTTTCGACGGTGACCAGCTCGTTGGTCTCGGCGTCGAGCAGCGGGTACACGTAGAGCTTCAGGTCGTTTTTGAACAAGCGCCCGAAGGACTCCAAAATGCCGCCTTCCAAGTGCGCGTAGTACTTCTCGTCGAACAGCTCGAGCAAGCTGCCAGCGCCCATCGCGATACCGATGCGCTGATTCGTATAGCGACGCAGGTACGCGGCCAAGCGGTAGTATTCGAAGTAGTCCGAAATCAGCACGATCTTTCCGGTGGCCGCCATCATATCGGCGCGCGCCAAGAAATCTCGATAGTCGATTTCGCCGCTGGCCATCAGGTTGCGCATCGTGATTTCCAAGAGCTGAACCGGCTCGGCCTGCGTTCCGCCCTCGACCAGTGATTTGCTGAACGCGGCGTTCGCGGAGTTCAACATGTCCACGTTCACGCGCGTGACCGGACGAAAGCTCCCGCGCTCCACCAGCACCGGATGCCGATACAGCACTTCGGAAGGCTGCAGCACCTGCCCGCGCGCGCCGAACATGGCTGCCCCAGACAACCCGAGTTGCACCAGCTTCAGACTCATCATGCGATTGTCGACGCTTCGAAACTCGATGCCCGTAAACTCGACCATGTCGATCTCGATGCGATCGGTGCTGAGGTTGTGCAGCAAACTCTCGAGCAACCGCTCCGGGTCGTGATTCAGGAAGAACGCGCCGTACAGCAGATTCACGCCCACGATGCCGAGCGCCTCTTGCTGCAGCTGATTTTCCCCATCCAACATCCGCACGTGGATGATGATTTGACTGTCTTGGTCGCGCGGGTGCGCCTGGAACTTCACGCCAATCCAACCGTGACAGTCATTGGTGCCGGCGTAGTTGCGCGCGGACACGGTGTCGGCAAACGCGAAGAACGCCGTCGTGTCGCCGCGCGCGTCGCGCAGGCGCTGTAAATTCAGATCGTGCTCGTAGTCGAGCATCGCCTGCAGTCGCTTGCGCGCAACGTAACGCTCGGTATGCCCGTAAATGGCGTCACTCACGGCCATGTCGTAAGCGGAGATGCTCTTGGCGATGGTGCCGGCGGCGCCGCCCACGCGAAAGAACCAGCGGACGACTTCTTGCCCTGCGCCAATCTCGGCGAAAGTGCCGTAACGCCGCGGGTCCAGGTTGATCGCCAGAGCCTTGCGATGCGTGTCGAGCAAGCCGTCTTGCGCAAGCGATGTTCGGGATGCCATGTGCGAGCATTCTGTCGGCCGGATATTTCGACAATATGTCGAGCCTGCCAGCGCGCCCAATTCTATGTCCGTGCCTGGGTGCTGTCAGGCTCGATCCGTCCGGCCCGCGAAACGCCGCCAGATTCGGGCTTCCCAATCCGCTGGCCCTCGCGCAGGGCGAATCCGCACCGCTGCTCGAGGATCCAGCCACGGCGCAAGAACCGGCCCGCGCGTTTGCTGCCGCGCCGGCAGCCTCAGTCACACAGCACAGTGACGAGCCGAGTCAGTTGCCGCGGCAGCGCGGCATCCGCGGCGATCAGGTCGAGTGGCTCGCGCGAGAGCACGCGGCGAATGTTCCGATGATGACCGTGCATGGTCAGGAACAAACGCGCGGTGTCTTCGCGAAATTCCGGATTCATCACCATCAGCGCGCTCAGGGCGCGGCACAATCGCAAGCGGTCCGAGTGCGCAATGATCGACGTCGGCGGCGAAGCGAGCGGGTAGAGCGAAAGCGCACGCTCGAGCCGTTTCATCGCCAAGCTTTCGACGAAGAAGTTGTTCTCCAAGAAAGCGATCAGCACGAGCCAAACCAAGAGCGGCAAGCCGAGTTGCATCACGAGCTCGCCCACCGCTTTCTTGGCGGGAATGCGCTGACGGTAAGAATTGATCGAAAAGAACCAGGCGTGGACTCGTCCGGAGACCGCGCAGGCCGCGAAATACTCCGCCGTCATCGCGAACGCCTCGCCGAGCACGATGTGCACGAGCTTGTTCGGCTCCGAGAGCGCCGCGTGGACGTCGCGCGGCTTGCCGAACAACTCCTGAAACGCGACCGCGTGCGCCGATTCGTGGAGTATGTAGTTGGGCTGAGGCCGATTTTTGCGCAGATCCGAGAGCCGAAAGAATCCGGGCCGTGCACGCTCGAAGGCCCGGAGCGCAGAGTAGTTCGCGCGATACGGCACTTTGCGCGCCGAAAGCAGCGAGTCCAAGGCGACCAGCGGGAACGCGAAGTAGTCTCCCGGATCCGCGAGCGTAAAGCCGATACCGCGCGCACGCGCTGCGTCGCGCACCCGCCGGTAGAACGGGTTCTTGCGGTACAAGAAGCCGTCCCCCAGATTCTGCAGTAGGCACGCTGGTCCGTGGCTCTGTCGCTGCAGCGCGAGCAGCTCGGCCAGCGAAATGTCGGCGGAAATGTCGGCGGAAATGTCGGCGGAGCGCGCGGTCATCGACCGATCCGCGCGCGCCGACGAGGGTGCTTCACGCGTTTCCGGCGCCGTCCGACGGAGTAGCCGGAAGCGGCGACCAGCGGAGGCGCGGCTTGCGAGCCGCGCGTGCTTCGTCGAGCCGGCCGAGGCGGGTCAGATGTGGCGCGCCCTTGACCAAATCCGGCGACTGCTCCGCCTCTTTCAGGATCGACTTCACCGCCTCCGCGAACGAGTCGATGGTCTGCTTGGTTTCGGTCTCGGTCGGCTCGACCATCAGCGCGCCGCGCACCACCAGCGGGAAGTACACGGTCGGCGAGTGATAGCCGTAGTCGATCAAGCGCTTGGCCAAATCCAGGGTTTTTACGCCAGTCTTGGCTTCGAGCGCCTTGTCGGTAAAGACCGCCTCGTGCAGCATGGGCGTGTCGTAAGCCAAGGGCAACACGTCGCGCAGCAAGGCGGCGATGTAGTTGGCGTTGAGCACGGCCAGATCGCTCACGCCGTGCAGCCCTTCGGCGCCCAGCTCGCGAATGTAGGTGTACGCGCGCACCATCATGCCGAAGTTGCCCAGGAACGAACGCACGCGGCCCACCGTCTCCGGCCGATCGTGGTCGATGATGAACGTGCCCCCTTCGCCGCGCACCACGGGCGCGGGCTGAAACGGATCCAAGTGCCGCTTGAAGGCAACCGGACCCGAACCCGGGCCGCCGCCTCCGTGCGGCGTGGTGAAGGTCTTGTGCAGGTTGTACTGCATCACGTCCACGCCCGCGTCACCTGGACGCGCACGACCGAGGACCGCGTTCATGTTGGCGCCGTCCCCGTAAACTTGGCCGCCCTTTTCGTGCACCAGCTGCGCGAGCCTGGGCATCGCGCTCTCGTACAGGCCGATCGTGTTCGGGTTGGTCATCATCAACGCCGCGACGTCCCCGCTGGCCGCTTCCAAGGCGCGCGCCAGCGTCTCGGGCTCGACGATGCCTTGCGGACCGGACGCGAAGGGCACGGCTTCGAAGCCGTTCAGCGCGCAGCTCGCCGGGTTCGTGCCGTGCGCGCTGTCCGGGATCAGCACCTTGCGCGGCGAGCGACCTTGGCTCTGATGGTATGCGCGGATCATCATCAGCCCGGTGAGCTCACCCTGCGCGCCGGCAGCGGGCTGCAGGCTCACGCCATCCATGCCCACGATTTCCGCGAGCAGCGCTTGCAAGCGCACCATCACTTCCAGCGCGCCCTGTGCCAAGTGCGGCGGGGTGAGCGGATGCAGGTTGGCGAAGCCGTCCAAGCGCGCGGCCCACTCGTTCACCTTCGGGTTGTGCTTCATGGTGCACGAGCCGAGGGGATAGAACTGCGTGTCGATGCTGAAGTTCCACTGGCTCAAGCGCACGAAATGACGAATCGCTTCGGGCTCGCTCACCTCGGGTAGGCCGGCGGGAGCTCGACGCTCCAGCCCTGGCAGTGCTTGCTTCAGGTCGATCGCGGGCACATCGAGCGCGGGCAAAGACGCGCCGCTGCGACCGGGGGAGCCGCGCTCGAAGATCGGAGATTCCTTGAATTGCAGCCCTTTCGCCGCATCGCCGGGCACGGGACTACTTCTCCTCGGGTGCGTCGCCGTCGGACTTCTTCTTGCCGCCGCCCTCGTCGTCCCAACCGCCGGCGTTCACCTTGCCCTCGATCTCGTCGGGCTTCACCGAGGCGAGGTTCGGCTGCATGTTGGTCTGCTTGACCGCCTTCCACGGATTGCCGGCGTCGCTGTCGCCGAGGCCCCACTCACCCGTGATTACGTGCGCCTCACCCTCTTTGGGGATGCTGTAAACGAAGTAGCCTTTGCCCTTGCTGTTCGCTTCGGCACCCAGTTGGCCAATCTTGTGCTGCGTCCAGGTGTAGCGGAGCAGGTTGCCATCGATTTCACCCTGCATTTCTCCGTAAGCGTCTCCACCACCGGTGCGCCACGCGCCCTGCGCGGTCTTGCCGTCGACCAGCAGGTGCAAATAACCGTAAGTCCGGTCGTAATACACGCCCTGCCACTCGCCCTTTTCGGGCATTTCGGAAGCTTTGACCTGCGCGGTTTTCACCTCGGGGCCGCCGCCACAGGCGGTGAGCGAAAGCGCGCTCGGGATGACGAGCGCAGTCAACAACGAGAGCCTGACCAGGTTCCGGAACAGCATGGCGCGGACCATATCACGGGGCGTGGAGGTGAGAAGAGGAGAGAAAAGGAGAGAAGCAGCTCCTTTTTAGGCGAGAGTTGCGCCCGGCTTCGGGGGCCCGAGAGTGGGGCGCTCGCGATCCAGCATCGCACCTCGCGGGCGGGGAGAGTGCCCGGCGCTGGGCGTGGGCGCAGCGCGCGGCGCGCGCTGACCGGCTCAGCCCCG
>DASSMT010000114.1:0-7045 GCA_035688655.1 Polyangiaceae bacterium | reverse complement strand
CGTGGTCGTTCCCGTTCGCGTTGTCTCTGAGCGTGGCGCCCCCGCTGTTCGCCGCGCGGGCCGGTTGACCGCAACGCTCGAGGGGCCTTTGAAGGAGCGGCTTTTGGCGCTGGCTCGAAGCAAGGGTTCCGGCCAAGGTGCGCTCGGGGGGTGTTTGATTGCGGCGCTGTTTACCTTCGGCCTCGGATGCATCCCCGGCGCCTTGGTCGGGGCGAGTGAAGGGGCAGCGGCGGGCGAACGACAAGCAACTGCAATGATTCCGGGAAAGGCAGAGGCGATCGCGTCGGAAAAGATAGACACGATCCTCGTAGAGCTGGCATTCGGCCTCCGCAAGCTCAGAGAGCCGTTCCATCCGTTCGCCGCCCGTCCGGGCGACCAACTCAGTCTGCGGCTTGATGCTGATCCCCGGATTTCCCCATCCGGTATTGAGCTCTCGGTCTGCGCGCGTGCGTTCGTATCGGAGCCAAGAGTCGACGCGGCCGTGCCGGGGGCCGTCGCGTTTGGCAGTCCACGCCTTCATTCCCGCGAAAGTGACTCTGGCGAGGCGGTCCTCAGTCTCGCCATGAACGCGGACGCGATCAATCAGGTCATTCACTTCTTGTGGCAGGCGGGTCACCTTCGGGAGATTGGCGAATCGAGTGTGGTCTTGGACAACCTCGCCAAGGAAGTTCGAATGGCCGCATTGGACTTCACCGGTCTCGATCCGGGCTTGCCACCCACTCTGTCGCCCGTCGCGCGAGCGAGCGGCAGCAGCCTTCCTTTCGTTCTCGGGAACGTGAAGCTCGGGCGAGCGGGGAGTCGAACGGTCATCGCTCACGGTCAGGCGAGCCTTGGCGTTGTCCAAGCGGGGGACTCGATCCTCCTTCAGGGGGCAGTGGATGATGTCCGCCTCAACTGCGCCGAGGTGCTCGGGACAGAGATCAAGCTGACACCCTGTCTCGCCGATCTACTTCCTGTCGTTCGTAGCGCTGCGCGGGACGCCGCTGCCAACGGGCATCCATCGTACCGCTTCTTGGGCAGCGATGTGCTCGGCAAGCTCCCGCAACTCGGGTTCCAGGGGCTGCGCTTGCGGCTATCGGGACTTCGAGTCCGCACAGAGGGGACACCGGCTCGAGTCGATCTGAGCGTGCACGCGGAGATCAGGTAGCATGAGCAACGGCCCACGCCGCAGACTGGAACCTCTCCGAGTCACCCCGAAGGAGCCCAGCGATGAGACCGCGAGCGGTCGCCCTGATCGTGAGCCAAGCGCTCCACTGCCGCGTCCCGGCGCTCGAGCCTGGAGGTCGGTGGTTGCCGTCGCGGTACTCGCTGTTGTAGTCATTGCGGGAGCAGGTACCTTGTTCTTTAGGGGCGGACGGACAACGGCTTCAGAGCCTCCGGCTCCCTCGAGCTCTGTGATGGCACCACAAATAGCGCAGCGAACGGCCTCGACCAGTTGGACCGACATGCTGCACGCAAGCGAGTGCCCGCCTCCGTGTTCTGCCGGGTCTGCATGCGAAGTGACCGCGGAGAACGAAGCAAAGGATCGGTGCAGGACGGGCGCTGGACGCTGCAACGCCTGCGCGTCCGGCGCCTCCTGCATTGCCGGTGACCGGGCAGATATGTTCACAGGTGAGGAGTCGTGGAGCTTGTACCTCTCTACCATCGCGGAGCGCGGGTCGGGGCACACCGTCGGCGACCCTTGCAAGACTCAGCGCGACCTCTGGCTCTGCGCGCGATCGAAGTCAAATCCGGATCCCAGCTGCGTGTCGCAAGTCGAGGCCTGCCGGAATGGCCGCAGGAGCATCAACGCCGTTCCGATCACGAGTGACGATCTGATTCGCTCAGGGGTCGACCTTGAGATTCGAGAAGGCGGACCGGCAGGGCCCATTCTTGCGCTCAAGGCCGGCGCAAAATATGCCGAGGGCGTTCGTCGAACAGCACTGTGCACCGGCCTTCGGGCGAACTTCCCTGACACGACACCTGTGGCCTATGTCATCTACTTTCTAGACGCTCGGAGCCGGCCTGCGCTCTCGACTCCTGACGTCGTGCCAACGGCTTGCCAAGTGAAAGATTGGATTTCTCGTGTACCGGCGACTGAAGACGGACGCCGAGCGCGGACCGCGCTTGGCGACGAGCGTATGAACGACGGCAAAGTTCGCGAAGTCGGCGATCTCAACGATGACGGGTTGCAGGAGTTTGAGATCAGCTACGCCTGGGGCGCTACGGGATGGGGGATGACCCTGATGTCGAGCACTGGTGGGGCCGACTGCTTCAAGACGGTCTACGAAGGCCCAGGGTCCTTGGCCTCAGTCAGCGAAACGCGAACACAAGGTTGGCGGGACATTACCGTGAGATACAGCACCATCATCGGTGACCACGGACGTGGAGTGGTCACAAGCATTGCTCGCCGTGGCCTTGCTGGATACGTGCTCGGAGAAGTTGTGGCCTGCTGGACTCTTGCGGGCGATATCGTGTCTGTGGACGAGTGTCGAAAGCTGTTGGGTCAATGAGGACCGGCCCACGGCGGGCAAATCGCGCGTGCAGGACCCGACTACTGGCGCGGTTCCGCGGAGTGCCTCTGTTTGGCGAGTGCTTTCTGTGTTGCGTCGAAGCCGGCTTTGACCAGTCCGTCAAATGCTGGGCCGCGCTGGAGTGCCGCATATCCCGAAACGGGGGTGTTCACTCGCACTTCTACGAGTGGGCAGTTCATTGACGCGGAGTAGAATGCAGGCTCGTCCGTCACGTTGATCGCAAGCAGGCGCGCCCGAGGGAACATTTTGCAGGCGTCTTCAACGGGAACCGCAGCGACGCGATCCAATCCTGGGTCTAGCTCTCGATCTTTCTTCGGATCCGAGTCCTGAAAGATCAGCGGATTTGCTGCGCTGTTTCCCACCGCGTTCGCGATGTTTCCCGTTGTGGCCGACACCATTCGAAATCCGGTCGGCGTTCGCTGTTGATAAAGAGTCGCGAACTGGATCGGGAGGCTTTCAATCGTTTCAGCGCCATAGAAGCGATCCAACACGTTGACGAATCGCGCTCGGTCCCGCTCGTTCACGGACCCTCCGCCGAAGAGCCCTCCTGCGAGCACCGCCGGACCTGTTGCACCCAACGCTCCGAACAGCAGCATGCCCAGGAATGCGCCGCCCTCTTTGTCCGACTTGGTCTGTGCAACATAGTCATCCATGAACCGCGCGTAACGCTCGGGCGCATTCGCTTTCGGGGCCGTGCTGTAGATGCTGCCCGCAAGGGCGCCGAAGCTTGTCCCCACGACGCAATCGACCTTCATGCCCGATTGCTTCACGGCTTCAATCGCTCCGAGGTGCGCGACGCCCTTCACGCCGCCCACCGAAAGCACCAGGCAGGTTTCTCGGGAAGTGTCATTCCACGCGTTCTCGACGTGAGACTGTCGAGAGGCGCATCCGAGACTCGATGCGCCCAGAACCGCAGCCAGTGCCGCAGCACGATTGATTGTATTCGACATTGTTGCGGGCTTGTACGGCTCCGCAGAACCAGAAATTTCCTCGAAACGCATGCGAATCTGGCTGCGATGGCCAAGCCGAGCCGATTGGATCAACAGCCAATGCTCCAGTGAATGCAGACCTCCCACCCGGCATGACAGCAGACCAGTTGCTTGCAGTTCACGGCTCCGCGCGCGCAACGATCATCTACGAGCAGCGCTTTAACCGCGGCATCAACCCGATCTCCATCGACATGCGACGGGCGCGGCGACCGCGTTGCGCGATCCAACCGAGGTAAGTCGAAGTACGGTCTACGCCAAGAGCACCTTCACCGCCGCTGCGCGGCACTTCCGCGGGTACGCCGCAACCCGCACCCGTGCCGCCAACCTGCGCTGTCGGTCCAGTCGAGCTGTCAAGCGTCCAAACTAGCCATGACCTCGGCGAGAGTCTCGGCGAGCTCGCGAGCTTCACGGTAGTGATCGGCTCGCAGGTCATCTAGCTCGCGAAGGTGCGTGGCGCGTTGATCGTCGAGTTGACCGCGGAGGGTTCTGATCTGTTCTTCGAGGTATGTGCAACGTTCGCAGTCCCTTGCAACGTTGTGTGTCGCCCGCGCCCCCGACGTGGGCCCCAACTCTTGCCACAGCGTGATTTCCCCTTGGTCGATGTCACGGGCGAGGGCCTCGACTTCGTCGGGATCGAAGTAGTGGACGCCACGGGCGTCTTGCCGCGCATGAAGCCTGTTCCCTTCGAGGCGGCGTACGGTGGCAACGCTTCGGCCCAAGCGCTTCGCAACTTGTTGCCTAGTCATCGGCTCAAGAAGTAGCACAGGTATGCACGGCCGCCGATTGGCAGGCGTGGTCAGGTGCTGTCGCGCTCACGTTGCTCAGCTGCTAGAAGTTGAGCATGAACGAAGCGGACCGTTCAAGCTTGGTGCTTGCTATTGCAGCTCACGGCGAATGGCTAGAGGAGCGAGGTATCAGGTTCCTGAACCCCGACAAGCCGGATGAATCGCTCGCGCCTAAACGGCTGTCGGCGGAGGAAGTCCGGCGGGTGGTGGCCACGCATAGGCCGCAGCGTTTGGTCGGTGCCGTCATGACCAACCTGTGTGTCTTCTGCTCGCTGCGGGTGCGCTTGGAGATCTCTGCTGAACGGGCGAAGAATGTGGGCGATTTGAAGGAAAGACTCGCGAACTCGTCAGAATACCTGAGCGCGGAAGAGAAGGTTCGAACGCTGAAGCTGGTGACATTTGGCCATCAGGATGGTCACATTCAGAGCGTGGGCCCCGCGCTGATCGAAGCCGCAAAACGCGCACGGACGGCGCGCAGAAAGTTGGGGGATGTGGTCAAAGAATTGGAAGGGCGGCAGCGCACAGCCGCCAAGCTCGGGCTACCCAACGGCGATGTTGCCGACGTTGCGTTGGCGGAGTGGACCCGTGCGCGGTGCGAGGACTTTGAAGACGACCTCGCGTTCCAGCTCCTATGTCTGGAGGGACAGCAGTTCGCGCCGGAGCGCGAGCCTTTCGCGAAGGCGTGGTCGCGCGCGAAGAAATCAGCGCTCGCGCGCCTCCTAGCAGCTGGTGCCGACAGTGCCCAGCGCCGGGCCCTATTTCCGGGTGAGTTTCCGAAGCCGAGCGATCGCGACGAAAATCGTCAGCAGATCGATCGGGAAAGTAGGTCGCGCAAACGCGCGAAAAAACGTTGAGTGTCGACAGGTTAGGCGCTCGATTGCAGCCGGGTTGGCCCGATTTCTGTCTATTCCAGGGGGAACGCTCAGTCGGGAATAGTCGTCGTCAACCATGGCGAACGAATTGCTGTTCTTGGAAGAGGTTGCTGAGCTGACCCGTGCGCGGATGAGTTGCGTCCGCTTCTGGGTGCGGACCGGGAAGCTGCCAAGCCTGCGCCCAGGCCGCCGCGTGATGGTGCGCCGCGAGGTGCTCGAGAAGTTTCTCACCAACGCTGAGCGCGCCGGTACCAGCGCTGAGCGTGTCAAATGAAGAGCACCGGCGCTAACGCGCTTGAGCCCGTGGCCTCACAATCCACGGGGACCACCCCGGCCGGCGATACGTCGACCGCGGGCTCAAGCGCGTCACTGCCGGTGCAGTTGGCTCTCGGGTGCATCGTGGGAGACGAGAGCTGCGCCGGGGTGGTCGGGGGTGAGGCCCGCGCAGCGGGCGAGGGGGCCTTGCCCCCTGTGCGCGACTCGGAGCGCGTAGCGCTGTCCTCTTTTCTGGTGCCGCGAAGCGGGCTCTCTTTACTTGATACTCAACGCATAACTCGCCCTGGACACGCCGATCGGCGCACGTGGCTAGGCGAGGTCGAGCGCGGGACGGAGGCCCATCGCGTGCGTAAGGCGCAGCAGCACTGGAACCGCGCACGCCAAATCAAAGCTGTGCGCCTTGCCGAGGGACAGTCATACGAGCAGGCGCTGGAGGGCATGCGCTGGCATCAGACGCGCTCGTATGGGCAGATCAATCGCTTCGAGCGCGTCGCCGCGTGCGGAACCGAACGATTTTGGCTGCTCTGTGAAGCTTGCAACCGGGTGAAAGAAAAGACCCGTGCATGTCGCCTGGGTTTGCTGTGCGAGACGTGCCGCAGCGCAATCGGTCAGGAGAAACGGGCTCGCTTTCGCTTGGGTCGCCAGCGCGCTGTCGATCGGGCGCAGGCGGCGGGTCTGTTTTGGCCGGGTCGTCGCGGCGGCCGTTGGACGGAAAAACTGCTGACGCTGACCATGCGGCATCTCGGGCAGCACAGTGTGAGCGAGCGCATCGCGCCGCTTGGCGCGCGATCTTCCTCTTCCGCAAGGCGTTCAGAAAGTGGCTGGATGCGTGCGAACACGCGGAGCTCGTTGCTTGGTTCAGAACATTTGAGTGGACGCCGGGACGCGACGACGGCCGCGGCCATCCGCACTTTCACTTCTGGCTGCTGTGTCCCTTTCTCGATCCGCAGTTCGTGCGTCGTGCCTGGGCTCAGGCCCTGCGCACGGCGGGGTTTCCCAGGGAGTCAGTGAAAGACGTCGTGTTCAAGGTTCAGGTTGTGCCCGACGGGGAAGACGCTGCCAATGAAGTTATCAAGTACCTGACGAAGGACATCTTGCCCGATCGGAGCCTGGTTGACCCGGCCGTGTACAGCGATTTGTGCAAGATGCTCGACGGCAAACGCGTGACGCAACCGTCAGCCGGCTTCTTTCGTGGTATCGACGCGCGCGCCACCTGCGAGTGCGGCGCATCAGGCGCCTTCAGACGACTTGCCGAGCCACCCGCGTCGGTACCCGTTGCGTCAACCTCAATTGGAAACGAGGCTCCGTGAATGCCTTGCCTAGCCGCCGCCGCAAGCGCGTCGCCTTTGATGCCCGGCGGTGCAGGTGCTGCTCACTCAATGTCTTCATGTCCTTTTGGGATTCGCGGCTGGGACAGCTCTCCCGCTTGCGTGGTCTTTGGCTCGCGCAAGGCCTCAGTGGCAGCAAAGTAAGAAAATGAGCCCGCCGGTACCGTTGCCCTTGGTGCTCGTGGAGGCTGAAGATTTGCGTCAGCTCATCTTCGAGGCGGTGCGCGCAGCCGTCGGGCAGCGGGCGTCGACTGATGATTGGGTCGATGCTCGGACGTCTGG
>DASSMT010000216.1:0-10268 GCA_035688655.1 Polyangiaceae bacterium | reverse complement strand
GCGCCCAACCCTCCAGAAGTGAGGGCACGCGCCGCATCCCATCGCGGCAATTTGAGAAATCAGCGGAGTGCGCCCGAACGGCACGACGCGGCTTGCTCATTGGCTCGCAGTCGTCGGTCGGAGGTTCAAATCGCGGGGGCGCAACGCGGGCTGCATACCGCGATATTGTTGGGTTTCGAACGGCGGCTCGCGGCCTGACTCCGTCCCGATTCGACATCCGTGCTCGCTGACGAGCTGCCAAATTCGGCGCTGAGCCATTCTGCGCCTGCGAGGTTTGCCACGGTGTGCGTAGGGCACAATTGCGGGCGTCCACCACGTTCTCAGTCGTACCGGGGTTATCCAACCCCGAGCAGCCCGAGACATTTAGCGCATGCTTTGCGCTCCGCTTCGGGAGGGAGGCGCAAGCCCTGCGCCGAACCAAAGGATACCGCGGACTCTCGTCCAATGCACTCCACCGGCATGTCTTGAATTCAAGGAGAAAAGCGTATTCGCGCATCTTGGCACACGCGGTGCACGCGCACGGCAGCGAGGCGAGGAGAAGATGCAGCGCGCAGCAGACCGCACTGAACTGCACATCGCATTTCGAGCGCTGCCGGGGAAATCCTTGGATGTGCAAGCCATACTGCAGGACAACCAGCCGTACTACGAGGCGCCAGGCGGCATCTCTATCGAGCTCCTGCAGGCCACAGACGACCAGGACCTATTTTTAGAGGTCGTTCGCTACGTTGATCAACCTACGTACGAGGCCGACCAGGTTCGCGTCGCCTCGGATCCAGAGTTTCTGAAACGGTTGGAGCGCTGGCATTCCGTTCTTGCCGGTGCGCCAGAAATTAGGGTCTACAGAGTTATCGACCTATCGAAGTAGCTGCTCATCTAGTCTCTAGATGAGCAGGGGAGGATGACGATGGCTTCGACGTTTGCGACGTTCAGGGCGCCTCTCTACGTGGCTTGGGAGCTCACCCATCGCTGCAACGCCCGCTGTGTTCATTGCTACTCGGCGTCTGGGCCGCGTGCTCCGACCGCACGAGATTTGTCCACGACGGAGTCCATCGGTGTCGTCGATCAGCTCGCCGACGCTGGAGTCCTGGTACTTGCTCTATCCGGCGGCGAACCGATGCTGCGCCGCGACTGGTGGGTCATCGCCAGCCACGCCGTCACGCGCGGGCTCAACGTCAACATCGGCACCAACGGCTCTAGCATCACACCGCGAAACGTTGCGCTGCTCTCCAATATGGGAATCAAGAGCGTCACCGTGAGCCTGGACAGCCATGTTGCCGAAACGCACGACGCTTTTCGGCGATTGCCCGGACTTCACGCCAAGGCGGTTAGAGCGGTCCAATTGCTGTCCGAGCGGGGGATCCGCGTGGTGGTCGGATTCACGCCCACTCGACTGAACTGGCGGGACGGGCCCGAAGTGATCGCGCTCGCGGCACGAATAGGTGCAACTGCGGTCAACTTGTCGGAGTACGTGCCGGCCGGTCGCGGTACTGTCGACCTCGCCATCGCGCCAGAGAAGCTGCGCCAAGTGCTCCAGACATGGATTCTGCTGCGCGAGCAGTACAGCGGGAAGATCGGCATCATGTGGCACGATTGCCGAGTGGGGATGCTGGTCTCAGAGGCAGACAAGCGCGACTACGTGGGTTGCGGGGCAGGCAGGTTGGTCGCGCGGATCCTTCCGGACGGCACCGTTACTCCGTGCGTCTTTCTGCCGACAGCGATCGGTAGTTTGCGCGAGGCTTGCTTCTCGGAGCTCTGGCGGAATTCGAAGCTCCTCCTCCAGTTCAGGCAGCGCGAGGGCCATATTTCCGGAAACTGCGGTGAGTGCGAACATCTCAAGACTTGCGGCGGCTGTCGCGCCGTCGCTTACGCCTACAGTGGCGGCGATCCACTAGCCGGTGACCCGCATTGCTGGGTCAAGCCAGGTGATCGCCGTGCCTTGAGGGTGCTTCAAGCAGGGGAAGAACTGCCCGTCTGAGCAGAGGGAGGAGTCATGTCCATGCCATTCGAGTCGTCTACAACATTCGAGCACTCGCCAGACTGTGTCGTGCGCCCACAGGAGGATGGGTTTCTCATCTACAACTCGAGGACCGACGAGCTTCATTTGGTATCTAGGCTCGGTCACTACATCTACGAACTGTGCGACGGCACGCGCGACGTCGCGACTATCGAGGCCGCATTCGGTTCAGCGACGGATGGGACGCCGAGCGTGCTCGGTTTCATCCAGCTCCTCGCGAGCCGCGGAATCCTGAAGGGAGTGAACTATGACTGACTTTCCCGTAGGATTTCAGCCGCAGTTCCCACTGCACATGGTGTGGCTAGCGACCAACTTGTGCAATGCGCGGTGTCAGCATTGCTCGTCGAACTCGGCCCGGAAACTGTCGAACGAGCTCAGCACGGACGAGGCCTTCACCATGTGTGACCAGCTCGCGGCTTCCGGAGTGGTCGACCTGGCCATTTCGGGCGGGGAGCCGCTTTTGAGGCCCGACATACCGCGGATCCTGGCGCACGCGCGCGGTCGCGGTCTCAGCGTAGGAATCGGGACCAATGGCTCCTCGCTGCGTCCCGAGACTGCGGCTACCTTAGCGGAGCTCGGCTTGGGTCGACTCCAGGTGAGCCTGGACGGAGTCGGCGCCGCGCACGACGAGCTACGGCGGTGGCCGGGTCTTTACGCTCGCGCGCTGTGCACGATACGCACTGCACGCGCGGCGGGTCTGCGAACGCACGTCTGTTTCACCATCACGACTCTGAATTCAGACCAGATCGAAAGGATGGCCGAGCTCGCCGCGAGCATCGGAGTGAAACGGCTGAACCTTTCGCGGTTCGTTGCCACTGGGCGGGGCTCGTCCGGCTTAGAGCTTCCGGACGACGCGTGGCACGACATCGTTCTTCGCTGTCAGGCCTTGCGCGAGCGCATGCGTGGCGAACTCGAAGTGGTCACCCACCTCGCTCAGCAAATCTTGGTCGATTCCGAGGTGGCTTGCATGACTTCCTTCATCGGGTGTCAGGCGGGCGTTGCTCAAGGTTGCATTCAGGCGGACGGAACGGTTCTGCCGTGCGTGCTCCTACCAATCCCGGTGGGAAACATCCGCGAAGCACCCTTTGCGACGATTTGGGCGCAATCACCCATCATTCGAGCGCTCAAGGACCGCAGTCTGCTGCAAGGCGCGTGCGGTATGTGCTCACACCGCGCGCGCTGCGGGGGTTGTAGAGCGGTGGCGTTCGCGCGAACAGGCGACGCCTTTGGTTCGGATCCGAGATGCTGGCTGCAGCGCGGCACCGAACCGCGTACGCGACTGAAGTTGTTTTCCAACTCGGAAGTAGGAGGTGCAACATGAAACCGGAGAAATTCGAAAAGGGCGAGGATCTGGTCACGACTTACTTCGAGCTCGTAAACGAGCTGCGCCAAGGGAAGGAAGGAGCGGTCGACAAGCTTGTCGACATGTGGGATTCGGACGGCGTCTTTGAATTTGCGGGAGCTCCTCCGGTCAGCGGTACGTTTCAAGGGAGGAACGCGATCCACACTCTGTATCGGAACCGCCTGCGGGCGAATGGCATGCCGTTTCGTCTGGAAGGCGATCCGGCCGGAAGTGTCGGCAACGTCGAGCTCGGCATCGTTTCGACCAAGCCGCGTCGCGTACGCGTGATGGACGGCAAAGTTGTCGTCGGTTGGGCCACGGAAGTTGGAACGGCGGACAAGCACGGATTCAGCGTTTCTGGTAGCCACACCTTCAAGTTCAAGGATGGAAAGATTGTTTCCCTCAAGGTGGTTGTCTCGCCGAAAGCCGACGAGACCCCCCAGTTCGACCTCAAGGCGTTGGGCGTGGAGGACATTGGGCGGTTATCTCTCGCGGCGTGGATGGTAGTTTGAGCGTCCGAGGCCCCCGGCCCGCGCCGCGCGCGCAACGCGGCGCAGGACGGCGGTTCAGACGACAACCATTGGGCCGAAGCTAGCGTGACGTCGACGACTCCTGGGGTCCTAGGGCTAGGCCTCGCGACGACGCGCTTAGGGCGGAACGCGGGTTGCCTACCGCGGAATCGCAACGCAAACGCAAACCGCGGAACCGAGAGCTTGCCGATTCCGCCGGAAGTATGGTTGCGCGGGGGCGCAACGCGGGCTGTATACCGCGATGTCCTTGGGGTGACTGCCTTGTCCAATGGGCAGGTGCTCGTGGCCGGCGGCTTCGATGACAGCGACACCGACGCCACGAGCGAGCTCGGTAGCGCAGAGCTGTACGACCCGGAAGCCGGGACCTTCACGGCAGCCGACAGCATGACTGCGGCGAGGTACAACCTGACAGCGACGCTGCTCGCGAGCGGGAAGGTATTCATGGCCGGCAGTTGGGACGGCTCCAACTCGCTCGCCAGTGCCGAACACACATGATTGATTCGCCGGGAGGCGACTCAGGGACGTTGCCCGACGGGGAAGGTGCTTATCGCCAGCGGCGTCGTGGAATACACCGTGGACGGACAGCTCGTCGGCCCCGCAGAAGGCTACGATCCAGGAGCGGGGACATTCACGGCCACTGGCAACATGACGGTGGTCGGGGCAGCGCCGAACGCAACCTTGCTGCCAAATGGGAAGGTGCTTGTGGCCGGCGGGCTTTCCGACCCGTTGAACTATGCTGCCGTCGATCGTCCCGCTCTCGCGGATGCGGAGCTCTTCGAGGAATAGCCCTGTGGCTTGAGACCACTCGTGCGTTGACCCGAAACTCGCGTTTCGCTTAGCTCTGAGCCCTTATATGAAAAAGCCAAGTGTCGCTGCGCGCAAGGTTGCGTGTCGGGCCGTCTTCGCGTTGGGTTGCTTCGTCTGCGCTCAGCTGGTTGGAGTGCGCGGCGCGCAAGCTGATAGCGCGAGGAAGGTGCAGGGGTTTGACGTGCTCGGCACAGTCGGGTACGGAATCCGCGGGCCCTATGCCACGACGTTCGGCCTGGACCTCGGCTACACTCTTCCCTTCGGATTTCGATTCGGCGCTGACACGAGTTACGGGTTTGGCCGAACCCTCGAGGAAAAGAACTCGAGGGGGGAAACTGTCGAGACGATTTATCACGCGAGCTTTACTTTTGGGGGCTCGCTCGGGTGGGACTTTTTGTTGCCCTCGTTCCGGTTGCGGGCTGACCTCGCTACGGGATTAAGCTGGTATTCGTACGACAGCCATAACTTCGAAGGCGCTGCACCGGGGGTGCGGCAGTACCTCGGTCCCCGGCTCGTGCTGCTTTGGCAGTACCACAACTTCGAGTTCGGACTTCAGACCAAGTATTGGGTAATGGAGCACGATCTCTTTTATGTGGGCCTCATGGGCGGTGTACGGTTCTGACTCGCGGCCACCGGCGCCAAACTCGGGCTCACTCGGAGCTCACCAGTACCGTTGAGGACGGAGCTGATGCTCGGGGATTACCGATGGAGCTACCTGGCCTGGCTCAGCGCTGCGCAACGTGGCGAAGTGGACGAGTGTGCCAAGGAGCCGAGCGTTCCACCCGGTCTTGCGACCCTAACCATCGCTCAGGAAGCCCTGGCAAACCTCCTACGCCTTGAACCATCCTCGATCCGCGCTGCTGCCGAAGGTAGCGCGCCGCTGAAGGACGACAGCGGCGCGGCCAAGGCTTGGTTGAAGAAGCCTTCGCTTCGGGAAAAAGATCATTGGCTGACGCGAGCGATCAGCGAACCGCAGCTTGCGCTTGGCCAAGAAATCCTGACCAAGTTTCGGAAAGCAACCAGCCGCGGAGTCGCGCCGCAAAGGCACCGCGAAGCTCCCGGTCTTTCCAGCCCGACGTGCCCGTCTCGGTTGGTTTAGCTCCTGCAGACATTTGCCCTGATAAGGGCCCGAGACGGCAAAGCACAAGCCCGCGAACAGCGCCAGTTGGGGGACGAACACGCCGCCGGGAACGAACGCCGCACCGTTGCGTGCGACGCGGGGTGTTGTCCGAAAGCAACAGCCGCCGGTTCACAGGAGCCCGCGGCGCTCGGTCGGTCGCTCCGAGTCGAACTCGCTGGCTGAGCGCTCCTTACCGCGTGCTCACGCCTCAGAAAGGGATCAGTCGGGCCCGGCTCGGCAAGTCCCGATTCTGGTACGTCCCTTGCTCAAGCTGGACCGAGAGCTTCAAATGACAATTCAGAATCGAATCGGTTGGGTGGGGCGCACTCTTTCGTTCCCGCGCAAGGGTGCAGCGAACGCACTCGTCGCTGTCGTCTTGCTCGCTTGCCCCGTCGTCGCGCACGCAGAAACCTGCGTTCAAATCGATGAAGCGAGGGACGGCTTGAGCCCAGCTGAACGCAGCGCGGCGCTCACGCTCTTCGAAGACGCGCTGAGTGACAACCACATCGCCGTCGCTCGTGACAACTGCACCGAGACCTGGACCATTCATCACGTGCGGCTCGGCTCCGACGTCACCGTGACGGTTCACAGTCCGCGTGGGACGCGTCACGAAACGGTGCGCCAAATCGAAGACGTGCCCGCGATGTACAGCCAGATCGTCAAGTCCCTGCTGACCGGCGCCGCAATCAGCGCCGAAAGCACGGCCATCGATCGTCGCAACGTGACCGACACGCAGACAGTGAACAACCGAGTCGCAGCCGACGCCATCTGGTATGCGCGACTCGGCTATGGGGGCACCGTGGTCGACGGTTACCACGGCGGCGCGAGCTTCGGGTTTGGACGGCGCTGGGAGTTCGATCGCTTCGGAATCGACCTCTCGTTCTTCAATCTCACGCTTTATCAAAGCGGAAATCATTTCGATGGCATCGGCGGCTCGTGGATCAAGCTCGGGGGTGACTACTTCTTCAATCCTTACTCCAACTACACTCCGTATCTCGGCGCGGGGCTCGGTTTTGGCACCACCCGCATTACCCCGGAAAACTCCGCTGAGTGGAGCGGAGGCGGTCTTCAGGGGGAGCTCAGCTTGGGCTATGAGTTGTTTCGGGCGAGCACCGTACGAATGTTCTTCGAGACCAACGCCAGCCTACCGGTGTACAAGCTCAAGCGGACCGTCTGGGATATGAACGATACCTCTCGCTCCGAACACACCTGGGCTCCGACCGTCACTTTCTTGCTTGGACTCGGTTGGGGCAAGCCGCGAGAGAGCATTGTGGTCACTCACCGTTGACAACGGCACATACGCGGCCCCGCATTGCTCGAACCGCTCGCGCAAGTCCCGCTTTGGACGGGGTTTTCTCGGGGTTGGGCGGGCGCAATGCGGTTGCAGCGTGCTCAGCGAAATTGCAGGTAGTAGTCGCCAGCGGGTAGGAAGCTGGAGGTCGTCGTCACGACCAGATCGAATTCGCCGGCTGTGTTCGGAGTGAAATCCAGCGCCAGGCATGCTTCGTCTTCACCCGGTGACGCAGGTGCCGCACCCGCGATGAGTTCTCCGTCGACCTCGAGCTCCATCGAGATTTGGCTCAGGCGGTTGGGCTCGATGCAGTGGTCGAGCTCGACGTGGTAGCTCCGGGACCGTTCCTCGACATGCAACAATCGATGCACGGTGGTGCCTCCGCTTGGGCTGAACATACCTTGCAAGCAGAGGGGGTCGGCGGCTACCGGGCTCTGGTCCTCCTGCTTGCTGTACTGACAATGCAGACTCTCTATGAACGGCTCGAAGCTCGCATAGCGGATGTAGTCTCTAGCGCTGCCGCAAGTCGCGTCGTCCTGCGTCGCTAAGTAGTCACGCTTGGCGCCATTGCGGGCGGTGACGGTGACATGGCAGCTCCGTGCGTCTTCCACGCATCGATCATTGCCGTCGACGGTCTCCACGCGATCCAGCAGGCTCAATTGCTCGCTCGTGAGCTCACTGCGATCGGCGCGAAACGCCGTCGCGCCTTCGAAGAACGAGCCGCACTGCACCTCGATGCGCTGACTGGACGAATCCCAGATATTCTCGCCCCCGGCGCTCGCACAACCAGCTCCAAGCAGGCTCGCCGTCAACGCGCCGAACGCGGCGAACGCGCCCACGGCCCTTCCTCGTCCCTCCCCGTGCACTCTCATTGCCATGCGAGCTCATTGAGCAAGCTTCGTGCCGCGGGGCTCGGCACCGCTAAGGCCGAAAAACGCTGTGCCAGCTGTGCCAGGCAGTGGGCGCGACTCGGGTCGAGCGAACGCTGTAAAGGAACAATCAGTCCTGAAGCGGGCTTAGGGCAGAGCGCAACGAAGCTGTCGCCCCTGGCAAGACGCCCTTGCGCGGGCGGACCCGCAGAGCGCCTGGCCGAGGCAAGCACAGGTTGGGCACTCCCCGCATTGGACCGGAAATGTTTCACAGCTGGTCTGACAGGGTTGTGTCGAGACTCCCGGACACCGTTGCACGTGCACGCAACCGCCGTCCTTCAGCCACTCGCGGGAGGTACCACTGACGCACGCCGATTCAGTGGGCGTCGAGTCGGATGACGCCCGCTGAAGCTGGACCTTTTCGGGCTCTGGGGCGCTGTGAACATTGCAAGCGCCGCTGCCAACCACAATGGTGCAGAGCGACACGAGCACCACGAGCGCCACGAGCGACTGACGGACTGGCTCGTGGCCGCTCATCGAGAACGAGAGGATTGCGTTCATCGCCGCCGTCCCGCGCGGTTTTTACGGGCCGCCGAGACCGGTGACGCTCCACGCGCCACGGCCCAAGGTGCCCACCGCCAGGATGTCTTGGGCTCTGCTGTATTGCATCGCAAGCACGGGCGCGATGGGCAGGTTGCTGCCGACTTTACTCCAGCTGCCGAGCGCATTCGTTGCCGCAACGAACACGCCGCGATCGGCGCCGACTGCAACATAGGACTTGGAAACGCCGGAGATGAAGCGCACCTTGCGCAGCGTGCCGGGGTTCGGGCTGAGGCTGAAGAGATTACCCGTGATGCTCGTCCAGGTGTCACCCGTGTTCGACGTTCGGTAGATGGCCGAATCGCACAGCGCATAGGCGACGCGCCAATCAGCGGCGTCCATCACGACGTCTTTGGCGTTGCAATTGGGGATCGGTGTCGTGGAAAACAGCGGCGCGCGCGCCAGCGGTCTCATGTAGATTTGCCCACCGGCCGCGGCGTAGATGACGTCCGCATTGTTCGGATGACCGTAGACGAGTGCCGTCGCGTTCGCGCCGGCGCTGAGCGAGCCGATCAAATCTCCCTGATTGAACGATTCCCAGACAGCGTCGGCTGCTCCGATCAAAATGCGGTTGCCATTCACGGCGTTGATCGCGAGCGGCGACAGGAATTGTGCTTGGAAATAAGAGCCGTCTGCCGTGGTGAGTGCTGGCGTTGCCTCTGACTGCAAAACGTTGCTGGAATTCCAAACCGAACGGGTAAACTCCATCAAAAATTGCCCGCTCGAGTAGCGAACGGAGAAACCTGGACGTGTGATGGTGTCGACTTGAACGTCCGCCCCGTCGTCCGGCAGGAAGGTGTTCCACGCCAGCTGGTTGGTCCCATTCTGATAGACGGTCCCGTTGTCTTGCGTGCCAGCCAAGAGCACGCGCGCAACTGGATCATAGGCGATGCTATAGATCTCTGTGGTTTGCAGGTTCCCCGCCATGCTGGCCCAATCAGTGGTGCTTTCACTTGGCCGGGTGCGCCGGAAGATCCCTCCGTCGGAGGCCTCGATCAGGTTCAGATTGGCGTCGATGACCATGTTGCGCGCATCGACGTGCGGCCACGTGGCGTGCGGCGTAGTCGTGACCATCGACTCCCATTGTTGCCCGTTGCCCGGCGCGATGTAGGCACGGCCCCGGATGGGGTCGTCAACGCCTCCGACGTACACGAAGCTCGAGTTCGTGCGATCGACGGCCAGGGAGAAGTGGAAATACGGCTTGCCCCGCGCCCCGAGATACGGGGGATCCATGCTCGTCCAGTGCGCGCCGCCATCGCCGGTATAACCGACATAGGTGACGAATTCGCTGCCATTGTGGTTTGGTAACCCGACGATCGCCACGTACGCGCGACCATCTTGGCTCACTCGCACCTTGGCCCCGTTGGCGAAGTTCACGATGTTGGTGTTCAGGCCCGTTTCACTCGTATCGTTTTGCGAGATATTCAGCCAATGTTGGCCGAGGTCGTCGCTGCGGAACACGCCGACGCGGCTCGAGGTCAAATACAATCGATTGGCGTTCTGAATATCTTCGGTCAGGTCGTCGATCGCGCCGGCAGGTAAGCCAACCCCACCCGCCGAGATGCGCGTCCAGTGGGCGCCGAGATCGCTGCTGCGAACGAGCCCCACCGTGTCGAGGAACCCAGCGACGATCACGTTGCCCCGGACGACCACACTGCTCGCTTTCTGGTTCGCAAAGAGCGGATTCGTCAGAAC
>DASSMT010000201.1:0-28585 GCA_035688655.1 Polyangiaceae bacterium | reverse complement strand
C
The DNA here is from genome assembly GCA_035688655.1 of Polyangiaceae bacterium. Classification (GTDB taxonomy): domain Bacteria; phylum Myxococcota_A; class Polyangia; order Polyangiales; family Polyangiaceae; genus PMG-095. The sequence continues at coordinate 28,584 of DASSMT010000201.1, read as the reverse complement.
TCGAGCGGAACGAACTCGACGCTGCCAGCGCTGCGCAGCACGCTGAGTCCAACCGCGTGCTCGCCGCGCGGCGTGCCGACATAGAATCCCTCGGGGGTCCAGGCGACCCAATCGCGCTCGCTGCCGACGAAGGCGACATTCACCAATTCGTCACCGGTAGCCGCGTTTAGCCAGCGCAGGCTGCCGTCGTCCAGCGCGAGCACGCCGAGCTGGCCGTTTTCGCTGAGGAACGCACCGCGCGCGGAGCCGTCGGTGCCGCGCTTCCACAGGCGCTGGCCGGATTCGTCGAAAGCGTAGGCGTCCCACTCACAGCCCAGCAGGAAGCTTTGACCAGAAATGGCGAGCGAGCGACAAACCTCGAAGCGTTGCACGTCGAGGCGTTGCCCGGCCAGCGTGGGATCTAGCTGGTTCTCCCAACGTTGTACGTCGATGCGCGAGCTTTGCGTGGTCGCAGGGGTCAGCCCGCGTCGGGGGTCGGCTTCGAGCAGCGCGGGGTGGCGAATGTCGAAGGCCGCGCGCTCGCTGCCGCGGCCCCAATCGAATTCCACCAGGGAAGCGTCACGCGAAGCATGAAAATGGGCTGCGGGTTGTTTGCCAAAGGCGGGCACGCGGTTGAGGGCGGACCAGACGAGTGAACCGCTCGGCTCGAACAGCGCGACCAGCGGATCTTGCGCGGTCAACAGCAGCTTGCCACCCGAGATGCCGCGCAGACATTCGGGCGTGTTTTGGGGCAGAAACCAAGGTTCGAGCGGCGTGAAATCGGCTTTCCAGCGCAGAATCGGCTTACGACCATCGGCTTGATTGTAGCGACCGCTGGCGAAAATCTCGGAACCGTCCGTGGCGAACGCGACCGCTCCCAGAGAGGAGCTCGACCCCGCGGGCGGCTCGAGCTCGCGCTCGGTGTCGAGCGAGGGCACCTTCAGCACGCGCGCGATCGCGCCATCACTGAAACCGACGAGCAGGCGTTTACGCGCCGGATCGAACGCCACGCGATACGGCCGGTTCGGAAACACCTTCTTGGCCAGCAACCGATGTTGCGGCGAGTAAAGTCGCACCGAGTGATCCCAAGAGGTCACCGCCAGTACGCCCGCCGCGTCGAACGCGAGCCCATAAATGTCCGCGTCGAAGTCGCCGTCTTCGAAGATCAGCTGATAGTGCGAGGTTTCGTAAATCTTTAGTCCGCCACGGCCATGACCGCCAAGCGCAAGCCGCTTACCATCGCGCGAATAGCGCAGCGTATGGACGGTCTTGCGCAGCAGCGGGATCTGCGCCGACAAATGCCAATTCGAGGTATCGAACACGTACACGCCGCCGTCGTATCCGGCTAGCGCAACACGGTCGCCCGCGGGCGCGACGGCGACCGTGTTCAGCTCGGCGGCGATCCCCAACTGCGGCACACGCAACACCGCCAATTGCTTGCCGTCGCGCAACGACCAGACGCGCGCGGTGCGGTCGGTCGAGGCGGTCACGGCAAATGTCTCCGCCGCATCGACGTCCGCATCCATCACGTCGGTCAGGTGCATGCCCATTTCGATCGACACGAACTTGCCACTCAGATCTGGAAAGCGCGCCTGCAACCGCTGCTCGAACTGGCGCGCCAAGTCCTTGGCCGCGAGCACCTCGTCCGGGCGCGGCGCCTCAGCTGCGCCGGGCGGAGGAACGGCGACCGAAAGCGGGCTCGGGGCCACGGACTTGGCCGGCTCGCTGGGTCGGCCGGCACAAGCGACCGTTCCTCCGAGCACAACCGACATCACTATTGCACCCAGCGCGGCCCCGAACGATCTCTGCATGCCCCGGGTTATCTCACGAGACGGGGCGCTATTGGCGCTGGAAGGTGTCGACCATCGTACCCCCATCAGAGTCTGGGTAGATCCAGAGCAGCTGGTTCGGCGTGGCCGTAAAGGACATGGATCCGGAGGCTGCCGGCAGGCCACAAGTCACGGTGTAGTCGTAGGATGTCCCTCTGAGGGTGATCGCCTCACTCAAACGGACCGGGTACGGCAACTCTCCTATCACATCCATCCAACGGAGTTGCGCCTGGGCGCTGCCGCCGGTGCTTTCCGAGATGACGAGCGCTGCGCTCGCCGCGCCCGGGCGTGCATTGCTGACAGCGGCAAGCCCCACGTAGTCTTCGCGCTTGCTCAAATAGTAGAAGCCGTTGGCGATCATTCCACCCTGCGGGGTTGGCGGATTGTCCCAAGTGATGCGCGGCGTGACAATAATGGTATCGCCGAGGGAGTTGCAGATGGGGGTGCCAGCGTCAGCATCGACGATGATGGTGTGGTCGCCCGGCGAAAGGTCTGGTGCTGCGCCGCCGGCGAGGCCGCTGGAGCCGCTCGTTGCCGTCGCTTCGCTTGCGGCCTCACCTGCCGCGCTCGACCCAGCATTGGCAGATTGGCTAGTGCCGCTGGCGCGCCCCCCGCAGTGCGTCAGCACCAGCGTCAGAAGCGGCGCAAGCATGCCAGCGCGCACCCTCTCGAAAACGCGCCCCGAGCCCCCCCGAGAGTGCCGAATGTTGGTCACTTCGACCATGCTACCCTAGCGGATGTTTCGCGGCGAATGAAACGCGTCATCCATGTTGGCAGCCAGCCGCGGGCTCACTTTGCTCGGCGCTGCCCGCCATGGCTTCCCCCAACCGGGCAGCGCAAAGTGCGTCGCAGCGCGACGCCGAAGGCTGTGCCGGAACGAGCCGACATTCGTGACCATCACAAATTCAAACTTGATTGGTGGCCCAGCCAGCGGCGCGCGTGGATTGGCCTATTTCAAGATGATCTCCGCGCACACGCACAGCGCGCTGGGGTCTTGCTCGCTCGCGACGGGCTCTGTGAGGTAGCAGTAAGGCCGCGGGATCATATACGCCTGGTCACATGGATAGCGGCAATCTTCGGGTTGGGAAGGCGAACGCGGTTTACACATGCAGCCAAAGGGAATCGCTTCGTCGAAGCGATTCCCTTCGGCGTCGCGCTCGGCCGCCATGCAGACGAACATCAACCCCGGATCGCAGTCAGCCGCAGTGGCCGGTCGAGTCGGGTCGCACTTGCAGTCCGTGACCGTCCCCAATTGGAACCCGCCGATAGGGGGACAGACAACTCCTGATGCGCAGCTCCATTGGGCCGGCGGACAGGGCAAAGGGCTCACGAAGTCAGCCGCATTTCCCGCGCTCGGCACTCCGCCCGTGCTGCCTGCCACGATGATGGGCCCAGCGGAGTTTGGGCTACCCGCGCCCAGCGATCCGCCCGCAGCGCCGGCGCTGGGACCGCCGGCACTCGAACTGCCCGCACCGCCGAGGCTGGTCGATGAGCTTCCGGCTGCGGCTGGGCTTCCGCCTTCGAGCCGTGCGACGCCACCGCAACCGAGCGATAGGCCGCTGCCCATCAGAACGATGCTGTGGAACATTCGGCTTTGGACCGACATTTTGTTGTGTTTTGTCGTCACGGGTTCCTCGAAGGCGAGGCGAACGAGCCGCGGGACAAGCACTAGTCCACCCCTGCCAGTTGCTGGCGTTGAATGCCAACGACTCAATAGTCGGCCGATGAGCGCGTGATTGCAAGGTGAGTTTGCCCGGGCGCTACGGTTTTTGCGCGCAGCCGGTACGGGAGTCGGCGCATCGAGACCATGTGGGCGTTTGGCGCAGAGCAGGCGTGCCCGGGTCGAGCTCTTTCGTGATGCTGGTCTGCTATATGCACTCAGCATGAATCTTCGCTTGTTTTTTGGGGTGGCGTTGCTGACGATCACGACGCGTGCGTTGCTCGGCTGCGCAGGAAAAGCGCTCCAGGAGCCGAATGCATACGGCGCGGGCGGCGCGGGCGGAGGCACTGACCACGGGGGCCAACCGAGTGCGGGCTATGGCGGAGTGAGCAACAGCGGTGTGAACGACGCCGGCGCGGGCTATGGCGGAGTGAGCAACGGCGGAGTGAGCAACGGCGGCGCGGGCTACGGCGGCGCGGGCTACGGCGGCATGGGCGACGGCGGTGAAGCCGGAAGCGGCGTGATCGGCGACGGCGGTGTCGGCGGTGACGCAGCCAACGAGGCATCGCTCACTCCGAGTGCTTGGGATGTGATCTTGACCGCAAACTTCACGCAAGGTTCGGATCCGGCACCCGCGCCCTTCGCTGCGAGCTTGTACCTCGGCAATGTCTCGAGGCTCTCGCGAGATGGCAAGCAGAGCTTATTTTCTCTCACGCAAAAGAGCGGCCTGAGCGCGAGCGTGATCACGCCGCCTTCCGGCCTCCGCTTCTCGCTCGTCGACCGCTTGCCGGAGACGGCACTCGTGTTTCGCGAGCTGAGCCTGCGCGCTTTCGATGACGATCAGGATGGGGTCCTGGATCGACTCGAAGGCAGCGGTTCGGGCCAGCTGGAGGTGAGCTGCGGCGATTGCTATTACAGCAAAGCCGTGAGCGTGAACGTCTCGGGAAAGCCCGATCAAACTCCACCCGGGCTTCGCGTGCCCAAGAACTTGGCCCCTATCGAGCGTCTGACGATCACGCCGACTGAAGCCGTGCACGGATCTTTGACCCTCACCGGCAGCAGCGTGCTGCCGCTCGACATCGACGCAGACAGCGAGCTCTTCAGCCTGACGGTGTTGCCCTTCTCCGGCAAGTGGAAGCTCAGCGGCGTTGCCCAAGATTTTGCAGAGCTAGCGCTCGATTTGAGTACGGCCGAGCTGACCACGATGACTGATCCCGGGACCTTCGCGCAGGATGGCTTCGAAACACAGCCGAACGCGACGCTCGCTGGTGCCTCCTGGATCGATGTCGATAGTGGGCTCCCGATCCCGAGCGGTGGCCGAGCCTTGTTCTTGCCGCCAGGGAGCAGCGCCATTCTTCACTTGAAGCGAACCGGCGCGGAGACCAAAGTGACGGCGCGCGTCGTCGATCTGAGCCAAGCGAGCACCATCGGGGCATTCCTCGACTTTCAAGCTGCAGTGATCGGCAGCACGCAGCGCAGCCAGCACGTTCAGGTGGGCGAGACCGGTACGCTGGCGACGACCCACGCGATCTGGACGACGGCGTCCCCGCCGCACTCGGTCGAAATGACGCTCATGGGCGATGGCAGCGACGTGGCGCTGCGCGTGGCTGCCGACGCGTGCGTAGGCGGTCCCTGCCTCTCACCGGGTGCGCTCATCGTCGACGATCTGAAGCTCGAGTGAGCCGCGCGTGCTCAGAAAGCGCCCGCACCGCCGGCTGCGTTCGCTCCGCTGTTACCCTCGAGGTTGACGGCAGCGCCGCCCCAGCCACCCGCCGCGTCGACGGCGCCGGCTCCGCCACCAACGCCAGCGTCGACCGCAGCGCCCGCTCCGCCGCTACCTCCAACGTTGACAACCGCGCCCGCTCCGCCGGCACCTCCAACGTCGACCACGGCGCCCGCTCCGCCACCGGCACCTCCGCCACTAGCACCCGCCAGGTTGAGGACCGCGCCCGCTCCGGCGAGCGGCCCGAGTCCATAGTGCCTGCCACCGGCGTAGCCAATGCTGCCCGCGCTTGCCCACTCGCCGCTGCCACCCGTTCCGCCGCTCCCCGTTCCCGCGCTGCTTTGCTCATCGAGCCCAGCGAAGCCGCCAGTGCCCAGGTAGAAAGAGCCGAACACGTCCGTGGGCAACGTGAAGGAAGGGTTCGGCGTGGTCGGTTCGTGGGGGAACAACATGCGATTGGAGAACACGCCTTCTTTGCATTCTGGAATGCCCTGCCAGCAGTCCGTTCCGTCGAAATAGACTTCCACCGGAACGCAGCCACAGGCACCGCAGCAAGCCGTGCCGATCACCACCCGCCGATTGCAGGAGACCTCTGCAGTGGCGCCGGTGAAACCTTGGAACTCGCAAGCGACGTTGCTGGGCGCGACGCCGCAGGTCACGCTGCGGTCTTCACAATCACTGAGGCAGCTCCCGCCCAGGTCGCACGTTTCGCGTGGAGGCGAATCCGTCCCAGCCGAGTCCGCGCCAGCAACGCCCTGAGCACCCGAGCTCACACTGTCATCGGTCGGGGCTGAGTCCGTGTCTGCAGCGCCGCCGACAGTGCTCTCGCTACCGGCGCTCCGCCGAGGATCGCTTTTCGAGTCGGCGACACTCTGCGGCGTAGAGCTGGTCCCCGCTTGTTCCGTGGACTCGAAGCGCGCATCGTTTGGGCTGGCCGAGCACGCGAAGGCCAAGAGCGCAGGCAGAAGCAAGCGAAGCAATGTCATGTGCGTCGTGTTGTGCAAACCGCGTGCACAGCGCGCGACGCCCCACTGAATCCCCAAAAACCCCGCTCAAACGCGCCATTTGTCGTTTGTGCCACAACGTTGCCGCGTTGCGCCGAATTGTCATTAAGCACCACGAGTGACGCTTCGCCACGCTGCGTGAACGGGAGCATTTCTGGTTCCACCCGTCCCGACCGTCGCCAGTGAAGGCGAGTGACGGCGGCCACTGAAGGCCAGTGACGGATGCGACGAAGGTGCACCCCCGAGTCCAAGCATCGAGACCGGCTCTGGCGGGATCCGCCGCGACCCAAAAACTGCAAATGACTATTGCGCGCCGGCTGGCGGAGGGCCGACGATTTGGTAATGGCAGACGCAGCCGAACCTCTGCGCGGCCAGCTCGAACAGCGAGTCGCTGGCTATGATTTACGCCGCGTCTTGTGCTCCGCGCAGGGTGCCGTCGCCTATGACGCGGTCGAGCTCGATCGTGGCACGGGGGTGACGCTGATCACGGTGCCCATGCCGTCGAATGTGGCATTGCCCGACTTGGATTGGCTGAGCGCGAGCACTTTCACCTGCTTTCCGCCACTCGAAAAGCTCGTGCGCAATGCCGGCGAGGTGTACCTGGTGGTCGCGGCGGTTGAGGGCGAAAGTCTGGGGCGAGTGCTCGCGCGAGACGGACCGTTCGCGCCGGCGGCGGCCGCACGCCTGCTCTTGCAGTTGCTTCGCGATCTCGAGCAAGCCGGCGATGCGCACCGGCTGTACCGAGCCCTCTCTGCCGCCGCGGATTGGCTATTGCTGCGGCGCGATCCGCACGGAGATTGGGAATGTCGAGTTTTGCCGGTTGGCTTGCTCGACTCTTCGACTGCAAGTGAGGTCGAGGAAGGCGACCGGTCGACGTTGCGCGAGTTGGATGTGCTGGGAGTGTTGCTCGGCACACTGGTCGGACAGGCGAATATCGTCGCTTCGCGCGAGCTTGCCTCGATCGTCGAGCGTCTGCTCGATGCGCCACCGCAGCAGCGGTTTCACAGTCGACGTGAGCTCATGGCAGCCCTCACCCCGCTCGCGCGAGCAGTGAGCGGACCGGCTCCCATCGTGCGCGATTTGCCACCTCGCTTCGACGAAGAGGTGCAAGTGACGGTCTTTCGGCCGAAGTCGATCGTGAGCGGGCGCTGGTATCGCCTGCTGGCATTCGTGCATCTGGCCGAGCGCCGCCCGGGCGAGGATTCGCTCGATCCCATTGCCGAAGTGCGACGCTTGGCAAGAGCCGCGCTGGGGGAGCAAATCACCGCCTACCGCTCGGCGACCGAGGACTCCCTGGCCGGGTTGCCCGAAGGCGGACAGATCAACTTGGTGCCCGAGGTAGAGGGCATCGAGTTCAATCCGCCGTCACGCAGCTTCGCCTGGTGCACCGACGTTCACGACGAGTCCTTCCAACTGCGCGCACAGGCCGGCCGTGCGGGAACGACCCTGCGGGGCCGATTGAGCGCGTACCTCGGCAGTGTGCTGCTCGCCGAGGTCGGCATGGCCTTCAAGCTGCAAAAGAGCGATGCCACCGACGCCGATCCCCTCGCGCAAGAGAGAGGCAGAGCTTACCGCAAGATCTTTGCCTCGTATTCGCATGCCGACGCTCGCATCGTCTCGGACTTCGAGGCGGTGGTCAGCGCGTTCGGTGATCGCTACCTGATCGACGTCAAGGATTTGCGGGCGGGCGAGATCTGGAGCCAGGCGCTCGAACGTTTGATTGACCAAGCCGACGTGTTTCAATTGTTTTGGTCCAGCCGCTCCCGAGCTTCGGAGTTCTGTCGACGCGAGTGGGAGTACGCGCTCGAAAAAGGAGTCAACATTCGTCCCGTGTACTGGGAGCGCCCAATGCCGGATCCGCCAGACACCCTGAAGCGCCTGCACTTTTCTGCCTTTGGCGGCGCCGGCACCGCACCCGCCGCGCCCCCCGCGGCCGACGCTGATCGACTCCCGGCGAGCGAGCGACTGGCGCGCTTGGGTTCCAAGCTGCTTGCGCCCGTCGTCGCCATCTCGGCGCTGCTGCTGTGGGTGGGGCTTCAGCATCGGATCTTGCCGAGCGCAACTCAGGCCACTTCTTCGCCTGAAACGACGCCGCCCACTGGAACGTCATTCGACCGCTCGCGGTGGCGTCCGCCTCCTCCCCCCGAGCTTGCGGAGCGCGCTGAGGAGCAGCAGGCGCCCCAGCCAGCCCGTCCAGGCAAGTCGAGCGGTGGTGGTGTCAGCCGGTCCGGCTCTTCAGCTTCGCACCGGTGTGATTGCCCGGCAGGTGATCCGCTGTGTTCGTGTGCTCCGGAGGCGAGCGAAAAGTCCACGCTGAGCCCTGCTGACTCCGTCGGTCGTCCTGTTGACGGGCATACTTGTTTCGTCACGGGGGCTTCGAATGCCCCACTGTATCCGCAACTGTCTGGCCCGTTGAACCGCGAGCCTCCGTGCCAGGGGCGAAACCTGGCGAGCTATCGCCTCGCTGATCTCACGCCCGCACAAGCCAAAAAGGCGCTCGACAACGCTTGCTCCAGGGTCGTCCTGCGCGAATGCTCTCGCGTCCAGGGCCCATGAGCTCGAGCTCATGATTCAAAGCCGAGCCCATCACAGGCAGCCGGCGTTGAAGCGCTCCGTGCCTTCCCAATCGCAGCTGCCGGAGATGCAATCGATCAGATTGTTTGCGAACGCGTCCGTGTCGTGGTCGTAGATTTTGAACCAGCCGCCGTCGTCCCAGACGGTGGTCGGGATGCCGCGCGGGGTGGCGAACGCCGAGCTCAGCTTTTGGTACCAAAGCCGAATGTTGTTGCACGAAAGCTGGTCGTAGCGACTGCCCCACGCGACGCCCCACTCACCGATGAAGACGGGCATGCCATGGCCCACCGAATTGGCCCAGTTGAGCATGGTGTCCATGGGCTGGCTGATGTTCGCCTCGGTCCACGCGTCGTCATAGGTGCCTTGGCTGTCGCCGCAAAAGGTCCAAGGGTCGTAGTGATGGAACGTGGCCATCACGTACGGATCGTTGCCACCACCCACGCCGTTCAGATCGGTCCAGATCTTGGGCACCTCGCCCGCTGCGAACCACTGGTTGCCGCCGATGACGACGATGCGCGCGGGATCGACCGCGCGGATTTTGGCGTAGGCCTTGGCGGTCATGTTGCGTAGATCCGCCGCGGGCATGGGGGTGCTGTCGCTGCGATGAGGCTCGTTCAGGATCTCGAACAGCAGGTGGTGGCTGCGCTGTGCGAAGATCTCGGACAGGTCCGCCCACAGCCGTTCCAGCACTGCGGCGCGGCTCTCGGTTTTCAGTGCGACCTCATGGTGGGCGTTCAAGATCACGAACATGCCCGGCAGTGACAGCGCATGATCGATCACTTGCGAGATCACGGCCAGGCGCGGATGCGCGCGATTGACATCGCCCACGGCCGGGTCGTTGACCAGGGTGTCGCCGTTGGTCTGCTCGGTCCAGGTCACCGGGATGCGCACCGTGCGAAAGCCCTTGGCGTAGTAGGCGTCGATCTTCGCGCTGGCCGCCGCCAGCGTCGGTGGATGCTGGGTGCTCTCGAACATTTGCCCGAGGTTGAAGCCTTTGCCCATGTTCGCTGCCGCCACTTTCGCGGAATCGGCAGGTTGCGCCGATTCGCCCGCCGTGCCTCCGCCGGCGCTACCGGAGTTGGCCACGCCGCCCGCCGCGCTCGCGCCGGCCTGTCCGACGTTCGCGCCCGCGCCCGCTCCAGCCGTGGCTGGGCTGTCCCCGGGCGCCGAGGTACTTCCGACATCGCAGGCGGCGAGCAGCACGAGCATTCCGAATCCGAGCAGCGCACGCTGCGCATTACTTTGCATATAGCTCAGGGCTTAGCACGGTTCCCGAGCGTGCCCAGCGCCTGCGCGGCGCGCGGGAACGCCTTCGCTTTTCGAGCTGCGTTGCTGGCCTGGGAGCGCCCCTCTCCTCACCCCCAACCACAGGGTGGAACGGACGGCGGCCGCGGGTCAGGTCGAAAGCCCGCAGGCTTCGAGCAGCGGGTTCGAGAACATTCTGCGTCCGGCGGCGGTTTTCAGGAAGCCGCGTCGCGCGGCGAGCCAGCGATTCACGCGCTCGGGGCCGAACCCGGCGATGACGGTCTGAGGGTTCTCGGGTAGGCGCTGACCCCAATGAAACGTGTGCGGGATGCCGGCAGCGTTGAACGCGGCGAACATCGCTTCGTGCGCGGCACGGGCGGTGCTGGAGTCGACGCCGGGCATTTCGATCGTGCAGGTGATCGGAGGAAAGTGGGTGAAGGCGAGCAGCGCATCGGAGGCTTTGACGTAACGCACGCAAACCGGTGCACCAAACGGATGGCTATCGGTCACGGACCAAACCGTGTTCAAGGCATCCGCGACGCGGTTGATCGGGACGCCGATTTCGACGCTGGTTCCACCGCCGGTCGGATGACAATCGCCGAACGCCACGCCCGGCAGCAGCGGCAGGGTCGCAGGCGCGGTGGGCGCCACCGACTCCTCCAGCTGGGTTTGCAAGAAGGCGCCGATCGCAGAGCTGGGCAAAAGAGCAGAAAAGAGCCCGGCGATGCTGACCAGATCACGGCCGCGAATGCTGGCTCCGTCGGTCGGCAACGGCTTCGGCCCCGGCGCGACGTACGGGCGCTTGTACATGATCCGCATGAATGCGCCCTTTTGCCCAGCGGCGCGCCGGTACGGGTTGAACAAGACCTCGAAGTGAAACGGCAGCTCGTCACCACCCGGCAACCCGAGGCCGCGCATGTCGAGCGTGGTCACGGCTGGAACGACGCGCTGATAGTCGAGCTGCTGGACGAACATCTCGAGCACGTACAGCGGCTCGGCTTTGAACACGACGCCGTGGATCAACCCGAAGCTGCCGAAGCCGACCAGCGCGGAATGAAACAGATCATCGTCGCGGATCAGGGTGGCACCGAGCCAGTCGACGAAACGATCCGACATTTTCGGTCGGGACGCGGGCTCGATCCAATAGTCCTGCCCACCCTCGGCCACGATGTGCAGACCGAGGATGAAATCCGGAATGGAACCGACGCTGATCGCCGAGCCATGCGTGCCGGTGGACATGGCGCCGGCGATGGTTTGGCCGTTGCTGGCACCGGAGGTGGGCAGCGCCAGGCCGTGCTTGGCCAGCTCTTCGTTGATGGTTTTGATTTGCGCGCCGCACTGAGCAAAGACGAAGCGCTCACTGTCCGCCTGCTCGGCGGGTGCCACGTACGCGGGGCCGAAGCCGATCAGCAGCGCGGACAGATTCGCGGTGTCGATCAAGTAGTCGGGCACGAAGGCCACGTTGGACAAGGACCAACCAGAGCCGGCCGCACGCACGCGCTTGCCCGCTGCCTCCGCTTGGCGAACGATGGATTTCAAGCCGGCGAGCCCGGGAACAAAGGGTTTGCCCGCGGGCGAGGGCGAATTGTCGTCCCAGTCGTTCCAGGGAATGAAAAACTTGGCCACCTTTCCCCCGACACCGCTCGAGGAGTGCCAGTTGTCCCAGGTGTGGTCGGGACGAACATCGATCATCGGCTCTGGCATCGATAACTCCTGACAGAAACCCCTAGTGCGGTCCCGAAATCGAGCCGGGACCGGGGCCGGAACCCGAACCCGTGGCGCAGTAGAACGTGGTGCGTACGCCGGAGACCACGCCCAACGTGGCCCCGGTGAGAAGCAGCAGGTACCAGGGCACGTTCACCTCATAATAGCCGATGCCCTTGCCGTGACACGGGTCTATCGTGCCATGCAGGCAATTGCCCGCGGCGTCGTGCTGGTCGTTGCTGCACACGAGCGGCGACCACACCGGCTCGCTCGATAGCCCCCAGGCAAACTGCCACTGCGTGGACGTCTGAGGATTCGCGCGGTCGATGGCGACCTGCTGGCTATTGGGCGGCGGCTCGCGGGCGGCGACGGCGTACGTATAACAGCCGTTCAGCCAGCTGAGGCTCAGCACGATGAGCAAGGGAAAAGCGAGCGAGGTCCGCGCGTAGGCCACCATTTCGTGTAGCTTGCGCTGGCACGGTCGAGAATAGTCATTGGTCCATGTTAGGCTCGGCAGGTGTTCATTCCCACGGTTGCTGTTCGCTTGTATCGGCCGATTGCGCTCGCGCTCGAGCAGCTGGGCATTTCCGCAGCCGCCGTTTTCGCGGAGTTCGCCATGCCCGATCCGGCGACCACCGGTTGGGAAGTGCGCCTGCCGCTGCCGCAAATTGCCGGGGTCTGGGGCCGCCTGCTCGAGGTCACTGGCGACCCGGCGTTTGCCCTGCGTGCCGCACAGCACGTGGATCTCACCACCTGTGATGTGATCACTTACCTGGAAGGCAACGCACGGACCGTCGAAGCCGCGCTGCGCACCAAGTTCGAATTTCTGCCGCTGATCACCAACGCCATCGAATGGACCCTAGAGGCGAGCGGCAACGAAGCCTGCCTCACGTTGCACGAGCGGCCCGCGCGCCCGCCGCTCGCGCCCGTCGCGGAATACCTGCTCGGCGCGCGCCACGTCTTCTTCCAACGCTTCGCTTCCCCGGATTGGAAATTGCGCCGCGTGACCTTTCGACACAGCGCCCCCGAGCAAACCGAGGCTCATCGCTCGCTCTTCGGCATCACTCCCGAGTTCGACTGCGCGTGCGACCAGCTTTGGTTCGATCTGAGCTTGCTGGACGCGCCGATGAAAGGTCGCGACGATGCGCTCACCGAGCTACTGCGGCGCTATGCCGAACCCGAGCTGAAAGCCGTTGCGCAATCGCCGAGCGTGAGCGCGCGCGTCGAAGCCGCCTTGCAGTTGGGCCGCGACCCGGGCATCACGACGCTGGCGGGTGAGCTCGGCATGTCGACGCGCACCCTACAGCGCGAATTGAGCAACGAAGGCACGAGTTACGCTGAAATCGCCGCGAACACGCGGCGCGCGGCCGCCGAGCGCCTGCTGCGACGGCGCGAGCTCGCGATCGCCGAGGTCGCTTACGCCCTCGGCTTCAACGATCCCTCGGCGTTTCACCACGCCTTCGTGCGCTGGACCAACATCACCCCTGGCGATTTTCGCAGCCGCCACCTGGGCGAAGCCTTCGTCGAACCGGCGCAAGGCCGCCTCGGCCCGCGCTCGGCCAGCCAAAGTCACTCTTAGTGATCGAGCTCGGGATCGCGAGCTGAATCGGCGCTGCTCTCGCAGCTCCCGCGCGTATCGATGGCGAAGGACCAATCGCCGCCGTGCTTTTGGCAACGAAGATGAATGCCGCAGTGACCGCCGTGCGTGCGCTCTTCCTCGGCCAGCTGCTCGAAGAAGCGCTGCACCGCTTGGGCATTACTCGCGTTGGCGCCAGTGAAGGCAGCGATCCGCTCCGTCGAGACGCCGAGATAGCCGAAATACGCGAGCGCGGCCAGCGCCGGTAGCAGCTCCACACCTGTGCGCTGGGGCAAGCGACGCACGACCAAGACCACGAGCTGCACGAGGATCAGGCACACGGCCGCTTGCGCGAAGGTGTTCGACACGTAGTGGTAGCGTGACGCGGCGATGCCGTGCTCTGCCCGCGCGAATACGATCAGCGCCGTCGGCGCCACGATTGCATACGCGAGCCACGCGCAGATCACGCCGCTCGCTACTCGACCTTTGCGCAGCAGCGCACACGAGAGCAGTGCCACGGCGATCAGCAGCGTCATTGCGTACGGAAACCAGGCGGCGTTCGGCCCCCACGGAAACACGTGATCGACGACATCTCTACACACCTGACGGAGGGTGACCGAGGCGAGCTCGTCGAGTCGTTTCCATGGCCCTGCACCCTTGGCGAACGAGGCGTCCCCCGCCCGTGTACCGAGCCACACGTGCGCTCCCTGGCAGGCGACGAGCAAGGCATGCACGCAGCGTTGAAACCAGGCGCGCTCGCGCCAGAGCCAGACCAGCGTTGCCGGGAGCGCAACGACGCTCAGCGGGTGCGACCAGATCAGCACGCTCAACGCGCACGCGAAGAGCACGCTCGTCAGCTTGTTGCGCGGCAAGGGCAACAAGACCAGCCACAGCAGCAGCGTCAGCGCGTTCCAGATGGAATAGTCCGTGTTCGACGTGGTGAGCATCGGACCGATCGGCGCGACCGCGAAGCTGAGGCATACGGCGTAGCGCACGCTATCCTTGGGCACGAACCGCCGGAACGCGGGCGCGCCGAACACGCTCGCGGTGAACGCGGCGAGCAACGTCGGCGCGATGGCGAGGAAGTACGGTGTCGCGCGCGGCGGCAGCCGAACCGAAATCAAGCCCAGCAGGTTGGGCAAAAACGGCACATAGCCCGCCTTGACGCGAAACAAACGCGGCCACTCGCGGTGCTCGTAGAAGAACGAGAACACCTTCTTCCCGTCCTCGGCGCGTAACTCGGGGGCGCGCAGGAAGTCGTACGCGCGAAAGACCGTGACGGCGGTGATCAGCAAGATCAAGAGCGGCCAGGCCCAGGCCCGGAGCTTCGCGAGCTTTTGTGCGGTTGTCACACTACCCTTCAGGGTTGAGCTGGCGCGAATCCACAAGGTTTTGGCGCAAGCTCGCAATGACGCTCGCTCGCCTGCCCGCTAGAAAAAAAGCGTCGGTTCGGCGTGTTTCGGGGCGGCAACGGTCACACGCAGCTCGAGGGGGGGGATGTCCTCTTCCACGCCTACTCGGTCTCGGGCACCGGCCCGGGCGGCACCACCGAGCCGGGCGAGCTGCTCGCGCCGCTGGGGATCGGGTTTTGCTCCTTTTCGAGGTAGCGAAAGATGGTCCGGGGGTCGACGCCGAGATCGCGCGCGGTTTGCGTGCGATTGCCGTTGTTGCGCTCGAGCACTTCCAGCACGTATTGGCGCTGGAAATCTTCTTTGGCCTTTTCGAGCGGGACAATCACCATTTGCGCCTCGCCGCCCAGGTCCAAGTCTTGCGGGCCGAGCAGCGTTTGATCGCAGAGCACGAGCGCTTTCTTGATGCGGTTTTCGAGCTGGCGAATGTTGCCGGGCCAGGGATATTTCTTGATCGCCGCGAGGGCCTGCGGGGAAAAGCCGCGCACCGGGCTCTTCAGCTCGTCGGCGAACTTGCTGAGTAGCGCCTTGGCGATGATGAACACGTCGTCACCGCGCTCGCGCAGAGGCGGCAGCCACAGGTTCACGACGTTCAAGCGGTAGTACAAGTCCTCGCGGAACTCACCGGACTTGATCATCTCTTCGAGGTTCCGGTTGGTGGCCGCGATGATCCGCAGATCGCATTTTTCCGGGCGATTGTCGCCCACGCGGAAGACCACGCGCTCTTGTAACGCGCGCAGCAGCTTTACTTGCATGCCGAGGGGCAGCTCACCCACTTCATCCAAGAACAGAGAGCCGCCATCGGCTTGCTGGAATTTGCCGGCGCGGCTCGCGACGGCTCCGGTGAAGGCGCCCTTCACGTGGCCGAACATCTCGCTCTCGATCAAATTCTCCGGGATTGCGCCGCAGTTCACGGTCACGAACGGGCCGCTCTCGCGGTTGCTGCGACGATGCAGCTCGCGCGCGATCAGCTCTTTGCCCGTGCCGGTCTCGCCGGTGATGAGCACGCTGATGTCGGTGGCGGCCACCTTCTGCAGCTTCCTGAACACCTCCATCATCGAAGCGCACGCGCCGATGATTTCGCCGAAGCGCTTGTCCAGCAGATCCGCGCTCAGCTTTTCTTTGTCCGCGCGCAGCGCGCTGAGCAGCATGGCATTCTGCAAAATCAACGATGATTGCGCGGCGAAGATCGTCAACAGATCGAGCTGGCGGCGATCGAACAGGTGCTTCACCTCGTCGTTCGCCACGTATAGGGCGCCGATCACATCGCCTTGGCTGACCAGCGGCGCGCACATCACGCTCGAGAGCTTGAGCGAGATCACGCTCTCGCTCTTGCCGAAAGTGGTGTCGGTCAGGGCGTCCGACACGATCACTGGGCGCTTGGTCTCGATCACTTGGCGCACGATGCTGTCACTGATCACGCCCGAAGCGTCTTGGATCGCCTCACGCTGAACGTTGCGCGAGACGCGCACGCGCGGGGTGCTGTCTTTGCCCTCGGACGGATCGACGAGCAGCACGACGCCGCGCGCCGCCCCGGTGAGCTCGATGATGTCATCGAGCAGCGCTTCGAGCAGCTCGTCGACCGAGCGGCTCATCATCAGCCGCTCACTGAACGAGTGCAGACGTCGCAGGCGCTCGATGTCGCCCGCCTCGACTCCGAGCTCGCTCTCTTCCGCCGCCGGCGCGGGCGGCAGCTCCGTGAACATGCTGAAGCCGAGCAGCGCCTTGCCGAGCGTGATGCGATCGCCGTTGGCCAAGCGAGCCCGCCGCTTCTTTTTGCCATTGATCAGGATTTCGGCTTCGCGATCGACCTCTTCGAGCTGAAAATCACGACCATTGAACACGATCTGTGCGTGGTGGCTGGCGACGCTCGCATCCGGCAGGTGAATGTCGTTGCCCAGCGCGCGCCCGATGGTCGAGAGCGGCTTGTGCAACGTCAGGAGCACCGGTGCCCCTTCCGACGGAAAGAAACGAATCGTGGCCATTCCGCCGTCAAGGCTAGTGCCCTACCCTACAAATGACAATGCTTGTCGGGGTTTGGCTGTCAGCGAGCGGTTTGTGCCAAGACCCAAGCCGCCGAAGTGGGACGGGTCCAATGGGCGAAAAGGAGTTCAGATGCGCAACTTCGCTCGGTTCACGCCGCTCGCCGCCCGCTGTCTCATCGCCTTCGCTTCACTCGCCGCGCTCGGTTCGGCGCGAGTCGCCCATGCGCAGCCCGCGCAGAGCGATGGCAATCAGCAGGTGATCTTCGACGATGACTTACTCAATGCCGATCTCGGAGGCCCTTCCGGATTGCCGGTGTTCACGGGTCACATGCGCCCACCGCGCACGCAGCTGATCCGCCCGCGCATGCACTTTCTGCCCGAGCTCTTCAAGTCGGTCGAGCACCTGTAGCCCGGCGCCGCTCACTCACGGGTCAGCGGTCGCGAGAGCACGGCGCGCACGGCCTCCGAAACCGGTTTGTGCTCGAACAGCACCCGGTACACCTCACCCGAGATGGGCAGCTCGACCCCCAAACGCTGCGCGAGGTGGTACGCGCTGTCGGCAGTGACGACCCCTTCGGCGACGTGCCCGAGGCCGGACAGCGCTTCGTCCAGGTTTTTGCCGCGGCCGAGCTCGTAGCCGAGCGTGCGGTTTCGGCTGAGCTCACCGGTGCAAGTGAGCACCAGATCGCCGAGGCCTGCGAGGCCCGCCAACGTCAACGGCTGCCCGCCCTTCGCGATTGCCAAACGCGCCACCTCTGCCAGCCCGCGTGTAATCAGCGCGGCGCGTGTGTTGTAGCCGAAGCCCAGGCCGTCGCACGCGCCCGCGGCCACGGCGATCACGTTCTTCAGCGCACCCCCCACCTGCACGCCGATTGGATCGTCTCCGGCGTACACGCGAAAATGTTCGGTCGAAAGCCGCTGCTGCACGCTCGTGGCAAGCTCCGTCGAGTGGGCGGCAGCCACCAAGCTCGTGGGCAAGCCGAGCGCGACCTCCTTGGCGAAGCTCGGACCCGAGAGCACGACCGAGCGCTCTCGCGCTGCGGGCCCCAGGACGGCTGCGATGACTTCGGTCAGTAGCATCAACGAGCCCGGTTCGATGCCCTTGGTCGCGATGATCAAGGTCGCAGCAGGGTCGATGTAGGCGCGCGCGCGCTCGAGCGTGGCCCGGAAGCCGGCCGTGGGCACGACCAGGATGACGGCGCTGGCGCCGCGCAGCGTGTGCTCCAGATCCGCGCTGGGCTCGACCTCTTTCGGCAGCGTGAAACCGGGCAAAAAGGCGCGATTCATCCGCTCCTTTTGCATCTCGGTCGCGTGCTCGGCCTGCCACGTCCAGAGCAGCGTCCGTTCACCGCGCACGCTCAGCACACGAGCCAGAGCAGTGCCCCAAGCACCGGCGCCGAGAATCGCGAGATGGCCCATGATGAGGGCGCACTTTTCGTGTCAACCCGGCGCCCTGTCAACTCGGGGCGGCTTTTTTGGGTTGGGCCGCCAAAACCCGAGGGATATGCTGCGCCCCCGCATGCCCACCCCTACCCGATTCCGGAAGCTGCTCTGCGCAAGCCTCACCGTGCCCTTTGCGTGGGTCGCGTTTGCCGGCTGCGCGTCGACCGGTTCGACCGCCGTGAGCGTGCTCGGCGCGGGCGTGATGAACGACCCAGCCAACAAGTCGCTTCGCTTCGACATCCTCAAATTCGGGCTTGCCACGTTTTGCAACGAAATGCTCAAGGGCGGCGCGCCCTTGAAGTTCGGCGACGACGAGCCGGTGGTGGGTCGCTTCTTCGCCGAATCGTGCAACTCGCAGGTGCTCGATGACGATGCGCACAAATCGTTCATCGTGCAATACACGGGCAAGGGTTACGCCTGGACCAATGTCACGCAGCGCTTGGGCTTCAGCTCGCGCGGCGTCGTCGAATACGCGACCGACTTCCAATTGCACGACGGCGCGATGTACGTCTACTTTCGCCCGCGCTTGATCGACGGCGCGGAGTTCCAGACCACGCTCGTCGAATCGGCGATTGGTCAGGGCGGGCTCGCGCTGGCCGGAGTGAACACCAACCAGCTAGGTAAGCACATCGTCGAGAGCCAGCTGCGCCGCGGCTTCACGGTAATCCGAAGAGATTCGTCGGGCGCGACGGACTTCGCGCTCGGCATCGTGCCGCCCGGTGAGGTGCCGTTCAAACCGTTCGAGGTCAAGCGCACCGAGAAGCAGATTTTGGCCAACGAGCGGACCGAGGTACACCTCGGCCAGCAAGATTACGTGGGCACGTTCGAAGTCACTGACTCGAATCAAGCGCTGTACCTGACCGTCTCGGTCGATGGCGCGCCCAATGCGGATTTGTTGGTGGTCGACAAAGGCGCCGGCGATCGGCTCCTGGACAGCTATTTGCACGCCCCGGGCGGCGCCGCACTCGCGAGCCCCGCCTTGCTGGATGACACGGGTAGCCAAAAAGGCGGTCTTTGGCAGCGCTTCGTGAACGTCGAGCCGGGGCGCTATTACCTCGTCATCGACAACAGCGACAAGCTCGGCAAAAGTGTGCCGGACACGAGCGCGAAGGACGACGCGGCGGCGAAGGTGGACTACCTGGTTTTGCTGGGAGATCGCCCTTGAGCATCCAACGCGCACCCGCCTCCGCTCTCGGTCTCGCCGCGGTGCCAGCGCGCAAACGCCCCTAAATGCCCCAGTCCCGGCCCGCTGTCGGAATGACCGCGGGCTGCCCTGGGTTGCCCTAGTCCAAGCCCCCAGCTAAAAACGGCGCACCTCTTCTGTGAACGCAAAAATTTCTCGATACGTGTTCTGGCCGCTGTGGTTCGTGGTCGTACCACTCGCCCTGTGCATGCTCCTCGTGTGGTTGGTCAAGCCTGCCCAGGATTTCACGCCGGTCACGCTCTTCGAGCGTTTCCAGTGGGAGGTGCGCGATCAGCAGGTCCCGGCCTACATTTTGTTCTTCACCATCTTCGAGATGGTGCTCTACAGCTACCGTCACTCTTTGCCGTTCGTGGGCGGCCCGGGCAGCGGGGCTCGCAGCGACGTGCCGAAGAACCTGCGCGAGGACTTCGAACATGCCGGCCAGCTGCTGGAAGAGTCCGAGCGAATCTTGAGCAAGAACCGCGCCCGCGTCGAACGCGAGTTGCCAGCGGCCGCCCGCGAGGAGCTACGTGAAGGACTCGAGCAGCTGCGCGAAGCGATGAACGCCAAGCCCTTCGACGCAGGTCCATTCAGCGCGGCGTACGAGCGCGCGAGCCGCCTCGTCGGTCGGCGACTCAATCCGTGGCAAAAGGGAGAATTTCGCGAGTACATCGAGTCGATCGGCGTCGCCGTCGGCGTGGCGCTGTTGCTTCGCACCTTCGTCGTCGAAGCGTTCAAGATCCCGAGCGGATCGATGCTGCCGACGCTGCAGATCCAAGACCACATCTTCGTCAACAAATTGGCCTACGGCCCGGCGATTCCGTACACGAATTTACGCCTGTTCAACAGCCTGCCGCCGGCGCGCGGCGACGTGATGGTGTTCGAGTATCCGGACCCCAACCCCAACAACGAGCGCCAGGATTTCATCAAACGCGTGATCGCGCTCGAAGGCGACACCTTGACGGTCGAAAACGGTCACCCGTCGATCAACGGTTGGCGCATTCCGAATTGCCGCATCGGCTGGTACGAGTACCACGAGGGCACGGACTCCTCGACCAAGCGCAGCGAGCTGTTCATGGAGTTCTTGGGTAACTTCGCTTACATCACCCAGTTCGAAGAAGACCGCGGCAGCGAGGCGCACCAAGGCCCGTATGTGGTCAAACCCGGCGAGACCTGGGTGATGGGCGACAACCGCAACAACAGCAGCGACTCCCGCGCGTGGAATGGTGGTCGCGGCGGCGGTGTCCCGGACGCGAACATCAAGGGCCGCGCGATGTTCGTCTGGCTCAGCTTCGGCTCCGACGGCGGCGTGACGTGGGATCGCTTGGCGACCAACGTGCTCGGCAAGCCACGGCTGCCGAAAGGCGCCTCACCCGAGCTCTTGCAGGGGATCGAAAAGTGCCTGCGCGAGCGACCGCCTCCGAGCCAAACGCTACCGCCGCCTCCGTCGCACTGACGCGCTCCGGTTCCTTCGCCTGCGTTCGGCCGATCGCCGCTGTCTGCGGCCCTTGCCGTCCACACTTGGGCGAAGAGCCATTTGGAGTTCCGTTCGAGCTCGCTCGGCGGAAAAGAGCCCGGCCAACAGGATGGCCAGGGATTGCAGACACCGCTCATTCATCTCAGCGGTCTTACGCCACGAGCGAAACTTCCCTTCCCGGTTTGGTTTCGCGCGGGTGTCGGAGCCCGCGGCGGCTCACCGGCTCGGCTGCGGCTTGTCCAATGAAATCCCGAGCTTCTTGCGCAGCTCGCGCGCGAAATGCGCGTTGATCAGGGTGTAAACCACGCACACGATCCACAACAGGTCGACCATGAAGGCCACGCGCGCAAAGCTCTGCGGCGCGAGTGGGTGGTGCGCGGTGTAGCGGATGAACCCGAAGTGGAACAGCACGCGGAAGAAACTGGCATAAGCACCAGGGGCGTACGCGGCCGCTGAGCGGCGTTGCCAACGCTCGAAATCTTCCGGGGCGACATTCGGCGACTGGGTCGCATTGCGGCTCTGAGTGTCCAGCTTTCGCATCGTAAACATGACGCCCACGATGACCGCGATGATGTCGTATTGATCCACGCCCGGCACCTACCGCGAACCAGCCCCCGAGTCGAGGCGAAGCGAGCCGGCCCGTTCCGAGACCAATGCAGCCAGATTGCGCAACTGCGGGAAGATTTGCGCGCGGGCTCGACGGTTCCGAGCGCCCGTGGCAAACCCGCCGCCAATGGCTGCCCAGATGCCCTCGCCTCCGCCCCTGACGGCGGATGGCGCCGCCCCGCTGGTCTCGCTCGGCGGCGCTCGCGATCCGAGGAGTCGCTTTGCGCGTTTTTCGCGCGCGCTGCTCGGCTACACGCTGGGCGTGATCCTGTTCGGGGCCGCCGTACGCATCACGGACTCCGGCGCCGGTTGTGGCCAGCATTGGCCCACCTGCAACGGGGATGTGCTGCACGTCCCCAAATCCGTGACCACGCTCATCGAGCTGACCCACCGCGTCACCTCGGGGCTCAGCGTGCTCGCGATTCTGGCGCTCCTCATCGGCGCCTACCGCCTCTATCCCCGCGGCCACAGCGTGCGTGCCTCCGCCGTGTTCAGCTTCGTGATGATCCTGGTCGAAGCGCTCATCGGCATGCTGATCGTGCTCATGCGCTGGGTCGTCCACGACGCCTCCTTCGGGCGCATTCTCGCGCTGCCGTTGCACCTCGTCAGCACGTCCTTGCTGACCGCGGCATTGGCCTGGTGCGCGTACTTCGCGAGCGTCCAGGATGTGAAGCCCGTGGCAGTCCCACGCGCAGCGCGCAGTCTACTGTGGCTCGCGGGCTTCGGGATCTTGTTGGTCTCTGCCACGGGCGCCGTGACCGCTCTCGGCGATACCGTATATCCCGTGCAGGCGAGCGGTTTTGCGGCGCGCATACAAGAAGACCAAGGCTTGAACGCGCATCTCCTGCAACGCATGCGCAGCATTCACCCGTTCGTGGCGGTGCTCGTGGCCGCCTTCGTGGCTTACGTGGCGATGCTCTTGCCGAGCTACCGCTCGAGCAACGCCGTGCGCCGGGCGAGCATGGCGCTGGCCGTCTCGATCGCCGTGCAGCTCTTCGCCGGCGTGCTGAACGTCTTTTTGTCTGCGCCCGGGCCGCTGCAGGTCGTTCATTTGCTGATCGCCAACATCGTCTGGATTTCGCTAATTTTCGTGGCTGCGGCGCTGCGTCAGGGAGAGGCGCTCGCTGGGACGTCGGTGCGCGCGGAGTGAACTCCGCGGCCGAAGCCCAGCCTCGACGATTTCGGCGATCCGTCAATATCTCGCGCTACGGGCTGATCGCCTCGAACCAACCCGAGTCGGCCTCCCACACGCGCAGACGGCCGTCGCCGTGGCCGGTGACGATCAGACGTTCGTCCTCGCTGAACGCCGCTGCCGTCACAGGTGGAGCCAGCAGCGGGAGGCCTTCGTAGCCGGGTGCGTGGCGCAGGACCGGCGGTCGCATACCCGGGTTGGTCAGCACGGTTCGGCCGTCCCGCGATACAGCCAGCACCCGATCGCCGATCCGCTCGCGGGAGGCCGCGAGGCGCTCGACGCGCCCCGTGGTTTTCCCGGTGGCGTCGGCAAACCAGCGATCGAGTCGCCATTCCGAGCCTTCCGTGCGTCGGTAGGTCAGGTAGACCGAGCTCCCGTCGGCGGAGAGCCAGGCCGACAGCAGCCACGTTCCGGTGTCGAGTTCGTGCCACGAGCACTTGACGCATCCGGGCGGAGGCTCTTCGGGCTCGGGATCGGACTTCGCCCACTCCGGCGCGAGCGGTGGCGGGTGACTCGTCTTCCCTGAGCGACGGTCCTCCCAGCCGAGGTCGCACAGGCTGATCGCACCGTCGAGCGAAAGTCCGAGCTCTTCGCAAGCCCCCACACCCAAGACCTTCCCCGACGCGAAGTCCCAGGACACGAGCTCCGTGCTCGCTGGTGGCGCGCCCGCCGCGTTTTCGGGCCAGTCGATCTCTGGCCGCTTGGCGACGATGAACGCCGTCGTCAGTGACACACCGAGCGCCCGCTCGATCCCGTTCTTGAACCGATGTGTGGCGATCGTCTTACCGGACCCAGGCTCGAAAGCTCTGAGCACGGTCTCCGACGCGCCCAGTGCCACCGTCGCGTCGCGCGCGACACCGATGACGTCACCGCGATCCAGCGTTCGCAGCTCCCGCGTCCTCAGGTTGAAGCTGCGCAACTTCCGATTCCGGGTCACGAAGTAGGCCAGGTCGCCAGAGCTGCCGATTGCGATGATGCCGTCCGGCGCATCCAGTGGATCCGCGATCGAGCCGGCGCGCGACGACGACGGCGCGCAGGCGACGGACGCGTAGGCGAACGCGAACGTCGCGGCGACTCGCCAGAGCATCCCACGCGAACGCGGCACGATAGGTCGCGGCATCGCTCGAAAGTCTATCGCAACTCGTCCCCATCGAGTTCGAGCAACGCCTAGGGCCGCGCTTCCGGCTCCGAAAACGCGATTGGATCGACCTCGACGGCTTCGATTTGCCAGCTCTCGCCGTGCTTGGCCAAGCGCACTCGCGTGCGTCGAACTTCGCGGCGCTGTTCGCCGCCGCCGCGCACTGAAACCAAGAGCTCTGCTTCGACGCGCGCCAGGTGACCGCTGATCTTGATCTCGACGCTGTTCAGCGCAAATGACAACGGAGGCCCCATGAGCAAATCCTGGGCGCGCGCCGACACCTCCTCTACCCCCTGCAGGTCTTGGCCGAGCTCCGGCGCACGCACGCTGATCTGCGGCAAGAGCGCGGCAGTCAGGAATTGCCGGAGGGCAGCCAGCGAGTCTTGATCCTTGGTTTGACTGAGGCGCCCGCACAATTCGTCCAAGAGCGCGCCGATGCGCGATTCGTCGCGCGGCCAGAGCTGATAGCCGATGAGCGCGCACGAGAACGCGATGACGCTGATCACGAGTGCGCGGCGGCCGGGGCTCGTCACGCGGCGAGCCTACTCGCTTGCCCGCGCGAAACGGTGCTAAAAAGCGCGGCTTCATGCCGTCCTTTTTGCAGCAAGACGCACTCATCAGCGCTTGGGTGCTGCTCCCGATTGCCTTCGGAGTGTTGCTGTCGCGCCTCGGCGTGCCGAAGCGCGCGGCGCGAGGCCTGTTCGGGTTCGGGTTCTATGGTTGCCAGACCGTGGTCACGACTTCTGCCATTTGGGTCGCGCGCATCCAGGCCGAAGCGCGTGTCTTGCCGGCGCTGGCGCTGCTCGGTTGGCTGATCACGGCCGTGCTCGCCTGGCTCGTCAGCGGCAAGCTCCGAAGCCACTCCGAACGGCGCGGTGCGTTCATCCTGAGCATGGCCATGAGCAACAACGGCTTTACCTTGCTGGGCTTCGTCGCGCTGGCTGCCTTCGGCGAAGCGGGGCTCGCTCAGGCGACCTACGCGCAGCTCTTGTACACGCCGTTCTTTCTGCTCTGCTGCTTCCCGATCGCTCGCGCCTTCGGTCGCCGCACGACGGCGCAGCCGCTGCTGAATACCTTGCTCGCAAACGCGGTCGATCCGCGGGTCTGGCTGCCGCTGCTCGCGATCGGTCTGGGTCTCGCGTTGAACGCGGGGCACGTCACGCGCCCAACCTTCGTGCCGCTGCTCACCCGCGTGCTGATCTTCCTGGGTACCGCCGCGTCCAGCTGCGCGATCGGGCTCATTTTCAGCGGTTTTCACTTACGCAGATACTTTCGCGAGAATCTGATCTCGCTCGGCTACCGCTGCACGCTCTACCCGCTCCTGTATTGGGGCTTGGCGCGCTTGGCTGGCCAAAGGCCGCTCGATGCGCGAATTCTCGTGCTCTATGGTTTGGTGCCGAGTGCGCTCTTGGCCAACATGCTGGCCGTGTTCTTCGATCTGGATAGCGAGCTGACCAGCTCCATGTTCATGGTCAGCACGGTCTGCTTTCTGTTCTTCGTGCTGCCGCTGTATTTGTTCTTGGCTCAGCCTTCCTTTTGACGCGGCATGAGCAGCTTCGCGATCAGCCCGGTCCAGCCGGTTTGGTGCGGAGCGCCCATACCGTGGCCATCATCGCCGTGGAAATATTCGTAGAACTGCAGATAATCGCAAAAATGCGGATCGCTCTGGAACAGCGAGTTGTCGCCGTAGATGGGGCGTTTGCCGTTTTCATCGCGATGAAATAGCTTCAGCAGCCGCTCGGTGAGGTGCTCGGCGATCTGCTCCAGCGTCAGGTAGCGACCGGAATGGGTCGGGCACTCCACCTTGAAATCGTTGCCGTAATAGTGGTGAAAGCGCTGCAGGGATTCGATGATCAGGAAGTTGGTCGGAAACCAGAGTGGTCCGCGCCAATTGGAGTTGCCACCGAAGATCCCGGATTGCGACTCGCCCGGAGAATACGCGACGCGAAACGTTTGACCGTGAGCTTCGAGCAAGAACGGGTGCTCGCAGTGGTAGCGCGAGAGGCTGCGCACGCCGTAGTCGGAGAGAAACTCTTGCTCGTCGAGCATGCGGGATAGTAGGCGCTTCATGCGGTGACCGCGTAGCAACGACAACAAGTGCCGCTCCCCGATGCCAGTCTCGGTCCAGCGCGAGACGAGGTTGGCCAGGTCCGGGCGGTACTCCAGAAACCATTTCAGGCGGCCGGCGAAGCCTTTGAGCGCGACCATCACCTCTTCCTGCAACACCTCCACCGCGAACAGCGGCATCAGCCCGACCATGGATCGAATCCGCAACGGCAGCGGCTGGCAGTTCGGGACGTGCAGCACGTCGTAATAAAATTCATCCTGCTCGTCCCACAAGCCGCGATGACTGCCGATCGCAGTCATCGCCTCGGCGATATGCAGGAAGTGCTCGAAGAACTTGCTGGCGATGTCCTCGTAGACCGAATTGGCCGAGGCCAGCTCCAGCGCGATACGCATCAGGTTCAGGCAATACATCGCCATCCAGGCCGTGCCGTCGGATTGATCGATGTGACCCCCGGTCGGTAACGGCTTGCTGCGGTCGAACACGCCCACGTTGTCGAGCCCGAGGAACCCGCCCTGGAAGATGTTGCGCCCATCGGCGTCTTTGCGGTTCACCCACCAAGTGAAATTGATCATCAACTTGTGGAAGATGCGCTCCAAAAATTGATGATCACCGGCGTCGCCGCGCTGCTTGCGATCGATTTGAAATACGCGCCATGCAGCCCAGGCATGGACGGGCGGGTTCACGTCGTCGAACGCCCACTCGTAGGCCGGCAACTGACCGTTGGGGTGCATGAACCACTCGCGGGTCAGTAAAACCAGCTGAGACTTGGCGAACTCCGCGTCAATCACCGCAAACGGGATGCAGTGAAATGCCAGATCCCACGAGGCGTACCAAGGGTACTCCCACTTGTCCGGCATCGAGATCACGTCTTCGTTGGTCAGGTGATCCCAGTCGGAGTTCCGGCCGTGTTTGCGCCGCTCGGGTGGCGGCGGCTGCGTCGGATCGCCCGCGAGCCACTCGCGCACGTCGTAGTGAAAGGTTTGCTTCGACCAGATCATGCCCGCAAAGGCCTGACGCTGAATGCGACGGGAATCTTCGTCATCGAGCTCGGCTTGGAGCTCGGCGTAGAACTCGTCCGCCTCGCTTTCACGCTCAGCGAACAGGGCGTCGTAGTCGGCGAACGGCTGGGCGTGAGCGCCTTGCGAGAGCCTCAGCCGAAGCTCGACGGTCGCGCCCGGGTCGAGCGAAAGCGCGTAGTGTACGGCGGCCTTGGTCCCCACGCGCTCCGGCGCGACTGCGCCCGTGTGGCCGTGCACCAGGTAGTCGTGGAATGCATCCTTGGGGTAAGGCGCACCCTGGGTGCCGAAGATACGCTGAAAATTGGTCTCGTTCTCACAGAACAATAATTTCGGATCGCCCTGGCAATACAGGCGAAAATCGCCCAGATGCGGGTGCTGCAAGTGCACGCAGCGTTCGCCCTCGGCCGAAAGGCGCGGTCGCGCGGCTTCTCTGCCCCAGCTCCAGGTGTTGCGAAACCAGATTTGCGGCAAGAGGTGCAGACGCCTGCTCGCGGGGCCGCGATTGACGGCACGGATTCGGATCAGCGTGTCGTTCGGTCCCGCCTTGGCGTACTCGACGAAGACATCGAAGTAGCGACTCTCGTCGAACACGCCCGTGTCCACCAGCTCGAACTCGGGGCGATCGCGACCGCGCCGGCGGTTCTCTTCGACCAGCCACGCGTAGGGGAACTCGGCCTGCGGATACTTGTACAGCATCTTCAGGTACGAATGCGTCGGAGTCGCGTCGAGGTAGTAGTATTGCTCCTTCACGTCCTCGCCATGATTGCCCTCCTCGTTGTTGAGCCCGAACAGGCGCTCCTTGAGGATCGGGTCGCGCTCGTTCCACAGTGCGATCGAAAAGCAGATGCGCTGCTTGTGATCGGAGTAACCGGCGATGCCGTCTTCACCCCAACGGTAGGCGCGGCTGCGCGCGTGATCATGCGGAAAATAATCCCAGGCCGTGCCGAACTCGCTGTAATCCTCGCGCACGGTGCCCCACTGTCGTTCGCTCAGATAGGGGCCGAAACGCCGCCAAACCGAGTTGAATGCAGAGTTTTCGGCGAGGCGCCGGCTCTCCCGCGAGCGAGGGCGGGGTGCGGTCATTAGGGACAGATCGCGCTGACTACCGTGGCTGCTCGCTTGTACGCCTCGTACTGCTTTTGGCAGATATCTTCTGACAATAACGCGACGCCATTGCACGCTTGCTGCGCAGTGGCCGCGTTCGGGCCCGCGGTCTTGGCCATCGTGGCTTTGCAGCAAGCCACTGCTTTTGCGCAAGTCGGCGTGGCTGTCGTCGGTGTCGCTGCGGACGGCTCGCCCGCGACCGCAGCGCTGGCAGCCGCGACGGCCGACTCGACCGCGCTCACTTGGCTGCGCATGTACAAGTAGCCCGCGATCCCGCCTGCGATGCTGAGCAGCAGCAACCCGCCGCAGCCCAAGCCGAGCCAAAGCAGCGTCTTGCTCTTCTTCGGCGGCGGAGCTCCCGGACCGCCAGCAGGAGCACCGGGGTAGCCACCGGGCCCGGGCTGCCCTGGGCCGTAGCCGGGAGGAGCGCCGCCGGGCGGCGGATAGCCGGGCGGTGGATAACCCGGCGGCGGATAACCGGGCGGGCCATAACCTCCCGGAGGTGCGCCACCGGGAGGACTGCCACCCGGAGGATTGCCGCCACCCGGAGGATTGCCGCCACCTGGAGGATAGCCGCCACCTGGAGGATAGCCGCCACCACCCGGAGGGTAGCCTCCACCCGGTGGATAGCCGCCACCGGGAGGGCCATTGGGTCCGCCGCCACCG
>DASSMT010000150.1:0-5005 GCA_035688655.1 Polyangiaceae bacterium | reverse complement strand
CACCTTCGACAAGCCATCGGGTAGGAACTTCTCGCCCGACTCGAGCTTTCGGCCTTGCAGGACGTCGCGCTCCAGATCCCAGCGCGCGCGCTTCGAAGCCGCTAGCGCGCGGACGTAGCGGTCGTGGTTCGTAGTTTCGGTGTGTGTGCTGTTCATGGTTGCTCTCCAGATTTGGAAATTGGGTGCCGCGATGAGCGGCGATGCCTCCCTATGAGCAGCCAACGTGCCAAGTGCGGCCTTGAACAATAAGTAAGTAATTTCATGTAGATATAAATGCGATCGGCGAGTGTTTTGACTAGCGAAATTTCGCTAGTCGTGATATCTCGCTACCACGATCGTGAAATCTCGCAACCTATCCTCCAGCGCAGACTTCGATGAACTATCGGTGTTGCGGAGCATCGCGCGTGGCACCGCGAGCGAGACGGGTGAGGACTTCTTCACGGCGCTGGTCGCAAACCTGATGGGCACGATGGGCACGATGGGCGCGTGGGTCGCGGCCTACTCGGAGACCGATCGAACGCTGCGCGCACTCTCCATGAAGCTCGGCGACCAGTGGCTGTACGACTTTCTCTATCCAATCGACGGCACGCCCTGTCAGGTCGTGATCCAAGAACGCCGCGTCGTGCACATTCCGGATCGCATCATCGAGCTGTACCGCAATGATCCCAGGCTGCGACAGCACGGTGCGGTGAGCTACATGGGGGTCCCACTGCTCGGGACCGACGGCTCGATCATCGGACAGCTCGCGGTACTCGACGACAAGCCGATGCCTGCCGATCCGCGCGTGACGGCAATTTTCGAGATCTTCGCGCACCGCGCTGCCGCGGAGCTACGCCGCGTGCGTGCAGAACGCGCGATTCGCGAGCGCGAGGCGCAATTGAGCCGACTGCTCGAAAGCGCGATGGACGCGATTGTCGTGCTGGACGACGGCTTGCGCGTGGTACTGATGAATCCAGCCGCGCGCCGCATTTTTGGCCATTCGGAACAGAGCAGCCTGGGCTGCGACTTTCGCAGCCTGCTCGAGGCCGACGCGCAGCAGCGTCTGAGCGAAAGTGCGCGTGAATTGACCCACCCAGCGCGAGAAAGCTCCAGCCTCTGGCTCGCCGGGGGCCTGCGGGCAAAGAGCTCGCAAGGTCGGCCTTTTCAGGCCGAAGCCACGCTGTCACGTTACCAGGCCGATGATCGCTCATGGTTCACGCTGATCTTGCGGGACGTGGAAGAGCGGCTCGGAGCCGAAGAGCGCATCCGTTCGCTGCTGCGCGAGACCGAGCTGTTACGTTCGGAGCTGAGCTCGCTGCAGACTTTCGAGCCCATCATCGGCGTTTCGAAGGCGCTGCTGGCTGCGCTGAAGCAAGTCAGCAGCGTCGCGCCGACCGACACCAGCGTGCTCTTACTCGGCGAGACCGGTACTGGGAAAGAGCTGTTCGCGCGCGCCATTCACGCCGGCAGCAAGCGCGCGCACAAGCCGATGATCCGCGTGAACTGCGGCGCAATCCCGGCCAATCTGATCGAAAGTGAGCTGTTCGGCCACGAGAAAGGCGCCTTCACCGGCGCCACGAACCGCCGGGACGGGCGTTTCACGCTCGCCGACGGCGGCAGCCTGTTCCTCGACGAGCTCGGCGAGTTGCCGCTGGAATTGCAGCCGAAGCTCTTGCGAGTACTACAAGAAGGAGAGCTCGAACCCGTCGGCAGCTCACGCACGATCAAGGTGGATGTGCGCATCATTGCCGCGACCCATCGCGATCTCGCCGAGCACGTGCGGCAAGGGATGTTCAGACAGGATCTCTTTTACCGGCTGAACGTGTTTCCGATCACGGTGCCGCCGCTGCGCGATCGACAGGAAGACATTCCGGCGTTGGCTCAGGCATTCGTCGACAAATTCGCACGTCGGTTGGGGCGCAGTATCGCGCCGCTGTCCGAGCCCGTCCTTTCGCGCCTACGCGCTTACGGTTGGCCCGGCAATGTGCGCGAGCTCGAAAACGTCGCCGAGCGTGGGGTGATCGTCTCGACGAAGGGCGTGTTCGACATCGACCGCGCCTTGCCCGACGCTCGTCTGCCGCCACCCAAGTTGCCCAGCACGCCAGAAGTATCGGGACAATCGCGCATTCTGTCGATCAAGGAGCTGGAGGCGTTCGAACGCAGCAACATCGTTCGCGCGCTGGAAGCCGCCGCCTGGAAGGTGTCCGGACCCAACGGCGCGGCCGCTCTCTTGGAAATCAACGTCTCGACCCTGAACTCGCGCATGCGCGCGCTGGACATCCGTCGCCCGCGTCGGCGCTGAGTCGAGTCGCTGCCGGCGCGGCAAATCCTACTTCTCCGACCGCGAGCCCAGCGCGCCCAGCGCGGCTCCGATCAACGGGTCGGGCTCGGCGCGCTTGCGCCAAGCAGCTGAAATCGGAAACTCCGTGCCGCGCCCTTTTTGACGGATGGCCGTCACGCCCCGAAATTGCGGACCGCGCGCATCTGGCCAAGGCACGAGTGAGTAGCCCAAGCCGGCCGCGACGAAGCCCAAGATGGCCTCCGTGGACGACGCGCTCAGCATCTTTCGCTGGTCTGCGCCGAGCGCATCCAGCGCGTTCAGCTGCAGCTGACAATGCGGCAGGCTCGGGTGAAAACTCACGAATGGCTTGCCCCGCAGGGAGCGCAAGCTGGGCGCGCTCCGATCGAGCTCGAAGCCTTGCTTCGGAATCACGATGAAGATGTAATGTGTCCCGACGCGCTTCGCCTCCATCCCAGCGGGTAGCTCTGGCAGGTAGTCGACCAGTAGATCGGTCTTTCCGTTGGCTAGGCGCGAAAAGTCAGGAACTTGCACCTCTTCCAGATCGACGTCGATGTCTGGTCGCGCACGACGAAGTTGCTGGATCCAGCGCGGCATCAGGTAGCGAATCTCGAGTGCCGCGGCGTCGATACGCAGCACCCCGCCGAAGGACCCGGCGCCGATCTCGCGCGCTACCAAGGGCAAGCCCTCAAAGAACGGCTGAACGAAGTCGAACAAGCGGCGCCCGGCCGCCGTGAGCGTCACGCTGTCCCGACCTTTTCGTTCGAAGAGCTTCTTTCCCAGCTCGGCTTCGAGTTTGCTCACCTGCTGATGCACGCCAGGTTGGCTGATGGGATAGGGAAATTCACGCGCTGCCCGAGTGTACCCACCAGCCAGGGCCACGCGGTAAAAGCCTTCCAGGCGATGCAATTGAATCACGGCGCGATGATCTTCGGCAGAAGAGCACTTGGCAACGGCCGAGAGCTGATCAGTCCAAATGCGGACTATACGTGTCGTATTTCAGGTTGCCCACGGCAATCGCCGAGACGACGACCACCGTGACGTCCACCGCCAACCCGATGAGACCTCCGTACAGCCAGCCCTTGCCCTGGACCTCCACGGCAATCGACGAGACGTCGGACATCTTCACACCGAACAGCGTCTCGTCCGCACTCAGCAGCAAATAGCGTTCGAGATCGGTGGCGGTCGGCCCGCGCGTTCCGCGATAGAGACCGGTCACGCGCACGCCATTTCTGAGCCGGATCACCACGCGCTCATCACGTTCGAGCTGTACGAACTGCGATGCTGGGCGCTCCTCGTAAGGCCCGGGGATCAAGGAACCGATGCCAGCGCCGACGAAGGTGCAACCCGGCAGCAAAAGGCCCGCCAGCGCGAGCACGCCGAGTACCGTGCCAACCCCCTGGACACCCTTGCCATTCTGCATGCAGCGAGCTTGAGCCAGAACCCAGCCATTCCATAGTAATTAATTGATTGGTAATCAATCACTAAAGATTATGATTGAAATGCCTTTCACTACGTTCACTTCCTGCGAGGGGCCGCACCGTGAGCCTTGCAAGGCCGCGTTGAGCGTGAACGGTGCTGATTGCCCGAGAGTCAGGCTGACTAGCTGCCCCGTGCGTGAGACGACGTGGCGTGGCCGGCGTCCTCGCGCTCCGCGCTGCGGGCGCCGGGCTGGCCGGGCTACCCAAGCGCTGGCCTCTGGCCAGCGCGGTGCGCCGACGCCAATAGAGAGAGCAAGACCAAGCCGGTGTTTTCTCGCCGCGTGGAGTTTCGTGAAAGCGTGCCCCCGGCAGCGCACTGGGCGCGCTCTGTCGCGCCAGAAACATATTCGTGCGCGAACACCTTTCCTTACTGTGGGGGCCCATTCAGCCGATCACATCGTGCTCCGTGCAGCAAACTCGAAGCTTCGAAGCGCACTACTTAGGAGGGTGACACTGCTGCGAGGGACGGCCTTCGCGTCGCCTCGCGAGACTCGAGCGTAACCACCGCCAATGCCGCTAATATCGGGGACGGATCGTCAGAAATTTCACGCGTCTTTCATGCACACCGGAAGCCTCTGGCTGACACCTCGGTGACACATAGGTAAGAACAGGTCGCCTCGGCGTACTCGACGGCACGCGCTGCACAAGCGTACTAGTGCGAAGGATCAGCATCGGACTCGTGGCGCAAACAAACCTGGCCATGTAGCTTATGACCGAGCGTTCGCAGCTGACGAAGACTGTCGCCGACTGCAAGCTCGTCTGAAAGCGCACCGAGCCGATCGAAGACTCTGTCGAGGTAATCAGATGCGGGACGGACCCAGCTCTTCGACCTTCAAAATCGAGCCGCCGCCTGCCGATCCCTTGGTTGGTCGCGTGATCGCCGGAAAATTCCTGGTCAGTGAGTGGCTCGGCGCAGGCGCGATGGGCGTCGTGTATCGAGCGACTCAGGTCGCCCTCGAGAGAACCGTCGCGATCAAGGTGTTGCATCGCGATTTCGCCAGAGATCCCCAATTTGCCGAGCGCTTCTCGCGCGAGGCGAAAGCGGCGTCTCGCTTGGATCATCCCAATTCGATCCGCGTGTTCGACTTTGGTCAAGAGCCCGATGGCCTCTTGTACTTGGCGATGGAATACGTGGAAGGTTGCGATCTGTTCGAGTGGTTTTCGGAGCACGCACCCATTGCGCCGCGCACGATCGTCGATCTGCTTTCTCAGGTGCTGGCCGCTCTCGCCGTCGCTCACGACATGG
>DASSMT010000127.1:0-24312 GCA_035688655.1 Polyangiaceae bacterium | reverse complement strand
TTCCAGATCACTGACCGCGGGCAAATCCGAGTCGTCGAAAAACGCGTCGGGATCGAGCGGAGCCAAAGGCTTCGCTTCGGCGGCGCGGCGCGGAGGCATCGGTGGCGGTTTGCCGGGTGCGGCCGCGGGTGACGCGGCCGCTGGCGCCGGCGGTGCCGCTGCTGCTGCGGGCCGCGGAGGCGGCGCGGCTGCAGCGGAGGCGGGCGGTGCCGCTGCCGCGGGCCGCGGGGGCGCAGCAGCCGGAACCGTGGCTGCAAGCGGCGCGACGCCGAGCATCGTGCCCTTCAGATTCTGCGCGGGGCGCGCTGGCGCGTTTGGAGCTGCGTTTGGAGCCGCGCGCGCTGGCGCATTCGCAGCTGCATTCGGGGCCCCGCTCGCTGCCGCGGGCGCGACGCCGAGCATCGTGCTTTTGAGATTGGCGGGCACCGAGCTGCGCGCGGGCGCCGCTGCGGGGGCCGGTGCGACGCCGAGCATCGTGCGCCCAATATCGCCCGCTGCGCTGGTACTCGGGGCGGGTGCGGCCAAGGCAGGCGGCGGCATCGATTCACTATCAGCGCCCAGCCCGAGTGCACCGCCGGACACGGCAGAGGGTCCAGCGCGACGACCGTCTGCAGGCGAATCGACTTTGAAGGACGTGCCGCACTTCGGGCAGCGCATCTTCAGCCCGCTTGCGGGGATGCGCCGCTCGTCGACTTGATACGGGGCCTTACAGCCCGGGCACTCGACTTTGAACATACCGGTGAACTCTTATCAGCGTTGCCCGAAAGTTACGAAAAGCTCACAGTCAGAGAGCAAGGCGCCGAACGTGACACCAACCGTCTCGCTCGGCGAACGCGGCAGCCCGCTCGGGCGACCGCCCAGCCGTTGAGTGTTAGCAGCAACAGCCGCCGGTTGTCCCGGCCCAACGCCCGCTTCAGATTCTGCGCGGCAGGCCCCTATTCGTGCTAGGGCGCGGCTCAACATGCAGCGTTCGTCGGCCGCTCTTTTGGGATTAGGCTTTTTGGCAGCCCTGACCGGGGTAATTTTGGTTTTGCACGACAGCCCCAAGGCAGGGCCGGCAAAGCCCAAACCCAGCGCCAGCGCCGCAGCTTCGGCCAAGGCCGCTGTGGCGAGCCCGAGCGCGAGTGCCAGCTCGAGCGCGAGCGCGGACGCAGGGCCGCCGGACGATGCAGGGCAAGCGCCGCTCAGCGAGGGGTTCGACACCTTTCCCGACGGCGGCAAAGTGCCGGACCTGCCGAATTCCGCCCCTCAAGAGCTGAGCTTTGGTGTGGTGCAGTTCACCTACCAAGGCGCACAGTTCGCGGGCAGTGATGCGCGTTCGAAGGAACTCTCGCGACAAAAGGCCGAAGCCGCATTGGAGCTCGCCAAACACGACTTTGCGGCGGCGGTGAGCAAAGGCGATCGCGGCTCGACCACCGACGCGGGGCGAATCCCCCGCGGCGTGCTGGAGCCGGCGATCGAATATGTTCTGTTCACGCTGGACAAGCGCACGGTTTGTCCGAATATCATCGACACGCCGCGCGGCTACTGGATCGTGCGCCGGAACGACTGAAGCTCGGCGCACACCGAACGCCATGCTGCGCGCACGTCTGCGCACCACGGCACACCTCCCGTCCCGCGGCTGCGTTGCAAGCTGAAGCAGCAATGATTTCGCCAATCCTCGGATCCGCGCTGAACTCACGCGGGTCAGGGGGCCGGACCAAATGCAAGCTAGGCAGCCCTGGGTAGGTCTTCTAAAGTCGTGGCGATTTCGCCTGATTCCATGTCGAGCACTAGCCGGTTGCCAAGTTCCCAGGCCCAGTCGACAGCGCAGGACCTGACGCTCATTACGTCGGCGATCGCGCGCTTACGAGCCGAGCACGATGGCGCGAGCGACAACAAGACTCGCGCAATTTTGTTGCATGAAATCGGCGTCCTCGAGGAGCGCATCGGAGACGAAACCGCGAGCCTCCGCAGTCAGCTCGGCGCCCTCAACGCCGAGCCCGAGTTCCGTGAACCGCTGGAACGCCTGATCGCGATCATCGAACGCAGGCAGGCGCACAAGAAGCTCGGCAAGCTGCTCGAACGCCTGGTCAGCGTCGCTGATGGGCCCGAAGAGCGCACGCGAGCCTTGCTCGACCACGCCTACTACTTGCTCGACCACGAGGACGACCCAGCCGGCGCCCGGGTGCTGCTCGAGCAGGCGAGCGAAGATAGTCCACAAGATGCGAGCCTGTGGCTCGCGCTGGAGCTGATCGCCGCGAAGCTGGCTGATTCGGAGCTGCGCGATCGCGCGCTCCTGGCTCGGGCATCGCACAGCGAAAATCCGCACTGGAAGGCGTTGCTGCTGCGCTCGTTGGCCGAGCAGCGCGCCGCACAGGGCGACCACGACGCCGCCGAAAGCGCGCTGGAACAGGCGATCGAGCTGGGCAGCCCGGCGACTTTCGACTGCTTGGCCGCGCTCGTGGAGCTGGCGAAGAAGGCGAGCGAGTCTGCCATCGGCATGCGCGCGCAGGTCAGGGTGGCGGAAGCCATCGAAACGACGTTGCTCGACGCGGCACACGGCGAGAAGACGGGCGTGCCCGCACACCTGCGGAGCCAGGCCGCTGCCGCGGATGCTTGGTTGTGCGCGGCCGAGCTCGCCCGAGAGAGCGGCAGCAGCGCGCAGGCGCTCGAGTACCTGGAGCGCGCAGCCAAGGCGGCCCCGGGCGATGCGCTCCTACTGCGGGCACGCTTGCATTTGGCCGACGCTCTCGGCGATACCGCGAGCGCGGCGCAGCTCGCGAACGCCGAGCTCGAGCGCGGTGCCAGCGGACCACATGCCGCTTCTCTGTGGCTTCGGGTGGCCGAATCGCGAGCAGCCGAGGGCGACGGCGCGGGTGCTCTGGCCGCGCTGAGCCAAGCGCTCGCACAAGATCCGGCGAGCCTGCCTGCACGCGCGTTGCAACTCGATTTGTTGGGCATGGGTCAAGATCCGTTGGCCTTTGCCGCGGCCTTGGAGGCCGCGGCCGAGCACTTGCCCAGTGACTCTGCCAAGGCCCGCTTCTATTTGCTGAGCGCAGACGTCTGGGCACGACAGTGCCGCGACACGCAAGGGGCGCGTGCCGCGCTCTCGCAAGCGGGGATGTATGGTGCTGCGCCGGCCATCGTGGCGCGCGTCGCCCGCTTGCTATCCGCGATCGTCGAGGACGGTACTTGGTACGAAGAGGCGACACGTCGGCTGATCGCGCAGGGCGCCGAAGAGACCGAGCACGCCGGGCTTTGGTTCGAGCTCGGGCGCGCGCGCGCTCTGCGCGGCGAGCGCACCGGCACGGCCCAGGCCTTGGCGGGGCTCGCCGCTGCTCCAGGCGGCGCTTGGCTCGGCAACGCGCTGATCGCCTACGCGCTCGAGCTGCTGCCCGAGCGCGCGAACGCCAGCAGTGAGTCGACCAGCGAGGCCCTGAGCGCGCTCGCCAACGCCGAGCCCGAGCCCGAAGCCGCGCGTGCCGTGCGCTTGATCTCGGCCCTGCGTGCGGTCGCGAGCGGTCATCCCGAGGCCGCGCGCCAGGAGCTGTCACAGCTGCATTCCGCCGAGCCGGCGGACGTCGTCGCGGTGCGCGCGCTGAGCGCGCTCGAGATCGCGCGTGGCGACAAGCTGACCGCCGCGCGCGCCCTCAGCGCGAGCGCCAGTGTCCAGTCCGACCCGGAACTCTCGGCCGCCTTCGCTTTGGAAGCGGGCATGCTCTTTTGGCAAGCCGGCGACCGAAAGGCCGCCATCGAGCGCTTCGGCGCGGCCAGCGCCCAGAGCCGCGCCGGCCACACGCTGCTCGGCTGGGCCCTGACCGCGACCGATTCGAACGATCTGAGCGCACGCCGCCGCGCGCTGGAAGCCACGGCGGAGTCGGCACCCGTCTTGACCGCGCTCGACCGGTTTGCACTCGAGGTGGCTCGCGGCGGCGATGTTCGCGCAGCGCGCGACGCGCTTTCGACAGCCGTGCAGGTCCCCGAAAGCGAGTTGCACGGAGCCGCGCTCTTGGCGCGCGCTCTGTGGAGCCCGAACGGCAGCGAAGAAGACGAGCGCAAAGAGGCGCTCGAAAAAATCGCCGAAAATCCCGGCAGCGCCGGCTTGGCGCGCTCGGCGCTGTACGGCATCGAGCTCGTGCGCACCGCCAACGGCGCGGACGCCGCGTCGGCCGAGGCGGCACGTAATTGGGCCATGGTCGATCCCGGACTCGCGCCGGCCCTGGAATGGCTCGGCGCTGCGACGCACAGCGGTGACGTGGAAAGCGAAATCGCCGCGCGGCACGCGCTCGCCGAGCGCTTGCCCGCGCCGCTCGGCGCGCCCCTTTCGGCATCGGCCGCATTGGTCGCGTTGCTCTCGGGTCAAGACCTGCCCAAAGCCATCACTTCGGAGCAACCCGCGGCCAAGCTCGCCAACTTGGAGCTCGCTGCACCGGGCTCGGACCCGCGGCGGCGCGCGCAGGCGTTGCTTGACGTGGGCCTCGATCTGGGCGAAGAAAGCGTGGGCGTGGTGACGGCCTTGGCGGGCTACAATCAGCTCGCCTACGGCGACTTCCGCGGAGCGCTGGAGTCGTTCCAGAAGGTGGTCCAGGCGCACCCCGAGGAGCTCTTGGGTTGGGAAGGCTTGCGCACTGCCGCCGAGGCCGTGGGAGATCGCGCCGCCCTGGCCGAGGCCCTGGCGGCCTTGGGCGATGCCGTGAGCGACGCTAGCGAGGGCAGCGAGTTCTGGGAGTATGCCGCGTCGATCTTGCTCGACGAATTCAAGGACACGACTCGGGGCGAGTTCGCGTTGTCGCGCGCCGTCGAGCGCGATGTCAGTCGTTTTGCCGCTTTCGATCGCTTGTTCCGCATGGTGCGCGAACGCAAAGACGGACCCCGCCTGCTCGAGCTCGTCGCCCGGCGGCTGGAGGTAGCCGAAGATCCGGCCGAGATCGCCAAGCTCTTCTGGGAGCGAGCGCGCGTGCTGCGAGCGGCGGGCGATCGCGAAGGCGCGCTCGGCGCGCTCGAGAATGTCCGCCTGCTCGAGCCCGAACACGTCGGCGCGCTGGCGCTGTCTGGAGAAGTGTACATCACGCTTGGTCGTTTCGCGGAGGCCGCGGAAAATCTGGCTCGCCTCGCGGCACTCGACGAAGCGCCCGGCCAGCAACGCTTGATGAGCGGTATCGCGGCCGTAGACTTGTACGAAAACAAGCTCGACGATCCGTACGCTGCGCTGGATGTGCTCGCCAATCTGCACAAGTCCGGTCTCGGCACGTTGCCGGTGCGGGAGCGCCTGGCTCGCGCCGCCGCTCGAGCCGAAGCCTGGGAGCAGGCCACCGAAGCGCTCGAGCTGCTGATGACCGAGCGCGACAGCTCTGCCGGGCGCGCCGAAGCCGCGCGGCTGTCGATGGTGATCCACCGCGATCGGCTGAACGATCGCGCCGGCGCGGAGCGTTCGACGACGCAGCTCTTGCGCGAGCTCCCGGACGACGCCGAAGCGCTCGATCTGGTGCTGGGGGAAGCCTTCTCACGCTCGGCCTCGGTCCCGCTGCTCGAGCGCGGGCTCGCGCACTTGACCGATGCCATCGCCCAAGATCCGCTCGACACGGCGCGCGTCGATCGCACGGCGCGCATCGCGGCTTACTTGGGCAATGCGCCGCTGCGCCAGGCGGCGCTCGGGGCATTGATCGCGCTGGGAGTCAGCTCGGACGCGGTGGAACAAGAGCTCGCGCGCATCGACCGGCGTGTGGCCAACGTGCCGCGCATCGCCATCGACGAAAGCGCGCTGCCGAACCTCGCCGATCCCGAAGACCGAGGGCCCATCGCCGAGTTGATGCAAGCGCTGGCCACGACGATCTGCGAAGAGCTCGGACCGAACCTGGCTGCATACGGCGTCAGCAAGAAGGAGCGCGTCGAAGCGCGCATGGGCTTGCCCGTCCGAAACGAAGTCGCGGCTTGGGCGGGCGCGCTCGGCCTCGGCGAATTCGAGCTGTATGTGGGCGGCCGCGACCCCGACGCGGTGGTCGCGATCGCCACTGAAGTGCCGGCGATCGTGCTCGGCGCGGGCGTATCCGCACCGCTCTCGCCGCGTCACCGGCAAGCGGTGGCGCGTGAATTGTTCGCGCTACGGCGCGGGACGACCGTGCTCAGGCACCGGGAAGCGACCGAAGTCGGCGCCTTGGTGGTGGCTGCCTGCCGCGTGGGCGAAGTCTCGCTGGATGCGCCGGCGTACGCGATGCTACCAGAGTTCATGCGATCGCTCGCCAAGGCTCCGCGACGCGTCAAAAAGGTCTTGCCGGATCTGGCCCGAGCCATCGAACGCTCGGGACAAGACCCCATTGCCTGGGCGCGCGCGGCGGTCTCGAGTCTCGATCGCATGGCCGCGATTGCCGCCGGCGACGTGTCTTGGGTCTTGGCCGACGGCGGACGCGAGCGAGGCGTCCTCGGTCTCAGCGAAGAGGCGGCCGCGCGCGCACGACGTTTACTTTCGTTCGTGCTCTCGCCGGGCTACCTCGAGCTCCGCGAAAAACTGGGGATGGGCGTCAAATGAGCGGGCCGAACGAACCGAAGCAGCCCGGCCGCAACGGCGGCATCAAAGTCCAGGAGCGCGATCTGGAATCGGATGCGCTGCTCGATTCACTCTTGTTCGACGAGCTACCCGCCCCCACAGCGCCGCCGGACCCGACTGCGATCAAGCTCCACCAGCCGCAAAAGCGCGACTTCTCCGAGGACGACGTGACCGTCGTCGGCCGCACCGAAGATCTGTTCGCGAAGCTCTCGCGCGAAGAAGACGACGGGACGAGCGGACTGGAAGATCTCGCGAGTGCGGACATCGACCAGCTGCTTTCGAGCGTGCCTCCGGCTGCCGCAGAAGCGGAGACGAATCCGCCGCCGGCTGCCAAGATCCCACGCCTGCCCGAGGTGCCACCGGCGCCGCGCGTGCCGACGGTCCCTCGGCCCGCTTCGCGCTCGTCGGTGCCCTCTGCCCCGCGCCAGGACTCGACGACGGCCAAGCCGCCCGCGATCAATCCGGCGGGGCCGCCCGCGCGTCAGCCCTTCCCACCGGCGGTCAGTCCGCAGGCGCCGCCGGTCGCGCGCCCGCTGCCGCAGTCGCTGCGAACCACGCCGCTGGCGCAGTCACAGCGGGCCACGCCGAAGCTTTCGACTTCGCGTGAGGAAGACGAGGAGAACACTCGAATCTTCACGCACCAAGAGGCAGTCGACGAGGTCGAGCAGTCCGAGCCAGGACTGCTCGCCGATCCATTTCGGGAGCCACCCGAGGCAGCGGTCGATCCGCGCAGCCGCATGCCGACGCTGCACCAAGTCGACGACCTGAACAGCAAGCCCACGATCTCGGCGCCTCAGCCGACGGGTCCGGTGAACTTGCCGACGATCCCGGGCCCGCAAAATCTGCCGAGCTCGGTGGGTGACGACACGGAGTTCGAGCTGTTCGCCGAGTCGCCCTTGCCGCTCGGCATCGACGCCATCGCAGAGCTCGAGGAAGTCAGGCTGAGTGACGCCGCTGAACTGCACCCGCACAGCGAAGCGCCCGAAGCGCGCCTGAGTGAGGCCCCTGAGCTGTTTCCGCTGAGTGACGCCGCCGAACTGCGCCCGCCGAGCGAAGCCCCCGAGCTGTTTCCGCTGAGTGACGCCAGCGAGCTGCGCCCGAGTGAAGCCCCCGAACTCGGCGCAGCGAGTGAAGGGCCCTTCACTTCGATTCGCCCGGGTGTGCTCTCGGAGCGGCCCTCAGTCACGCCCTCCATCTGGCCGGACGAGCGCCCCGCTCAGGATC
Source organism: Polyangiaceae bacterium (assembly GCA_035688655.1). Classification (GTDB taxonomy): domain Bacteria; phylum Myxococcota_A; class Polyangia; order Polyangiales; family Polyangiaceae; genus PMG-095. Next base: position 16,562 of record DASSMT010000127.1, on the reverse strand, counting down.
ACCTGGCCGGGCAGCGCGAGGCCTGGGTCACGCGCGCCGAGTGGCTGGAAAACGAGGCGCGAGCCAGCAGCGATGCGCAAGCCAAAGCGCGCACGCTGATCGTCGCCAGCGAAATTTGGGCGCTGATCGGTGAGCTCCCGCGCGCGCGTGAGGTGGCCGCCGAGGCCAGCGCCATCCCGCGCGCGCATCCGATGGCCGCCCGGCAACTGCGCGCGATCGCGGCCGCGGATGGCGACTACAAGGCGGTGGCGCCGGCGCTCGAGATGGAAATTCGAGGAGCCGCCACGGTCGACGCTCGCGTGCATGCAGCCTACTTGAGCGCCGAAGTGCATCGCTTGGCACTGCACGACGACGCAACGGCCAAGAAGAAGCTCGATTTGGCGGTCCGGGCACACCAAGACGACCCGCGCGCTCACATCTCCAAACTGGCGGACTTGCTCGGCAGAAGCAACGCGCCGGCGCGCATTCGTTTGCCCGAGTCAGAAGCACTGATTGAGCTTTCGCGCGCCTGCGACGAGCTGTTGCGCCTGCGCGGAGCACCGCAGCCGCAAGGCAGCTCCGCGCCACCGGGCGGAGCACGCAGTGCGTTCGACGAAGCGCGCCGCGCGCTGTCTGCCGGCGAGCGCGAAAAGACGGCCGAGGCGCTGGAACGCTTGTCCCGCGTCGACGGCCTCGGACAAGCATCCGCCTGGCTCTCGGCGACCTTGCTCGGCGCAGACGCAAAGACCCGCGCCCGCGCGATCAGCGGGCTGCAAGCCCTCGCCTCGCGAGGTAGTCCGCTCGCGCGCCGCAGCCTGGTCACTCGATCGCTCGAGCACGGCGACAGCGAGCGCGTGCGCCAAGCGCTGCTCGAGCCGCAGGGAGCGGAGGCGTTCGGCCCCGCCGATCGCCTGGCGCTCGCAGGTCTGACTGATTTGTCGCCCGCGAGCCTCGAATCCAGCGTGCGCGAAGTCGGCCAAGACCCCGAGTTGCGACCCCTGGCGGCGGCACTCCTGGCAGCCCACCCGTCGGACTCGACGCTCGAGCTGCGCGTCGGCAGCGAAGCGGCGCAGGCCGAGCAACGCTTGGGCCGGGTTCTCGGGACGCAACCGTCGGAAGCCAAAGCACTCGGCTACCTGCGCGAGCCTGCCGCTGCGTTCGAAAGCACGCACCCGCTGAGTCCGCTTTCGCGCCTGCTCGCGCTCGAGTTCGCCAAGCTGGCACGCGACAAGGGTCTGGTCGCGAGCGCGCTGGCTGAATGGCCATACCCGGCAGGCGACGCGGAAGCAGAGCGCGACCGACGCATGGCTGCGGCCTTCGTGCACGAGCTTGCGGGCGAGACCAGCGCGGCGACGGTCATGTATCGACGCGCGCTCGAGCTCGACGCGACGAACGAGGCGGCGTTGCGGGCGCTCAGCACCGCGGTGCCTGCCGCGGCCAGCGAGCTGTTGATTGCGCTCGCCGACCAGCTCGGTTCTTCGCCGCGCGCGGCGCTTTCGTTGCTGGAAGCCGCATTGCGCCGTGGCAACGAGACGAGCGAGGAGTATCGGGCGCTGATCGAGCGGGCAAAGCACGCAGCACCGGAGCTCTCGCTGAGCCACCGCTTGGCCGAAGTCGCTGCGCGCAGCAATAGGGACGCGAGCGCGCTGCTGGACGCGCTGCGCGCCCGTCGTCAGTCCACGGACGACGCGATTGAACACGCCCTGGATTTGATTCGCGAGGCTTTGCTCGTCGCCGACAGCGATCTGCCCCTCGCCGAGCAACTGCTCGAAGAGGCGCTGCGCGCCCGCCCGACGGACATGGGACTGCGCGAACTGGCGGAGCGAATGGTGCCGACCGACGATCAGGCACGCGCCGCGTGGCGTGAGAGCCTGGCCGCGAGCAGCGAGGGCCGAGAGCGCGCGCGCCTGCTGTCAGAGGCCGCTCTCGAGCGCGGGCGTGCCGGGGACCTCGAGGCCGCCGCGCGCAACGCTTTCCTGGCGTTGGAAAGTGACGGCAGCGAGCTCTTGCACGCGACGGCTGAACGCTACGCGGCGTCTGGTCCGGCCGCAGCGCGCATTTCCGAGGCGCTCTTGCAACGCGCACGCGCCACGGAAGACCCGCACGCGCAGCGTGAATTGTACGAACATCTCAGCCAAATCGATCGCGCTCGCGGCGACGGCTCGAGCGCGCTGCTCTGGCAAACGGCCATCCTCGAACATTCCCCCGAGTATCTGCCCGCCCTGCGTCGTTTGGAGCATGCCTACATCACGTCCGATCGTGCTGCCGATTTGGAGCCGATCGCCGCCAGCCTGGCGCGCGCCTTGGACGTGAACGAGTCCAACGCTCACGCGCGCCTGGCCGCGCGTTTGCGCATCTTGCGCGGCGCTTGGAACGAGGTGCGCGAGATGGCGGAGCTATCGGTGGCCCGCTCGCCCAACCAACTTTGGGCGCTGCGCACGTTGAGCGCGCAAGCACGCGCAGCGGAAGACAGCGAGCTCGGGTTGGCCGCGGACGGCCGCCTGTACGCGCTGGCGGAGCGACCGCTCGACAAGGCCACGCTGGCGCTGCGCGCGGCCGAGGCCGCGGCCCGCCTGGAACGCCCCGAGGAGACCAAGCGCCTGCTCTCGTCCGCACTGGAGCAAGTGCCGGATCATCTACTCGCTCTCACCACCCTTTCGGAGATCCTGGAGGGGCTCGGCGAGGACGCCGCGGCAGCACAAGCTCAGGAGACCATGGCCGAGGCCAGCCACGTGCAGGCACATCAAGTGACCGCGTGGCACCAAGCAGCCGTGCTCTGGTTGGACAAGGTGAAGAACGTGGAGCGCGGTCGCGCGGCGCTCGAGCGCGCCGTGGCCCTGGACATGGCCCACGAAGACGCCGTGGTCCGCCTGCAATCCCTGTACGTCGCCGAAAACGATCGCCAGAGCCTGGCAGCGTTGCTCGAGCGGCGTTTGGAGCGCACGACCGATCCGGAAGAACGAATCGCGATCGAGGTCACGCGCGGCCGGGCGCTGGCCGAGGTCGGCGAAAAGGAGGCGGCCAAGGCAGCCCTGGCCGCGGCCCTCGACGCCAACCCCGATCACGCCGAGGCGCTCGAAGCGTTCGCCGAGTTGTGCTTCGCGGAGGGTGATTGGGCATCGGGAGAGCAAGCGCTGATTCGACTCGCGCGCCACACCATCGAGCTGCCGCGCCAAGCGCAAATCTATCGTCGCCTGGGTGAGCTGTACGACACGACCCTGCCCAACCCAGAGCGCGCCGAGCTCGCGTACAAAGAAGTCCTCAAGCGCGAGCCCGACGACCCGGAGACCGTGGCTCGATTGGTCCAAGTCTACGGTCGCATGGGTGACAAGGCGACCGCACTGTCGTTGCAGTCCGACCTGCTTTCGCGCGCGAGAACGCCCGAAGAAAAGCGAGATCGCACGCTCGCGCTCGCGCTGACCGAAGAGCAAATCGGGGGCGATCGCAAACGCGCCGAGGCGACCTTCGACAAGGCCCGCAAAGAGTGGCCGCACGACAGCACCGTGCTGCGCGCCGTGGCCGAATTCCTGCAGCGCCACGGCGAGAGCCGTGCCACGCACGTGCTGCTCGATCGCGCGGCGACGGACGCGCGACGCGCGCTCGCCACTGGCCGCTTCGAGCCGGGGTTCTTCGAGGTGTTGGCGACCGTCGCCGAGCTCAAGTCCGCAGGCGACGCGGCGCTCGTGGCGCGCGCCACGCTGTCCGCGCTGCACGGCGAGGAAGTGCCGGTACCCGCAGCGGGTCCGATTGCCGGCGATCCCCGCCTGGATGAACTGCTCGCTCCAGAGCTGGTCAGCCCACCGCTGCGCGCACTCTTGCAGAAGTGCGGACACATCCTCGACGCCGCCTACCCGGTCGATCTGCGCGCGATGCGCGCTCAGCCATTGCCCGCCTCTTCGGCGGCGTTCACCAGCTACGTGCAGCAAGTGGCGAGCTCGTTCGGCCTGCACGGAATCGAGCTCTTTGCCTCACCCATGCTGGGCGCGGTGTGCGTGCCCGTGGGCGCCGAAAAGCCGCAGCTCTTGTTCGGACAGGCGCTGCTCGACAGCGCCGACGACGCCGCGCGCTACTTCTTGATGATTCGCTGCCTCAAGATCCTGCAAGGCAAAGCGGCCGCGCTGTCACGCACCGCGCCGATCGACCTGTGGCCGGTACTCGCGGCCTATCTCGCGACCTTTGCACCCAATTGGCTGCCGCAAGGCGTGGAGGCCAAGAAGCTTGCCGAGGCCCAGCGCCGGATTCAGGGCGCGATGCCCCCGAACCTCGATGGCGATGTGCCGGTGCTGGCGCTCGAAGTGATCGGCGCGATCGGCAACCGCGCGAGTCTCCTGGGAACCGCCCTGCATCAATGGGGGAATCGCACGGCGCTCTTGTCTGCCGGCTCACTCGTGGCGTCCCTGCGCGGCGTGTCCTTCGCCGCTGGCCAACCGAGTGGACCGCCAAAGGAAGGCCCTGAGCGCGTGAAATGGATCGTGCGCAATCCCGAGGCGCGCGATCTGGCGACGTTCTGCGTCGGTGAACAGTACGCCGAAGCGCGCACCCGGCTCGGTCTCAACCGCTGACCGCAGGAGAGCACGTCGCTCGTCGTGCTCTCGCTCCGATCTGCGCTCAGACCTTCTTGGGCCGAGGCAGATTCAGTCGTTCGACGCGATTGATCAGTGTCCGGCGCGAGACGCCGAGCACCTTGGCCGCTCGCGTCTGATTTCCACCGCATTGCTCGAGCGCTCGCAGCACGCGCTGCCGCTCCTCTTCCGAGTCGATCGCGCGACTCGGCTCACTGCGCGGACCGCTACTGGGTGGCTCGGCCAGCGCGTGCTCGTCGGGAAAATTCGGCACGCGCAGCGGCGCGAACACCTGCGTGCGGTCTTGTTCTTCGGGGCCGAACTCACCGCCGTCAGGCTCTTCCAGCGGCTGCTGCGGGATCTGCGAGGCCGTGATCTTGTTGTCTTCACACAAGAACGGCGCACGCTCCATGATGTTCTTGAGCTCCCGCACGTTGCCCGGCCAAGAGTACGCGTGCATCGCGCGCAGCGCGCTCTCGGTCAGCTCCGGCATCGGCAACCCCGAACGCTCACAGAAGCGGTACAGAAACAAACGCGCGAGCGGCTCGATCTCGAGCGGGCGGCGCCGGAGCGGCGGAATGCTGAACTCGACGCCGGCGATGCGATAGTACAGGTCGTTGCGGAAGCGCCCGGCCTGCACCTCGCTCCGCAGATCGCGGTTCGTCGCCCACACGAAGCGCACGTCGATCGGGCGCGGCTTGGTCGCGCCGACACGCAGCACGGAACGCTCTTCGAGCACGCGCAGCAGCTTGGCTTGGATCGACAAGGGCATTTCGCCGATCTCGTCCAAGAAGACGGTGCCCTGATCGGTCGATTCCAGCAGACCTGCTTTGGCTTGGTTCGCGCCGGTGAATGCGCCGCGCTCGTGCCCGAACAGCTGCGACTCCAGCAGCGACTCGGACAGCGCCGCGCAATTCAGGCGCAAGAACGGCCGGCCGCGGCGGGTGGAGCGCTGGTGGATGGTCTCTGCGAAGACTTCCTTGCCCGAGCCGGTTTCGCCGGTAATGAGCACGGATATCCCACTTTGCGCAGCGCGCAGGGCGATTTCGTAAGCGCGCTTCATTTCCGGATCGAGCAGCACAGCAGGGCCCTCTCCGGGGGCTTGATTCGAGATGGCGCGCACGCTGCGTGTGCTCGCGGGACGGCGCGGTTGCACCATGATCAACGCCGTGCCAGCGCGCACGAAGTCTCCCGGCTCCAGAACGCGGCGCTCGGCGGGACGCAAGCGCGCCTCCGCTTCATTGCGCCGAGTGGGCGCTTCCAGGCTATCCTCGGGGTCGACGCGGAAGAGCAGCGTGCCGTTGGCGCTGCCCAAATCCTCTACCTCGATGGTCTCGCCAACGTGCAACAGCAGGTGATAGCGAGAAACAGACTGGTCATCGATGCGAATGTCGTTGTCTATCCCGCGACCCAAGCGCAGCGTGGCGCTCTCGGGCAGCGGATGAATGGTGCAGGTCTGGCGTACGTAGATGAGCGCCTCGAGTACACCGTGCCGAAGAGCGGGGCCGGGCCGATGAGTAAAACTGGCGTCATTCATGCGCTTCGCGCTTCAGCCTAACCGAGCAAGGCATCCCTGCGTATCAAACGGCAGTCGATCGCCAAAACTTGCTCGTAGATCTTGGCAGAAACACGCACACTCGGCGAGCGAACTCGCAGGTTCGCCTACCTTCACTTACGTTCATAGAAGGGCCGCCAAGCGCACGCTTTTCGGCGCCCGCGCAAGATGCGAGAGTTCTACGAGGACCTTCGGCTATACTGCCTATAAGAGCGCCATTTGACTGAGACTTCGCTGAGAGCCGGCAGCAAGCTGGGCAGGTTCCAATTACTCGTCCCGATCGGATCGGGCGGTATGGGACGCGTGTGGGTCGCACGCGAAGAAAATACGGGGCGATTGTTCGCGCTCAAGACCACGCTCGGCAACGAAAAAGCCGCGGGCGAATATTGGAATGTACTGCTCGACGAGGCGCGGCTCGCAGCACAAGTGCAACACAGCGGCGTTTGCACCATCCACGCCTTCGAGATCGACGAGCAGCTCGGCATCCCGTACTTGGTGATGGATTTCTCGGACGGCGGCTCGCTGTACGAGCTGCTCGACGCATGCGCGGGGCACCGGCTCGAGCCGCTCTTGGCGGTGAGCATCGTGGCACAGCTGTGCGACGCACTGCAGGTCGCTCACGATTTGTGCGACGAGCACGGCGCCTTGCTCGGCGTAGTCCATCGCGACGTGTCGCCGCAAAATATCCTGATCTCGTCCAGCGGGCACGTGCAGCTGACCGACTTCGGCGTGGCCAAAGCCCGCGGCAGGCTGCATGCGCCCACGGCCACCGGTGAGATCAAGGGCAAGCTCTCGTACATGGCGCCCGAGCAGGTCACGCAGCGAGACGTGGACCGGCGCGCGGACGTCTTTGCGCTCGGCTGCGTACTGTACGAAGCGACCGTCGGCGAGAGGCCCTTTCACGGCAACGACGCGGTCGCGACTCTGTATCAGCTGCTCGAACAACCGCTGGTACTGCCGAGTGAACGCTCGCCGGGCTACCCACTGGATCTACAAGCCATCGTGCAGAAAGCGTTGGAGCGCGATCCGGAACGGCGCTACCAAAGTGCCGAAGAGCTTGGCAGCGCGCTCTCGCGCTGGATTGCAAACCACGGTCGACTGGTCACGGAGCGCGACATTGCGGCGGTCGTCAATGAACGCCTCGGCAAAGCGATCGCCGAGCGCACGCAGCGGATCGCCTCGGCCGAGAACGAGCTCGACGCGCCCCCACCCCCGCCCACGCCCACGGAGCAAACGCTGGGCGGCTCGAGCGCGACCACGACCGGTGAGCGCGGCCTCAAGTCCAAGCGAGTTTGGTGGGGCCTCGCTGCAGGCGGGGTCGGGCTTTCACTGCTCGGTTCGTTCGCGCTCGGCGGTCGTCACGAGCCCACGCCGCCGCTCAGCGCGAGTGCAACCGTCGCAGCCTCGAGCATCGGAGCGAGCGCCGAGCCGGTGACGACTGCCAGCGCCGCAGCCGAAAGCCCAATCACCGTCACGCTGGTTGCCTCCCCCGCGCGCGCCGCGCTGTACTTGGATGACGGACCAGCGCTACCAAACCCGTACCAGCTGACTGTCCTTCCCGACTCCAAGTCACACCAGGTGCGAGCTTCCGCGCCGGGCTTCGCCGACCGCACGGAAGAGCTGCGCCTCGATGGAAACAAAGAAGTGCGGCTCACACTCGCTGCACTCGCTTCGGGGACGCGCACTCCGAGCGCAAAACCGAAGCCGAGCGCTGAGGTCACGCATAGCGCCACACCAGCGCCCACGTCGGGAGAGCTGCCGAAAGTAGTCACCAAGCGCCCGCGAGTCCTCGACCCAGATAACCCTTTCGCCGCGCCCTGACGTGTAACCACTCCGAAGACCTACATTCGCTTCATGAAGGAATCCGTGGCGAGTGAATCGGGTTCTGAGTAGTATCGCGATTTGACATGGATCGCAGGGGCGTCAGAACCGAGCAAGCAGTTGCGGGTGGCCCCGGAGCAGGGACCGCCCCGGACGACTCCGCGCGCGTTCAAACGGGACAGCTGATTGGCCGCTACCGATTGCTGTTCCCGATCGCCGCCGGCGGCATGGCCGAGGTCTGGGCAGCGAAGCCGGAGGGCACGGGCATCTCGCGGGCAGTCGCGCTCAAGCTGGTTCGGCCGGAGTTTGCGGCAGAAGCCGAGTACGCGCGCATGTTCATCGACGAGGCCGTGATCGCCTCGACCATCCGCCACCCGAATATTTGTGAGACCTACGAGCTCGGCCGCGACGCAAACCTGTTGTTCATGGTGATGGAGTGGGTGGCCGGTGACACCCTGAGCGGCTTGATGCGTGGTGCCGCGCTGACTGCATTACCCCTCGAGATTGCCGCCAGGATCTGCGCGGAGGCGTGCGCTGGGCTACACGCCGCCCACGAGGCCAAAGACGGTGACGGCAACAGTCTCGGCATCGTCCACCGCGACATCTCGCCGCCGAACATTTTGGTGTCCATGAATGGCCACGTCAAAGTCAGCGACTTTGGCATCGCCAAGGCGGCAAACCAACTGCACGCTCGCACCCGCACCGGGGAGATCAAAGGCAAGTTGGCCTATATTCCGCCGGAGCAAGTGCTCGGCCACGGCGTCGATCGCCGGGTCGACGTGTACGCGATGGGTTGCGTGCTGTACGTCACCACGCTCGGGCGGCGGCCGTTCGGCAGTGGTGGTGAGGCGCTCGGCAAAATCGTGCGCGGTTCTTACCGAAAGCCACGCGAGCTCGAACCGGACTACCCGGAGGAGCTCGAGCGGATCGTGATGCGCGCGCTCGCGAGTGATCGCGAGCAGCGCTACCAAACTGCCGAGGAAATGCGCTTCGAACTCGAGCAGTGGCTGCTCACTCGACCGCATTTGACCCAGCACTCCGACGTCGCTCGCTTGGTGCGTGAACGCATCAGCGAGGATCGCAAGAAAATGATCGATGCACTGATGAACGTGAGCCGCGCGGTTCCGGACGCGCTCGCCAATCGCTTCATTTCTCCGGCGGACAAGACCGCAACTCCTACGGCCACCAGTGGCATCGTGGTGCAACCGGCTGCGCTCGCGCGCCTGCAGAGTCAGGCATCGCTGCCGGGGTCGTCGCTCACCCCAACGCCCGCCAATCGCCCCTCGGAGGACGACGAGACCCTGCTCAGCGATGCCGGGCGTCCGGGCGCGGTGCAGCCAGCAGGGAGCGCGCTGAACCTGGAGCGCAGCAAAGCGCCCTGGCTGATCGCGCTCGCCGTGCTCGCGCTCGCCGCACTGTTGTTCTTGCTCAGCCGCTAGCCGAGCCGCGGCGACGGCGCCTCGACCGGGCCGTGAGAGCGGCGCCGAGCGCGACGAACGCGGCAAGCCGATCCAGAAAACCGGCTCTGGGCGTGGCAGTGGTCGAGCAACGACACCCGCCTTTTTCGGGTGGAGAAGTGTTCATGCCGTCGGGCGGGCCGCCAGCAGCGTTCCCATTACCTCCTGCCGAGCTCGAGGGTGCACCGGCCTCGCCGACGGTGGCGCCATCGCCGCCCGCGCCGGCATCGCCCGTGGTCATGGCTTCGGGGATCGGTTCGTAGCCGGTGAGCTCGAACGCGGGCATCAGTACTTCGGCCACGAACGGCGCAACCTGCGTGAAGTATTGGCGCGCGGTCGCCGATTCGCAGGCTCCTCCCAGCTGCGAGTACACACCCGTCACGGCTCCCTGGCTGCTCAGTGCCGGACCACCGCTGTCACCAATGCACGGCCCCGATCCCAGAGTCAGAAAAGTGCGCGGTGGGATCGGATCGCCGTCCGGGCGAAATTGGCTGCTGCCGACCTGACTGATGACGAGCCCGTCCTTGGCGCGCCGAACGCCTCTGGTCGACTCTTCGGTTTCGCCGAAGCCGACCACCCGCAGAACCTCGCCGCGTTGATTGCCGCGGTCCATTCGAATGGGCATCAGAGGCGTGCCAATGAGCTCGCGATCGAGCACGATCGTGGCCAGATCATTGCGGCAGATCGACGGCGTTTGCGTCGCGAACACCTTGGCGCCGAGCGCCGCCAGCGGCTCCGTGAACTCGGCGCCCACGTAGATCTTGAGGCTGGCTGGGTCGATCAACGCCCCGAAGCGACCGCCCTTGCTGTCGGTAGTGAGCTCACCCGTGTCCGTGCAGGTGAACGTGCCCTGGGCCATGTTCGAGACACAGTGACGCGCGGTCAAGACCACGTTCGGAGCGATCAACGAGCCCGTGCAGAAGTTCGTGACCCCAGCAGCGTCGGTGGCCGCCAGTTTGACGACGCCATCGTCTTCGGGTCCCGACGGGGTGCCATCGTAGACTGCTTGCGTCTGCCAGCTCGACCGCTCTGCTCCAGTCTGCCCACATCCGACCGCGGCCGTGAGCGACAGCACGCAGCAGAGCCCGAGGCCGAGCTTCATTGTTGGAACTTCGTCAGGCAAGCTGGCGCCGAGCTGGGCGCGGAGAACGTGCCGCTCGCCGGGTCATACAGCAAGCCGTCGGGCGTGTAGTTGTAAACGTAGTTTCCGGCATCGGCCATGCACCAAGCCGAGGTCGCGCTGAGTCGCGTGCCGCTCACGCGATCGAAATTCGGTGGGCCGTCCGTACCCCAGAGCGAGATCTGTGCTTTGGGCGTGTCGATCAAATGCGGCAGCTCGGTTTCGACGGGCGAAGGCCCGATATCGACGCTGCTGGCATCCAGATTGAACACGCGATTTTCCAGCGCATCGCGCACGTGTGCTCCTGTCGGCGCTGCGCGATTGGTCAGGCTGCTGGCGTACAGCAACGAATAGGCGCCATCGTAGAAGTTTTCGGTACCATCGAGTGTCAGGTCGCCCTTGCCATAAAAGCGCTTCAGCCGCGTGAGATAGGAGTTGTAGAGATCCTTCGAGTGTTGGTCTTGCGCGAGCGCATAGTTGACGCCCACGATGCGGCGATCGAGCGGCGGCACGGTTGCCGAAGTGCCGAAGCTGGTGAGCGGCGCGGTGAGTGATTCGTTCAACGTCGCCAGATAGTGAGAGAGCACGTAGTACGGCCGCGGCAAGCCAGCGGAAGGACCTGTGCCCCAGTTCGACTCGACCTCCGTGATCAGCGCAACGAACTCCTTCGTCGCCAGGCCGATGATGATTTGCGGAGGATTCTGCAGGATGTGTTCGCCGGCCGTCTGCGCCGACGGGGTGTCGTTCGTCTTGACCTGCTCCTGGTAGAAGTTGTCACTTTGATGGATCGCCAGGTCGCCGTTGATGCTCAGATAGTCGAAGCGATGCGGGTCGTTGCTGGCTTGACCGGCTGGCGGCGCGTTTGTGAGCACGGTCGCCATGTCGTTCAAGGTCTGGTTGTCGCTCGTCGACACCAGCGCCACCTTGAGAGCCACCGTAGTGTCGGGCTGCTGCTGCACGACGAATGGCTCGATTTGACGGACCAGACCAGAGACGGTGGCGGCGAGTAAGCGGGGATCGCCGAGCAGGTGCCAAACGTAGCCGTCATCATCCAGGTTCGCGAGCTGTAGCGTGGCGCTGCTCGTGCTCAAGAACATCACCGGGTCTCCGGTGTAGTCCTGCGACTGCGTGTAGTTCCAGGCCGTGAGCAGGTTCGGAGCCGATAGCGTGCTGAGGATGGCGGGAGTGCCCACCTCTTCGGTGAGGTGCGAGAGCGCATTGTCTAAATCACTGCTCTTGCTGACGTTGCCGTTGCAAATCAAACCGAGCACCGGTTGAAATTTCGACTTGTTCGAGTTCTTGGCCGCACCCTCGTTGAACTCTTCGAAAGCCAGATCCCAGTTGACGACGGCCAGCGTGTTGTGTGGATCGGCGAGCGCCATGCTGGCAAACCCACCCAGGATCAGCGGCGAGTTCGTCTTGAGCAGCTCGAGAGTACTCGAGCCCATGACGGTGGTCGGCAGCAGCACGGGACACTGCTCGGTAGTGAGCACGATGCACTGGTTGCCGCTCGGGTCTTCGCGGCAAATGGCCGGCTGATCGAGCGCTTGCGCGATGCAATCAGCGTTGCTGGAACAGGCGCCGTCGCCCCCTCCGCCGCCGCTGTCGCCGCTGCCGCCGCTCGAACCATTGCCAGCCTTGGAGCTCATGCCGGCGCTGGCGTTCGCGCCCCCAGAGCCGCTACCGCCAATGTTGCCGGCGCCACCAGTGCTGGCCGTATCGGCCACGCAAATGTGCTGCTGAACCGAACACACGGTGCCGGAGAACTGCGCGCCGAGCGCGCGACAGTCAGCCGTGCTGTTGCATTGGCTCGTATTGAGATCGTAGAGAAACGAGCAGCCATTGAGCGCGAGCAGCAAGCCCGCTGCCGTGAACCCGGCTGAAACCCGTGACCAAGTGAAGTGCGGTTTCATGAAATAACCCTGCTGGAAGATCTTTGAGCCTAGCATGGTCGGAATCTCATTCAGAGAGCCCAGCGGCTTTTTGGTGCGATGTCGGCGCCAGCCGGTGTGGCGCGCGTTTGTCCGCCAGCCGTTCGTCTCTTTCCCGTCGCGCCCGTCGCGCCCGTCGCGCCCGTCGCGCCTGTCGCGCCGTCGCGCCCGTCGCTCCCCCACGCGCGGCCGCGGGCGCACACTTCCGAGGCGATCGTGCAGCCGATCTTCCGGCCGCTGGAGCGCGGGTACTCGCATGCTGAACGAGCACGACGTCCGGTAACGGCGTGCACCGGGGTGAGTTTAGGCTCTCGAGCGTACGCTGCGCTGTGTTCGTCTCTGCGACACCCGGCTACCTTGTACGCGAGCAGCATCACGGTGCGAGATCACGTCGCGGAAAGGCCTTGTTTTGCCGCTATATCATGTCGAGGCACCGCCAAATGAGCAACGAGGCCGGCAGCGGGGGCCGACCTCGTTGAAGGTCACTTCATTCGGAGTCGACTCGTCTCGGGATGGGTTCAGATGCAGTACAGGTAGCCGCAAGTCGACGGCGTGGTGCTGCACTTGGACACCAGCTTGGTCACTCTACCCGTCGTGGTCGTGCAGGTCGTGTTGATGAGCGAGTTGCCCGGGTCGTAGACGCGGTTCATCGGATCCCTGCATCGAAGAGCAGGACGTGCTCAACCCATCCGAGCCGATGCTGGTTTCTTCTTCGGTGCCTGGCTCGCTACGCAGCCTTGTGCAACGACGACTCCGATCGTCATCAAACACAGCGAAGCAATTCTCTTCATGATCAATCGACTCCTTCCGTGACCTTCGGTCGCTGCCTATTGCTGCCGGCGTGCCGTATCTGCGTCGCAGTCGGAGACGCGCGGCATTGCGCGAAAACGCCTTGTTTTGTCGGAAAAAGCAGCGACCTCAGTCAGCGAACCGTGTGTGCCAGTGCAAGGAAACCCCGCAGACTGTCGCGCATGGTAATGACTCGAGCCGCACGACTCGCGCACACGACTCGTGCAAGTTGCACAACCCGGTCATGTTGGTCAGCGAGCGTCGACAGCGCGCGCTCGGGAAGCACGAGCGACTGACCCACGAGCGCGCAGCGAGCGCTGAACCCGAGGAACGTTCAACGCGGACATCGTCGCTTCGCCGCTGCATCGCTCTCACAACGTGCGCAGTGCGCGCGACCTGCGTGACGATGTCGGAGATGCCGACTACTCCTTCGCACACTCTCCTATCGAATGTAGTGCGGGTGCTTGAAGTGGCGATTGGCGTCGCGTAGCTTCTTGAGCCAGGCTGAGGGAAAATTTAAATGAGAACAAATACAATAATTGCGATGGTGATGACTTTGGGTTTGTCTGCGTCTCTCTACGCCTGCGGTAGCGACGCCGATGATCCCAGTGGCGCGGCGGGTACCGCCGGCAGCATGGGCGGCAAAGGCGGGAACGGCGGCAGCAGCGCCAAAGCCGGCTCGGGCGGCTCGGGCGGCTCAGGCGCCAAGGCGGGCACCGGCGGTGAAATCAGCAACGTCGGAGGCGACAGCGGAAGCGGCGGCGACAACGGCAGCGGCGGCGCTGCCGGCGACATGGGCAGCGCGGGCGACAGCGGAAATGCGGCGGGCGCGGGCGGCGAAGGAGGAGCTGCCGCCAACGAACAAACGCTCGCCGAAGCGTGCGCCAGCGTCTGTGTTCCCGCCCACGCGCTCGCCGCCTGTTCGACAGAAGTGGACGCCTGCGTCACGCAGTGCACGGGCTATCCCGGCGTGGTGCAAGCGCAGGTCACCGACGGTTTCGTCGACGCCGATTTCGCGGTCACCTTGAACGATGAATATCTGGCGTTGCTGCGCTGCCTCTCGACCAAGGTCACGAGCACTGATCAGTTCGTCTGCGCAGCAGACCCGCTCGGGTTGACCGCTCCCTGGTCACCCAAGGCTGACACGGCATGCGAAACCGTGCTCTGCAAGTGGAGCACGGATGACGGCAACATGGGCACGATGGGCGCGGACCCCGACGTGTACACGCGCTGTAATCCCTGAGCGTCGAGAAAAAGGCGAACGGCGCACCGAGTCCTGGCGATTCGGTGCGCTTCGTTGTTTTCGGCGCCGCGAATCTCGAGCGCTCCGACTAGGCGTCGAGTCGAAGGCGCGGCAGCGCGCTGCTCATGGGACGAGGGTAGTTCGAGAGCGCCGTCAGAACGAGCCGCTCAAACGCACGCCATTGGGCGCGAGACCGACCGCGACGCTTGGTTGCGACGGCTTCTCGCGCGGACGGGTGACGGTGAGGTACACGGCCACGCCGCCCGTGACGACGGCGAGGCCCGCGGCCACGTCCGAGATCGCCAACATGGTGCGCGCCGAGCTCTTGAGCTTGTCGAGCTCGCCGGGTTGAGTTGGCTGCTGACGCGCCGATTCGAGTTCGTTGGCCTTCGAAATACCGAGATAGCCCACCACCCCCGCGGTGGCTGCAAGAGCCCCGGTGGCCCCCCAAGTCGCCCACATCGCCGTGTGGTTGGGCTTGCTGGGAGCGACCGGCACGGGTCGCACATCGAGCGGTTTGCTCTGCGGCGCCATCGAGATCGGTTTCAACTCTACCTTGAGCTCGAGCTGATCGTGTCCGGCGAGCGTGACCGACTGCGCCGAATCGTAGAAGCCGGATTTGTGCAGCACCAAGTTGTGTTCGCCGGCATCGACGATCAGCGGGCTCGTCAAAGGCGAGGTGGCGATCACTTTGCCGTCGAGCGAGATGTCAGCGCCGGCCTCACTGGTCACGACGTTCAAGCTCGCGGTGCGCTCGGCCAACGTGGCCAGGTCCTTCTTCACGCCCGCAGTACGCTCGGCACTCAGGTTCGAACCACCCGCTTTCAAGTAGTCTTCGAGCGCCTCTTTGGCTTTCGCATAGCGACCGAGCTGAATGCGCACCTGGCCGATATTGTACAAAACCTTGTAGTTGTTCGAGAGCTGATAGGCACGCTCGAACTCCACGAGTGCCAATAAGAACTCGCCGTCACCGTACAGCGAAAGGCCGCGTGCATAGCGCTCACCCGCTTCTTTCAGCACTTCCGGCGAAATGGCCGGGTTCGCAGCGGGCGCGGGCGCCGACGCCGGCGCCTCTGGCTGAGCCCAAGCGCTCTTGCTCCCTGCGAGGACGAGACCCAAACCGACACCCAAGCCGACGACACGAGCGAGATTCGTGACCATGATTTGACTGCTTAGTTTGCCCTTTTGGGAACGAGCGAGCAAGGGATCAGAGGGCCCATTAGGAACTTCGGAACGAGGCCGTTCTGACCTTCACAGAGAGTTATCAGATGGGCCAAAGGACGCGAGAGCAAGACGACGATGTAGGGATACATCCGTCTTGTGCTCCGCGCGCCGTTGCTCCGCGTGCGGCTGCTCCGCGCGCCGTTGCTCCGCGCGCCGTTGCTCCGCGCCCAACGGCTGCTCCGCGCACAACGGCTGCTCCGCGCACAACGGCTGTCCCCCGCGCGACCACACCGGTGCCCGCGCGCGACTTGGACTCGCTTGGTTGCGTTCCATTGTTCGAGTTGTTCCGCGGCGGGGCGGGCGCGGTCGAATTGGGACAGTTGCAGGGCCGCAAAGACGCGCCGCGGCTCGTCGCCTTGCGCCGTCTCGCGAATTTGCCGACGCGCGAGCTGCAAGCGGCCGCGATTCGGGCAGAACGGGTGAGCCACCCGCGATTTGCTCGGGTTCTCGGGACCTATCAACACGAAGATTCTTGGTACATCGCCAGTGAGTACGTATCGGGAGTCACGCTGTACGAGCTCGGGCAAACGGCCGTGCGCACGCGTACGCCCGTCGCGGCGCCAGTCGCGGTTCGGATCGTGCTCGAAGCATTGCAGCTGACGGCCGAAGCGGAGCAGCTGTTCGACGAAGCCGCGGGCGCGGCGCGCTGTTTGTACCCGGAGAGCCTGTGGATCACTGATTCGGGCGAACTGTTCTTGTCGGAGTTGTTGGTCGCGCCGGTGCTCGCGCGAACCACGACTGGCGCGTCGTATGTGGCCGTCACACCAGGCATGAGCCCCGCGGCGTCCGATGTCCGTGCAGCGGCGGTCGAGCTCGCTCGTCTCGCCTGCGCTCGGCTCATGAACGGCAACCCCGCGTCGTGGCAAACCAGTGAGCTCCCC
>DASSMT010000119.1:0-7426 GCA_035688655.1 Polyangiaceae bacterium | reverse complement strand
ACCGAGCGTGGTCAGAAAACGACACCTGTCGTGAATCCGCCACGTCCCGGTCCGAGCGCGGGCAGAAAGAAGGGCCGCACGCTCGCGCTTTCGTTGCGCACGAGGCGTTGTCGCGGATTGCTCACGCCGAACAGGAGCAAGGTGAGGCCGCCTGTGGCGCACAGCACGCCGCCCAAATTCAGGTACGGCCCTTTCAGCTCCTGCTGGTCGGTCCTTTCGCTGTAATCGTTGGCGATTTTGGCTTGCACGAAGAGCGGTACGGACAGAGCAACGAGCGCGGTTCCGCCGATCAGCAGCGGCAGATTGGGCCGAGTTTCCCAATGATACCCGGGGGGCACCTGCGCTGCGGCATCGTCGGCGTGCGCCTCGCTCACGCTGAAGAGACCGCCGGCGAGCGCTGTCACGAGAAGGAACTTCGAAAGCATGCCCTGCTCTGGAGCAACTCCCGGACCAGCCTCAGCAGTCGAGTAGCGCGTCGTCGTCATCGCCGATAAGGCGTGGATCGTCGAGTGTCCACGAGCCACGCTTCTTTCGAGCGATCGCGGACGGTCTTTCGATGCGCCGCCTTGGCTTCAGAGCGAGGACGCGCGGCTCGCGCCTCCGGAGTCGCTCATACGGGTTCCGAAGGTGCTGGGATCGGGGACAGCACGCAGTCATTTCTTGGCGGTGAGCACTCGGATAAGGTTGCCGCACCGTGACCTCCCACGCCCCGTTCGATCGTCGCGCCCTCTTGAGCGGTGCAAGCCTTTGCGTCCTAGGGTGTGCGGCAAGCGTGTCGCCCGTGGAGCGGCCGACGCCTGAGACCGATGCTCGGTTTGCGGAGCTCGAGCGGAGTGTGGGTGGACGGCTGGGGGTCGCTGCGGTGGACACCGGGAGCGCTCGGCGCGTGAGCTATCGGGCGGGGGAGCGCTTTCCGATGTGCAGCACGTTCAAGTTGCCGCTGGTGGCCGCGGTCTTGAAGAGGGTGGATGCTGGGGATGAGTCCCTGGGGCGTCGCCTTGCCTACGATGCGACTGCGCTGCTCGAGTACGCTCCCGTCACCCGTGAGCACGTGAGCGACGGCGGCATGAGCGTCGAGGCGCTGTGTGAGGCCGCGATCACGCTCAGTGACAACACCGCGGCCAGCTTGCTGCTCGAGACGCTGGACGGCCCTAGCGGGCTCACGGCATTTTTCAGAGCGATAGGTGATCCGATCTCCCGGCTCGACCGCAACGAACCGACGTTGAACACGGCGACCCCTGGCGACGAGCGCGACACCACCACGCCAAGCGCCATGCTGGGCGTCATGCAGCAGCTGCTTCTGGGCAACGTGCTCCGCACTGCTTCGAAGGAGCGCTTGCTTGGCTGGCTGATCGCCACGAAGACAGGGCTCGAGCGGCTGCGCGCCGGTCTTCCAGCGGAGTATCGCGCCGGCGATAAGACCGGCACCGGCGAAAACGGTGCCACCAACGACCTCGCCATCGCCTGGCCGCCTTCGAAGCCGCCGATCCTCATCGCGGCGTACAGCTGGGGCTCGACCGCCAGCACCGAACGGCTCTCCGACGTGCTCGCGCAAGCCGCGCGTCTCGTGCTGCGCGACTAGCGTGAAGGTCGAATGGGGCCCGCAGAAGGCTGCGAGTAACAAACGAAAGCACGGCATTTTCTTCCAAGAGGCGGTTACGTGCTTCGCAGATCCAGCAGGCTTGCTGCTGGAGAGCGCGCCCGTGTGGAAGGCGTCGCCGTGCATGCACTGGTCCGGAAAGCCATCCTGGCGCTGCTTCATCGAGTCGCGTAAGCGCTTCGACCCCAAAGCCAAAAGCCAACGTTGGTTGGCTCTTGGGTCTTTAGCGCACCCCAGCAGAGGCGCTCGCCGAGCGATCCGCTGATCGAATGGCTGCGGCCAGCTTGACGAGTTCGGGTGAATGGGGAGTGCCGAAGCCGCGCCGGCGGTACTAGGCTGCGGCAGATGCGACCGTTGAGCTACGTGGTCTGCGATGTCTTTACCGATCGTCCGCTCACCGGCAACGCGCTGGCGGTCTTCACCGACGCGAGTCACCTGAGCTGCGCCCAGATGCAGGCACTGGCTCGGGAGATGAACCTATCCGAAACTAGCTTCGTGGTTCCGCCTAGCGCCGACGCCGACGCCGGCCTGCGCATCTTCACGCCCACCATGGAGTTACCGTTTGCAGGGCACCCGACGTTGGGGACCGCGCTCGTGTTGGCTAGAAGCTCAGGCGATGCTGTGCGTCTGGAGACCGGCCGCGGCGTCGTCACCGTGCGTTTCGAAGCGGGTACCTCTGGCAAAGCGTTCGGCTGGATGACGCAACCGCTACCCAAACGCGAGCCCTTCGTTCAGGTTCGAGAACTTTTCACGGCCCTCGGGGTGCGCGAAGCAACGGTACCCGTCGAGCTCTACGACAACGGCCCACGCTACGTGCTCGTCGAACTCGAAACCCCGGCGGAGGTTGCAGGGCTCAGCCCTGACCTCTCGGCCCTGGCCGCATTCGGCAGCCTCGCATTCGTCGTCTTCTCGCGGCGCGGCGAGCGGTGGAAGGTGCGCGTCTTCGCCCCCGGCGAAGGTATTCCAGAAGATCCAGGCACCGGCGCGGCCGCCGGCGCGTTGGCAGTCCACCTCACACGCCACGGCCGCGTCGCGTTCGCGACTGAATTCGTGATCGAGCAAGGCGCTGAGATCTCGAGGCCGTCCACGCTCCACGCTCGGGCCTTCGGCAATGCCGAGCAGCCCACGCTCGTCGAAGTTGGCGGCAGCGGGGTCATCGTGGCGCGCGGTGAATTCACCGCCTATTGAACGCGGGCTCAGCGGCGAATCGCTTCCACCCGAACGTGCAAGAGCCGGCTCTCTTGTGGCCTTTTGCGCGTTGGCACGGGCGCCGTCCGCAGCAAACGCGAGCCGGCGGCACTACCGCTGGTTGAGCGGCAACAGATCGCTTCCACCCCAAAGCAAGAAAGCCAATTGTCGTTGGCTTTTGTCCTCTGGCGCACCCGGGCAGACGAATTTAGAACTTCGCTGCCAGCGTCAGCATCGTCACGCCCTGAGTATCGGAATGCCGTATGCGTCTAGCGCGCTGTCACGCGTGACGACTGTGTATCCCTCTTCGGCCGCCTGAGCTATCAGAAGGCGATCGAAGGGATCGCGATGGTGCCAAGGCAGGGCGCGAACACGCAGCGCGGCGAGCAAACCCACTTCTGCAATCTCGAAGTTGCTTCGGCGCAGTACGTCAGGAAGCCACTGTTCGGCTGGCTTCGGCAGCTCGAGTTTGCCCAGAGACTGCTTGATCGCGATTTCCCAGGCGCTAACGACGCTCACGAACACTTCATTCGTGCCGTCTTCCAGCCCTTCTCGCGCGGCTGCAGTGAGCTGATCGGGCCAACTCACGGCCCACAGCAAGACGTGAGTATCGAGCAGTAGCTTCACCGCGAGATCATCCCGAGTGCTTCGGCAATGTCGGCCGGTAGCTCGTCGAAGTCTTCACGAATAATGACCTGGCCTCCAAACAAGCCGAGACGTCGACGACGCACGGCGGCCTTGTAAGGGCCGAGCACGGCAACGGGTTTACCGGCTCGCGCAATGATCACGCGCTCGCCCGCTTCGACTTCTTCGAGCAGCTTCGAGAGCTGGGTCTTCGCTTCGTGGACGTTGACGCTGCGCATGACTAAGGTTAGCTAACTTGTTGCCCGACATCAAGAGCGGCTCGGCTCTTTGGCGATAGATTGCCAGCGGTCGGCCTACGCTTGGTCAACTCCACCTACACGACGCGGCGGCTACGGTCGGCGCTGATCATCCGGCTGACTCGACGGGCCAGCCATCGCTGGCATCAGAGAATGTTCGGCTTGGTCCGAGGGGCTCAGGGTCGACCAACTTTCGAAGCCCAGTCTGCGTGTGGAAAGCGCGGCGAACATTTGGCGTCGCTTGGGTACCCCCGCGTTCACGAATGCGGGGTTGTACGGGGCCTCGTGTTGCGGGCTTACCGCTTGCTTCTCCAGTTCGGTGCTCGGTACATGACGTGCGCATTTGACTGCGGTCTCGCTCAAAGTAGAATTCCGCCATGGGAGTGATTGGGAAGCTGCGAGGTAGGTCGCCGCGCGGCTCGGGTTGGCTGGTACTGTTCACGCTCGCCTCCGTTATTCCTAGCCACGGTTGCTGGTGCAAAGACTGCGCTAGCTTAATCATTTCGCTGCCAGAGCCCGACGCCCACGCCGAAGACGGGCTGAACGTCGCGGTCAGTCAGCAGGGCAATGACTCCGTGCGCGCTAGCTGCACGTGGGCCCGGACATCGAGCGGCGCCCAGCCGTCGGGGTCCTGGACGTGCACGCGCGACGGCCAAACGACGATCGAGAAGGGCACCGCACAGCTCGAGTTCGACTCGGAGAGAGCGGGCGGCACCTGCACGTTCACCATCACCGATACCCGCGGGAGCCGGTCACTGAAGCGAGAATCCGAGGACGCGAGCTCAGGCGAGGCGTCCATGGTTGGCTGCGCTTGCGACGAGCGCCGCGTGAACTTGACGGCCGCTGACCTGGCTCCTCAATGAGGCGCGACGTGCCGCGCGCGATCCGCCCGAACAAGCTCGCGGCCCTTCGCGGGGACTTCAAGCAAGCCGTCTTCCTCGACAAGGATCTCTGGGAGCATTTCGGGAGCGAGGAACGTGTCCTCGAAGCGCTCCGGATGCTGGTGTCGCTGGCCGAGCGCAGCTCGCGATCCGTCGCCTAAGCGCTTCCACCCCAAAGCAAAAAAGCCATCTCTCGTTGGCTTTCGTCCTCTTTGCGCACCCGGGCAGACGAATTTAGAACTTCGATCGCCACCGTCGCATAGTGTAAGCGTTGAAATGCATTGAGCATTTGATGCGTTAACTTGTAATAGCCGGAGAAGTTTCGCCCGTTCCGAGGTGAACGGAGCGAGTTCGGCCAGCGCGCGCGAGGTATAGTTCTTGGCCGTGCAGCCCGATAAGCCAGTGTCCGAGCAAGCGTGGCTCGAGCGTCAAGAGCGCCTCTGGCGTCGCGCCCACGCGATCGTTCGCGGACGGTCAGACCTCGACGCATCGGGCGTGTATCACGCCCTGTGCAACTTGGAGCGCTCGCCTGAGGAGCGCCTGCGTAAGGGACTGCTCCGTGGCCGACTCCGCGCTGACTGAAGCGGAGCGGAAGCTTCTGATCGAGCTTAACGCCCGCGGTGTCCGCTTCTTGATCGTTGGTGCCAGCGCCGCCGTACTCCAGGGGGCAAACACAGCGACACAGGACATCGACCTATGGTTCGAGAATGCGACAGATCCTCGCATCAAGGGGGCCGTCGATGCCGTCGGCGGTATCTGGGTCTCGGGTTCCTTCGGCATGATGCCGCCGACGATCGGAGGGGAAGCGCTCGGCGACCGTTTCGATGTCGTCGTGCACATGCACGGGCTCGAACCGTTCGCGGTCGAGTACCCACGCGGTCATGAATTGACCGTCGATGGTGTAGCCATTCGGGTGCTTCCCCTCGAACGGATCATCGCGAGCAAGCGCGCGACGGGCAGAGCGCGCGATCAAGCTCAGCTACCCGCGCTCGAGGAAGCACTCGCTGCGGCGACGGCTCAGAGAACAGAAGGGACGGATCCATGACCCTCCTAAGCTGCTGCGCCTGAACAACTTTTCGCGCGTCCCCACCATCGAGTGAGGAGAGCCCTCAAATGCAAGATGGGCTCTCACTTCCACCCCAAAGCAAAAAAGCCAACTCTCGTTGGCTTCTCGTCTCTTTGCGCACCCGGGCAGACGAATTTAGAACTTCCGTCGGGGCGCTCGCTCACCTCCCTCGATCGGCGTAAACTCGCGAAATGGCTACGGTTGGCTTCGGCGACTTCGAATGGGACGAGGACAAGGCCCGCTCGAATCTCGAGAAGCATGGCGTATCCTTCGAGGAAGCCAGCTCGGTCTTTCTGGACCCCGACTTCCTGGCCATCGACGACCCGACAGCACCCGATCGCTTCATCGCCCTGGGCTTCTCGCGCGTGGCCCGACTTCTCTTCGTCGTTCACCTCGAGCGCGGAGAGAAGGTCCGAATCATCACCGCACGACGAGCCAGCCGCTCCGAAAGAAAAACCTATGAGCAACGACGAAACGACCCAGGCTGAACCGTCCGAAGAGTCGCTCGCGGAAATGCCCGAGGTGGATTTCTCGCGCGCAATCCGCCCCAACAAGCTCGCATCGCTGCGTGGCGACTTCAAGCAAGCGGTGTTCCTCGACAAGGAGCTTTGGCAGCACTTTGGCAGCGAGGAACGCGTGCTCGAGGCACTACGGATGTTGGTGTCATTGGCGGAGCGCAGCTCGCGTTCCGTCGCATAGCACTCTACCCTCGCAGACCAATCGTACGTGTCTGAGCAGCGCAAGTCGACGTCGAAGTTCCTGAGTCTCGTACTCCGCCACGAGCCAGGCGCCATCGGGCTCACGCTCGACCCCAACGGGTGGGTCTCCGTCGATGAGCTCCTTCAAGCTGTCGCCGGCCATGGCAAACCCTTAACGCGAGCTGAGCTCGAATCGGTCGTCATCGGGAGCGACAAGCAGCGCTTCGCGTTGAGCCCTGACCGATCGATGATTCGAGCCCATCAAGGGCACTCGGTGCACGTGGATCTGGCGCTATCGCCTAGGGAACCGCCGGACGCTCTCTATCACGGCACGGTCGAGCGCTACCTCCCTTCAATCCGTGAACGAGGCCTGCTCAAGGGAGAGCGGCATCATGTACATCTGTCCGCAACGCGTGAGCTGGCAATCATCGTCGGGAAGCGGCGAGGCGATCCGCGCGTGCTCGAAGTCGATGCGCGCGGGATGGTCCAGTCGGGCTTCGTCTTCTACCGTTCAGAGAACGGCGTCTGGTTGACCGATTGCGTTCCCGCACGCTTCCTCAACATCCCATCTCGAGCTGGCTGAGGACGAGCTTTCGCGCTTCCGACCAGTCGCGCACCGGATGTGCCCACGGAGGCGCGCTCGGTGCGCCGGCTTGGTGACCAAACCAATACAGTCGCGGCACGAGCCCGCTGAGATGCTCGAGCACGTCGAGACGATCGTCGACGAAATGCGTTGCGCCTATCGCAGCGCAATGATCACGCTTCTCTGGTCGCTTGCGACAGAACCGGACCCGATCCTGCCGCACCCCGGTGCGCTCGTAGAACGAGTGACGGTTTAGCCAGCGGCGCGTAAGTTGTTGGATACGCGGGCCACACTTGGAAACGAGCCACACCCTTCCCGCAAAGGCTCGCGTAAGGTCGGCGATGGCCTCGAACGCGCCCTCGCTGGCTGGCGTCGAAAGCGCCGCTTCGTTGCTTCCGCTAAGAAACGAGCTGTCAGCCCTCCCGGAAGGGTCCGCAGCACCAATGATGACTCGGCCAATATCGATACCGAGAACAGGTTGTGATTGCTGTGTCATGCCGGCCAGCATGCATCCCCCAAGCATCTGCTC
>DASSMT010000092.1:0-19971 GCA_035688655.1 Polyangiaceae bacterium | reverse complement strand
AATACGAGCCGCTACGTACGCTCACGTTCACGGACAGCGGTGCAACGATCGTCGACGCCGGGGCCAACGCGATCGAGGAGTATCAATGGACCATTGGGCAAAGTGAAGCATTGCTCGTCGCCAACAAGCTACGGAGTGGCGAACTGATTCGAAGTCTGACCTACAAAGATCAAGACCATCTGGATTACATCCAAGACGCGGTCGGCGGCCGGATATCCTTCGGCTACGATGGGAGCGGGCACCTGAGCACGGTGACTGATGCTGCCCAGCGCACGACGCAATTCACCGTCGATGCGACCGGGAATTTGCGAGAAGTCATTTATCCGAGTGGTGAGGCGCGTGGCTTCGACTACCAGGATTTTCGGATGGTCTCGTCGACCCATCCGAATGGCGAGGTCTCCGTCTACACCTATGCGCCGGACGGTACGTTGAAAACGGCCGTACGTCCTGGCGGCGGTGTCACCAGCGTCGAAGCAGGATTCTCGCGCGGTGCACGCTACGACAGTGCGGGTCGCATCTACTACGAATCGCTGATTACCGACGACCGCGGCGTACAGCATACGCTTTCGTTGAACGCGGCCGGCGCCGTGTTCGAGGACAAGTACACGGCGGACGGGCAAGCCTACGACATCACGAACGAGTACGCGGAGCAGCTTGCCACTCCCGGCTCGACTTTCGAAGTCAGCACGAACCGTCTGCTGCGCTTTTCGCAGACCAAGATCAATGGACTGGCGACCGGTTCGTACACCACCTACGACTTCTATGGTCGACCAAACCAGCTTGCGCGGGTACCTCCCCCGACCCAAGGGGGATTCAGCCTCGCCCCCAATTTCGACGCCAATCAGCGCTTGTCGCGACTTGGGATTGGTGCCGGCGGCATCGACATGGCTTACAGCTACGACAGCGCCGGTCATCTGACCAAGATTGCCGACGTATTCAACGGCTTCGGCAACCAGTTTCCGGAAACTGGTCGGCGCACGCTCTTTGCTGGGTTCCGCGCACAGGATGCTCAACCGACCACGATAACTGCTCACGGCATCGCGACTACGCTCGGGTATGACGCTCACGGCCTGCTGAGCTCTGTCGTCGACACCGTGGGCCGCTCGATGAGTGTGACCCACGACGCCGCTGGCAATCCGCTGTCCGTCGCTGATGGCGCCACGACCCTTCATTACGGCTACGATCTCGCTGGCCGGGTGACCTCGATTACGGACGCCGAAAACAACACCACTCAGATCAACTACCAAACCGCAGGCTGCAATTGTTCGAACGGTGACCGCGTTACGTCCATAGCAACCCCCGATCTCGCTCCTGACCAGAAGTGGGCGATGACGTACAGCGCTGATGGCGATCTGCAGAGCGCGACCACCCCGCTCAACGAGAAGGAAACCTACGCTCACAATGCGCAACGCGATCTGGTAGCGATCGTCGACCGTGCAGATCGTACGACGACATTCAGCTACGATCAGCTCGGCCGAAGATCCACGATCACCGATCCCGCGGGTCGCGTCGGCACTTTCAGCTACTCACGCGCGACCGCATCCGGATGGTCCGGACCGACACTCTACGCACAAAGCCAGACCGCGACGCCGGCCACCATCAGCCTGACCGCCCCGCTCGGGGACGGCGAGTACCAAGTTGGTACGAATGGCTTTCAAGTGGGTGCCGACTCTTCACACGTCGACCTGTATCGGGATGCGACGTTTCAGTCGTCGCAGTGGCTCGCCATGGACAGGCTCGATCGCCTGCAAGCACGGACGGATCGCTCGAGCTTGGCTTTCGATTCGGTCACGCCTGGCCCGGGGACGAACTCGGATGTCCAGTTCGTCAACGCATTCTATGGGCGGGTGAGCCCGTTCGGTTTTTTATCATCGGTGTCCACCTGGGAAGCCACCTCGCAGAGTTGGAGTACGAACCTCACTCGAGATCCAGAGCTTGACCTGACCAAATTCGATGCGACGTTTCTGGGGCGAGCAACGTCGGTGCTCTCGGCGAACTCGGCGATTTCCATCTCGCGAGACCCGGCAGGGAGGCTCACCGGCGTGAGCCTGGGCCCACTCGGCTCGAGCACGATTAAATATTTGGCGAACGGCCAACTCGACTCGATCAGCGTTGGCACACCAGTGCTGTCATCCGACTTCACCGGTAGTGCCTGCAGTGCTCCGAACGGAGCGGTATGCAACACTACCCCCTTCTGCACGGTGCAGACCTCGAGCTGCACCTACGGCCAATGCCGGATCGCGAAAGGCTCTCAAACAGGCAAGTGTCTGTCCTATTTCAACAGCGCTCAAACCAGGACTGAACAGCTTCAATACGACACACGTGGCCTGGTCAGTATCCGGTCGATCCCGCTCGCATCCGATACTGCGTCCGGGACCATTCAATACGGCTACGACCGGGTCGGTCGCAACGTGCTGCTCGTCTTTCCGGACGGGCACCAGCGCGTCCAAACCTTCGACGCGCTGGGCCGGCTCACCTCGCGTTGCTACCAGTACACGGACGGCACCCCCGACCACTGCTACACGGCGCAATACGACAGAATCGGCAATCCGACGGTCCTGACCGATCCTGGTATGCGCCAAGAGGTCGGCTACGATACTCTGGCCCGGGTCACTTCCGTCAGCCGCTTCGTTCCCGCCAACGCGACCAACGCGGCCTACGTCGAGCACTACGCCTATAACGCGCTTGGCTCCTTTTCGGTCTACGATGGTGCAGTCGTCGACGACCAACGCGCCCGTCTATCGGGCGGCGGCAAAGCCAGCGCCGGCATTCCCGCAAGCTACGCGGGCCAACCGGTCACTCTGGACAACGGCGGGCGCGTCACCTTCTTCAATGGGCAAACCTTTCAGTATTATCGAGTCAATCATAACCTCCAAACTCGAACGACGAGCGCTGATAAGCAGAGCTTTACTTACGACGCGCTGCAACGACTGACTAATACTCATTCTGGGCCGCCGAACGACCAGAAGCCCAACTCCGACGAAACGTATGTCTATCGTGACCTCTCGGACTCGATTTCGGCGGTCGTCACGTCTCCCCACACGGTAGCCGTTCCCCCGGCGGCGCCCGACCTGCCCGTGACGACCTTCAATGTCGGCTACGACGGCATGGATCATCCACTTTGGATGACCATCGGCACTGCGCTCCTGTACTTCGAGCTGGACGCGGTGGGTAACGTGCGCCGAGTGCACACCGACGCGACGGTGCACGGCTCGCTCGCTATTGGTGACTTGGGCGGCTACAGCTACACGGCGTTTGGCAAGACCATTGCTCCGAATGACGTGGGCGGCATTCCCGCACCTCTCGGCATGGTGCAGCCGTTCGGGTGGCAGGGGAAGCGCTTGATTGCGCCGAATTTGTACGACTCGCGCGCTCGGGTTTGGAGTGCCGATCTGGGAGCTTTTCTCCAGCCGGACGAGTACTTGTTCCTGAGCCGTGGGGGGACACTTTGGAGTTGGCCCGGCCAGAATCCATTCAAGTTTCGCGATCGATATGGGCGCGGCGCGGCAGAGAGCCTGGCCGTGGAGATCCTGGAAGCAGCGTCCAAATTCTCGCCGCTCGCCGGAGGAGCGGCCAACGACAACGCGATTGGCGAAGCCGCGGCGTCAGAAGAAGCGGCGGGTCTCACACCACTCGGCGCCGCGCTGCTGGCAGCGGCAAGCCTCGGTATTTTTGCCGACCAGGTTCAGTCGTTGGCGCAAGAGATGTACGAGCAGCAAGACGCGAACGCGAACGCGATCGCTCGAGCTGCAGCGGCCGCGAAACAGGCAGCCGGAGGAGCCGGTGAGCCGCCTGATGGTCCCGACTGCAAGGGCAAGACGCACGGCCACCACTCGGATCCGAAGTTCCTCGGTGGTGACGAGAACCAGCCGTTGACGGAGATGTGCCAAGAGGAGCACGAGGAATTGCATCGCCGGTTGAACGAATTCCTCCAGAACGAGCGGGACGGCCTGGGCAACAACATGCGCCCCACACGTGCAAACCCCGGCCGAGACATTCGTGAAAACTTCAGTCGAGAGGAGCGTCTGGACGCCCTCAGGCGATTCTACGAAGGGCCAGGGAAGGATTTCTCGAACGCTGCACGAGACTTTTTTCTGCAGCATCCGTAGACTAGACCGAGCTCCCATGTATCGCATGACGATGCCAGACAACGACCTGCTCTTTTTCCGCGGCAGGAAAGATCGGCGGAGGTGCGAGGTTTGCGGGCAGCTCACGGCAAAGCGGGAGGAGGACCTGTCGACAACGCCGATAGCGAAACCGCCCAAAGTCGAGGTTTCGTGCAGTGTCGATGGCGTCGTCGTCGTCACGAACCGGGTGCGCCGGGCGCTCGATGAGATCTTCCCCAATTCCATTCGGCTCGAACCGCTGCAGTCGAATCTCTTTGCTTTCTTGCCGACCGCAATTGTCGCTTTCGATGCCGTAGCAAGAAAGACCAGGTTCGAAGGGCTCTGCTCGACTTGCGGACAATATCGGTCAGTCATCGGAGCAAAGCCGATCATGCTGACCCAGGGCTCCGCAGTCGAAGCCTCGGGGATCGCTCGAACAGACTTGGAATTTGGCTCAGATGACGAGAAGGCACCGCTCGTCGTTCTCGGTGATGAGGCGGCGAAGAGACTCATCGCCCGTCGCTTCAGCGGCTGTGAAATCTTGCCGGCATAGCATCGACAGAACGGGTTGCGAGTGCGCGTCACGGCGGCAAACGTACGGCGACGCGCGGCACCATCACTTCGGACAATAGTAGGCGCCCACTGTCTGTTCGCAGCCGGCCTTTTGCGGCGAGGTCGATACGCAGCTGTACGCGGTGGGCAGCGATACGTTCATGCAGAACGAATCAGCCGCAGTCACGCGCACGCATTCGGCGCTCTCGTTCCCGAAGCAGGTCAGGTAAGCGCGCATGGCGGTTCGGTCAGCGCGGGGCCGAGCGACTCCGCATTGGCCATGCACGTGCGCCAGCGCAGCGGGCAGATGCGGACGTGGAGCTCGGGTGGTAGACGTCGTTGCGGCGCAGGACCAAGAGCGGCACGGGACAGGTGGCGACGACTTCACGGCTGAACACGAAATCAGCATCGTACATGTGCGAGCGAAACAGCGCGAGCGCGGCTTCGGGGATGTCGCCGCCTCGATGCGCTGAGGCGTTTCTACGAGGGGCCGGGGTCGCGATTCAATGACGCGGCTCGCGATTTCTTTCGCCTGCACCCGGAGCTACTGTGAGGCGTCATGTACCTACTCGTGAAGCAAGACAACGACATCCGTTTCTTTCGTGGTCAAAGCGGGCGAACTCGATGTCCTACTTGTGGGCAGCTGACGGCCAAGCGAAGTGAAGACCTGAGCACGACCGAGATCAAACGCGCCCCACGGCTCGACGTTACTACGAGTGTGGACGGCGTTTGCGTCGTGAGTCCCCACGCAAAGCGCGAGCTCGACAGGCTGTTCGAGGGGCAGATCGAATTTCAAGCACTGCAGGCGGGTGTATACGCCGCAATGCCGAAGCTAATTCTGCCGTTCGACGCCAGTGCAAGAAAGACGCGATTCATCAAACGATGTCCGGTGTGTGGTGAGCACGAGTCTGTCGTCGGAGCTACGCCCGTTTTTCTCGTCGGCGGGCCGGCGATCATTCCGGATGATCGGATTGCCCGGACCGATCTCGAGTTCGGCTCCAACGACGAAAAGTCTCCGGTGTTTTTACTCGGCGAGCACGCGGCGTCTGCCGTGCGCTCGCAAGGTCTTTCGGGATGCGAGGTCGTCCGGCAATAGTTGGCGGATTCCGCGGTGCGCCTGGCACGCTTCGCGATTTCAAGAGCCATTGCTCGGCGAGCTTGTCGACCACGCCGATAGCGAAACCGCCCAAAGTCGAGGTTTCGTGCAGTGTCGATGGCGTCGTCGTCGTCACGAACCCGGGTGCGCCGCGCGCTCGATGAGACCTTCCCCAATGCCATTCGGATTGAACCGCTGCAGTCGAATCTCTTTGCTTTCTTGCCACCGCGATCGTCGCTTTCGATGCAGCAGGGGCAGGCTCCGCAAAAAATCGCTTCGCCGGAAGCCGGAGTGCGGCGGGTCACTTCGCACAGCAATAGTAGGCGCCCGCTGTCTGTTCGCAGCCGGCCTTTTGCGGCGAGGTCGACACGCAGCTGTACGCGGTGGGCAGCGCGGCGTTCATGCAGAACGAATCAGCTGCAGTCACACGCACGCAATCGGCGCTCTCGTTCCCGAAGCACGTCAGGTAGTCGAGACTCGCAGCGCGACACTCGACCGAGCCCGACAAGAGCGAGTCGTCGCTGCAGTCGAAGGTGCCTTGCTTGGCGCAGTCGTAGTAGGTCTTGCCGAATGGGGCGCAGAGTTCCTTGTAGAAGACGCCATACTCGATACTGCACAGGCACTGAATGTCGCTCGCGCACTGCGCGTTGCGGGCGGCACATGCCTCGTTGCACGCGACGACCGAGGGCGGATCTTGCGGCTGCTGTTGCTCCGGCTTGGTGAAGGCGGGACACTTCGGAGCAACGGCCATGCACGCTTGCGAGGACACGTCGAGCGGCGCGTGCGCTGCGAGGTCGTCGGCGGACAGTGCCGAGCACTGGGGAACGCTCGCCGCGCCCTGACGGTACGCGCTGAACATGTCCTTCAGGCAGGATTCGATCTCACCGACCGTTGCCGTGCAGTCCGCAGCAAACGCAGGCGCGCACAGCGCCAGAAACGCGGTCTGGTCGACGGACTTGGCGAGACACGTGGACTCCGCGTCGGAACACTTGCTGCGCTGGTCGTCTAGCGTCACACCGGTTTCGTTGCTGGCGAGCGCGAGGGCCGCGCGCTTGCACATCGCCTGCCGGTTTGCCGGATCCGTGTACAGCGCGAAGTACCACTCGCAGAGCTGGTTCCGCTGCGGGTCGTCGAGTGATGCCGCGCTAGCGCCGGTATCGACCCCCGAGCTGCTCGGTGCGCTCGAGCTGCTGCCCGCCGCCGAGCCCCCTCCACTCGCTCCACCGCCCGCAGCAGCTCCGTTGCCGTCAGTCGAGCTGCCACACGCGACCAGGAAACACGAGCCGGCGACCAGCGTGAATCCGACTGCAGTAATTCGCAGGCGACGCCCCAGGTAGGAAGTTTGCATCTGGGCCGATGATACTAACCCAATCAGCTTATTTATCGAAACGCCCCCGCGCCCAGCTCACGAGCTGGCCCGGCGCAGCGCGTTCGACGCTGGGGGCGAACCGTTTGCGATAGTCACCGTGGGCGAGCCTGCGTTTGCCGCGGACCTGATCGGCGGTCATCAGGTAGGTTTCGGCGTCGCTCCCGTCCGAGAGGCGGATTTTTGCGCGCTGGAAGAGAATCGGCACCTGGCGGCTGACGTCGATTTTGCGACGAGTCTCCAAATCGACGGCGTAGAGCTCACCGTGCACGGCTACTTTTCCGTCGGGTACGAGCGCGGCGTACACGTTGAGCTCGACCAATTGGTACACCGGTTCGGTCAGCGCGGGTCCGAGCGATTCCGCATTGGCCAAGAGTGAGTGATCGCGCTCGCCCGGCAAGAGCGTGCCATAGAAGAACATCCGACACGGCCGCGGCGTGGTCATGGGCTGTGCTCGCTCAGGAAGCGACGCACGTGCGAAAGCGCCGCGGGCAGATGGTCGGCTGTTTTCCAGTCCTGAATCAGCTCAGCCCGCGGGGCCAAGCGCACGATTTCTTCGGACGTGGAGCTCGGGTGATAGACGTCGTTGCCGCGCAGGACCAAGAGCGGGACGGGACAGGTGGCGACGACTTCACGGCTGACACTGAACACGAAATCAGCATCGTACATGTGCGAGCGAAACGGCGCGAGCGCGGCTTCGGGGATGTCGCTCCGGGTCTGTTTCAGCTCGGCCGCCCAGCCGTCGAACAGTTCGTAAAAGACCTGGCGATTGCTGCCGCTATACCCGATGGGTTGTTGAAGCACGGCGCAGCTCACGCGCTCGGGCGCGCGTGCGATGAGCGAGAGCGCGAATGCGCCGCCGATGCAACCACCGAGCAAATGACAACGCTCGACCCCGAGCTCGTCGAGTAACGCGAGCTGGTCTTCGGCGTAAGAGTGCCAGCCGTCAGCGGCCGTGATCGGCGCGCGCGAGCCGC
This sequence comes from Polyangiaceae bacterium, assembly GCA_035688655.1. Lineage (GTDB taxonomy): Bacteria > Myxococcota_A > Polyangia > Polyangiales > Polyangiaceae > PMG-095. The sequence goes on along the minus strand of DASSMT010000092.1, from coordinate 11,874 downwards.
CCGCATTGCGCTGATCCATGCTGATCACGCGATACTGCGGGGAGAACTCACGCACGGGATCGAAGGGCGCGCGTTGCCAGAAAGCCCTGGCCGAGCGCATGCCACCGGGCGCGAGCAACAGCAGCGGGTGACCAGTGCCGTGCACGTCGTATTCGAGCGTGATGTCAGCGCGACGAAGTGTCGGCATGCGGGTTACCATGGCACGCAGCGCATTTCCTTGCTAGCCCGGAGCGCAGTGACTCGAGCGCTCGCGGCGTTACAGGATAGGTTTCTCACGCTGAGCGCCGGGTTCAGCGTCCAGGATTGGATGCTGCTCGGCGCGCTGGCCAGCGAACGAGCGTTGCCCCTCAGTGTGATCGAGCAACTGAGCCCCGCCCCGGCGATGGCGGCGGCGCCCTGGCTGAAGCGGGCGGAGCTCGCCGGCTTGGTCGTATCCGCGCCGCTGCCCCGCGGCGGGTCGCTCAAACCGCACTTCTCGGTCCACCCGGATTTCGAGCAGCTGGTGCTGCGCAAACTCGCGCACACGGGTGAGCTGAACGCGCTCGGTGCCGCGCTACGCCAGCTGCTGAGCGTGCGCTCGGTGAGTGATCTGACCTTGGCTCTGCAGGCTGGCAAGCTCGCCGACTTTCAGCGTCGCTACGCGGCGCGCAAGCGGGCTCCCGAGTCGGGGCCCAGCACGCGAGCCGAGTGGCTGCGGCGCTCACTGTGTGAGCCGTTCGATCCCGACTGGCTGACTCGGGTCTGGGGCGCAGACTCGGAACAGGTAGCGAGCCTGGTGCTCGCAGAGTGTTTGATCGCGCCCATCGCGTGCGACGAGCTCCATGCCTGGGTCGAGCAACGCAGCACTGCCCCCGAGGCCGATCCGGAGACGTGCGGCGTGCTCTTTCAGCATGCGATTTTGCGCGGAAAGCTCGAGCGCGTTCCGCGCTTGCTGCCGCTCGTCTCGACGGACGCCCGCCCAGCGTTCGCTGCCGCCGTCCGCTTTGCGGAAGGCGATTTGGCGTCGGCCCAGGGGCAGCTCGATCAGCTGCTCGCTGCCAGGCGCAAGCAGAGCGCCCTGCCCTCGCTGGGCGGTGTGGCTCCGCTTTTGGCGCTGCTCTTTTGCGCGCGCGACAGCGACGACGGCCGCACCGCCGCCAAGCGCCTGTTGAACGCGGACGACGGTGAGCTCGGGCGCTCCGCGCAGCGCGCTCTGCGCACCTTGCTGAAGCATCTGTCGGAGGCACCCGAAGAGCAGCGCCGACTGGACGTGCATCAACTCTCGCGCGACGCCTCTGCGTGGGAGGTGCTGATCCTGGCGTTCACGGTGCATTTGCATGCCTCGGACCCCTGGGCGCGCGCCAATTGGTGCCAAGACGTGCTGCGAAGGGCGCAGGATTGGCAAAGCGCGGGCTACGAGTTCTTGGCGCGACAAGGCTATTTCCTGGCTGAAATGCTGAATGGCGAGCATTTCGTTCGCGAGCTGCGGCGCCTCTCGCCAAAGCTCGCGCTCGATCGCTCCCCGCGCGAGCTCGTGCTCTGGGACCTGATTTCGACCAAGCCCGAGTGGCAGAAGGCGCTGGCCAAGCTGGCGCAGATTTCCGAAGCAAAGCCGCAGGCTCGCGCGCACGCTTACCGCGTCGCCTGGTATGTCGACATGGTGCGGGGTGAGCTCACTCGTCCCGCGCTCCAAGAGTGTCGACCCGACGAAGGCTGGAGCGAAGGCCGGCGCGCGTCGCTGGCCGAGCTTCATGCGCTGTACGCCGAGCTGCCGCCCGAGGATCAGCGGGTACTCGATTGCACCCGGGAACAACACAACGGGCAGCGAGACTTCACGCCGGAAGCACCGGAAGCACTGATTGGACACCCGCGTGTGGTGAACGCGGTGCGGGCGCGCGCCCCGGTCGAAGTCATGCGCGGCACGCCGCGCATCGAGACGCGCGAAGAACGAGGTTATGTGCAGGTGTTCGTCGAGCCCAGAGAAGCCGTACTCGGCGTCAATGTCGTCCCCGAGAGTGAGACCACGCTGCTCGTGTATCGCGTTCCGGAGGCGATTTTCCGAGCCAGTGAAGCGCTGCGCGGCGGAACGCGCGTGCCCAAGAGTCACGAGCGCGAGCTGCTGTCGGTGCTCGGCAAGCTCGCAGAAAGCGTGGAGGTGCGCAGCCCGGAGCTCGGCAGCGAACGCACCGTCGAGGCCGACTCGACTCCGTGCCTGCGCTTTGCGCTGCACGCCGGAGCGTGGCTGGTGCAGCTGGGCGTGCGCCCGTTCTCTGAGCAGGGGCGCTTCTTCTTGGCCGGAGTGGGTCGAGCAAACCTCAGTGTGTACTCGGACGGGCGCCGCTTGCGCTGTGAGCGCGATTTGCAGCTCGAGCGCGACAAGAACCTCGCGCTGCGTAAGGCCTGCCCAACGCTCGAAAGCCCGCCCGACCTGGACGAACAGTCGCCCTTCGATGCCCCGGATAGCTGGACCCTGGGCGAGGAAGGCGTGCTGCAGCTGCTCCGCGAGCTGCGCGACGCCGCCCTGCCCTGTGCCCTGGAATGGCCGGAATCCGGCGCCATGAAGCTGGTCGCAGAGGTCAGCTCCAAGACCCTGCACGGGCGCCTGCGCAGCGACAAGGGCTGGTACTTGGTGAGCGGCGGCGTGCCCGTCGATTCCGTGACCGAAATCAAGCTCAGTGAGCTGGTGCGAGCCCCGGCGTTGGGAAACGGCCGCTTCGTGCGCCTCGCGAGCGGTGCGTACGTCGAAATCGAAGCTCGGATCCGGCGCGTGCTCGCCGCCCTACGTGCAGTCAATTCCTCGCCGCGGCCCGGCGCAGAGTTGCGTTTACCGCACAGCGCGCTGTACGCGCTCGCTGAGCTGAATGCAGCGGACAGCGGTTTCCAGCTCGACGTCGAGAGCCAGAGTTGGCTCGAGCGCGTCGACCGCGTTTCACGGCAAGAGTTCCCACTGCCGAGCGGGTTACGCGCTACGCTACGTCCCTACCAGGTCGAAGGCTACCGCTGGCTATCGGCGTTGCTCGAGCTCGGCCTGGGTGCGTGCCTCGCCGATGACATGGGGCTCGGCAAGACAATCCAAATTCTGGCGTTGATCCTGGCGCGCCTGGACGAGACACGGGGCCCGACGCTGGTCGTCGCGCCCACCTCGGTGTGCAGCAATTGGCTCGCCGAGATCGGCCGCTTTGCGCCTTCACTCCGCGCCATCGATTATGCCGGTAAGGAGCGCGCCACGCGGCTCGCGGCACTATCGGAGGACGGGAGCTCCGAGTGCGTCGTCGTTTGTAGCTACACGCTGCTACAACAGGATCAGGCCGAGCTGTCGGCGTGGAAGTGGGGCATGGTCGTGCTAGACGAGGCGCAGTTCATCAAGAACCCGCTCTCTTTGCGGGCAAAAGCCGCCTACTCCTTGGCCGCGACGCACCGCATCGCGGCCACCGGCACGCCGGTCGAAAATCATCTGGGCGACGTCTGGGGGATCTTTCGCTTCTTGAACCCCGGCTTGCTCGGCGATTGGCAGCACTTCAAGCGCACCTTCTTGATGCCGGTCGAGCGCGACGCCGGCCGGGAGTCGACCGAGCTGCTACACAGGTTATTGCGACCTTTCCTGCTCAGGCGGCTGAAGCGGGACGTGCTTTCGGACCTGCCTCCGCTCACCGAAGTGCAGCACGACGTGCAGCTGTCGGAAGACGAGAGTTTGCGTTACGCGCTACTGCGCAAACAGATCCACGACAAGCTCTACACGGTGCATGGCAAACGCAACCACAAGCTGGAAGTGTTGGCGGAGATCATGCGGCTCCGGCGCTTCTGTTGTCATCCCGCGTTGGTTTTTCCGGACGCACCGCGAGAATGCTCCAAGCTCGACGCCTTCTTGGATCTCGTAGAAGAGCTGCGTGAAAATCAGCACCGAGCGCTGGTGTTCAGTCAGTTCGTGGATTTTCTGGGGCTCGTGCGCGAGCAGCTGGACGAGCGCCGCATCCGATACGAATATCTGGACGGCAGCACGCCTCAGGCCGAACGCCAAGCGCGCGTGGCCGCGTTCCAAAACGGCGACGCGCCGCTGTTCTTGGTCAGCCTCAAAGCCGGCGGATTCGGCCTGAATTTGACGGCCGCGGACTACGTGATCCACCTCGATCCGTGGTGGAACCCCGCGGTCGAGGCACAAGCCACCGACCGCGCGCACCGCATTGGTCAAGAGCGCCCCGTCACCGTGTACCGCTTGGTCACTCGTGACAGCATCGAGCAGAAGATCGTGGAAATGCATGCCAGCAAGCGCGAGCTGGCCGGGGCACTGCTCGACGACAGCGACAGCATCGCCGGGATCGGCACCGATGAGCTACTCGAGTTGCTGACGCAGTCGCTCGCTCAGCCCGCCTGAGACGTCGCGGCCACGGTCATTCATTGAACTGCAGCGGGTAGCCCGCGTCGGACGGCAACTTGCCGTCGATGCGAATCACCCGCACCTCACTCGTGATTTGATTGGGGCGCGCGTAGCCCATTCCGCCGCTGAAGTGCGACACCAAGCGCAGCAATTGCGACAGTGAATCGACCGCGCGCGGCGGGCCGGGTAGGCCACGGATCTTGCGATCGATCCAGAAACGGCTGACTTCGTCAGGGTCCATGCGCAGCACGGTTTGATCGAAGCCGATGCGATCGCTCGAACGCGCCGTGTGATTGAATGGAACGATGCGTTGGCCAGAAAAACTGCCGTCGTCGGCTCGGGTGAAGATGCGGCGGAGCTCGCTCATCTTCAAGTTTTGCACGCTCGAATCCTTGGCCATGAAGAGCGCCAACGTGACCCGTTCTGCGGCGCGCGCGCTGCGCTCGACATTGGGCAACAGGCTCAGCGACGACAGCGCGAAGCCGAGCGAAATCAGCAGCGCGCGCCTGGAACTCACGAACTTCGTTGGGCGCGCCATCAAAATGCCCACGCCACTTGAGAGGCCAGAATTCTGAGCGGGTAGTTTCCGAGACCGGCGGCCCCGGGCGCGCTGAAATGCCAATCGGTATATTCGAGCTTCACCACCACGGCCGCCGTGGGCCGATAGTTCACGCCCAGTTCATAAGCGGTCGCCGGTGGAGTCGTCGGCGAGTCCGGTGAAAAGGCATGCTGCACGATCACGTACGGCATCAGCTCGAAAGGCAGGCGATAGCCGACGAGCCCGTACGCGCCCCAACGTCGGTAGTCGGCCTGGAACCCTTGTGGGGGCTTGAGCACCGTGGAGCGCGGGCGGCCATCATTGGCGAAGTTGGCCTCGTTCATGATGGCTTCGCCCTGAACCAGCCACGACTTGTATTCCCACTTCAGATCCGCACCGAGCGAAAGCTCCTGATACTTGGAAATCGTGGCGTACGTTTGATCGACGGTGGTCCCGTCCTTGATGATCACGTACTTCGCCGAGCGATCGTAATAGCCACCGCGATAGATGGAGGCGCCAACGGTCAGCGAGCCGATCGCGTCGGTCTTCAGGTACAGCCGGCCGCCGACCGCCTTGTCTTCGTCGAAGTCTTGGTATTCGACCGGGCCGCGCCCGTTGGACAAGGTCAGGTGGTAGCCAATCTCGACCGGATCGAAGAAGTGGCTGCCATACAGCTGAAGACCGACCTGCTGCTCCGGAAAAAGTTGGTTTGCGACCACGAACGGCTTTTTGATGCCGATGATGGTGGGCGAACCGTGGTCCACGTTCCAGATGCCGTAGGGCGTGAGGAACTGGCCGACCTGTAGCTTGAACAAGCTGTTGAACTCGTGTTCGACGTAGATGCGTGCGATGCGGATGCCACCCCAACGAATCGGCTCGTCGAAGCCGGCGTAATCGAGCACGGTGGTATCGGTGCGAATCGCGTTCCCCACCTCGTCCGCCTTGCTCGCGCCGTTCGGCAGATACATGAAGCGGACCTCGGCCAAGGCGCGCCATGAGTCGCCCAGCTCACTGCTCAGGTAAACGTTGAAATTGCCGACCGCAAACGAGTTCACGCTCGGGTACGTGCGGTTCCAGACGTTGTCTTTGTCGATCAGCAGCCGCTGATAGGTGAAATCCGCAAACCCATACAGGTCGAGCTTGCGCTGGGAGTCACTGTCGCCGCTGCTCCCTTCATCGGTGGCGAAGGTGTCGCTCACCGGCCCGGGCGCGGCGGCGAACTTCTCTTCGCTCGCCGCGTCCGCGCTCTTTGCCGTAGGTCCGGTCGCAGCTGCGGGGGCTGCGCCCGGTGCGCTCGCCGCGCTTGGCGGTGGCACGCCAGGCGTGCCCAGATCTGCGCCGGGTTCGACCGCCGTCGCCGGCGCGCTCGCTGAAGGAGTGTTCGCGGACGGCGGGCTCGCAGGTGGCAGGGGCTCGGCTGCCCACGCCGAACCCGCTCGTGACAAGAGCCACCCACATAGAACGATGCTCGAGGCGCGCATCACTGGCCCCCTTGGCAGGTTCCGAGATCCACGCAGATGGTCTTGTTGATGATCCCGCCGCTCTTGACCGCAAGATCACAGCACTCTTTGCCTGGACAATCGTTGCCATCGAGCGCGCAGCCCTGGACGTAACACACATGGGTAACGAAGGAGTCACACCAAGTGGCTTCGGTTCCGGCGCAATCGGCGTCGGTCGCGCACGATTTTCCGGCGCCATTCGGCGGCCGCGCGCAATATGGGGGCGTGGCCACGGTGTCACAGGCGTAGCCGCCGTTACACTCGCCGGTCGCGCAGCCCACATTGGTGCAATAGCCGGACCCGTCGTCGAGCATGTGACAGGTGTCGTACGTGGCGTCGGTGCAATCCGTGTCCGATTGACAGGCGAGCCCCTGTGCTTCGGGTACGAGCTCGCACGCCCCTTCGGGAGACGGTCTCTGATAGCCCTCTTCGCACACGCACGTGTCGTGGCTACTGAGCTCGTGCTCTTTGCATGCGACGCAGCCCGGGCTGCCATCGGGATTCGTGCCGGGGATGGTGTTGTCCTTGCACACGCACAAGCCAGCGCTCGAGTCGTAGATCTGGTCGTCGTCGCAGCGCGCATTCGCATCGAACAAGCAGCTCGACAAGACCAGCATGCTGCAGAACACCACCAGCATTCCCAGCGCTGAAACGCGACGCACACTGACCATGGCTAGTGTGGGCGACTCTAGACCTAGAGTGCTGGGTTTCTCACTAGCAGATTGAAGCCGGCACGATTAAATCGGCGAGCATGCCGGCAGCGCCTGAAATCTCGCGCGACGACTCACCGGCCCGGCAGCATAACTACATGTCGGGAAGAGCGCGCTTCAGGTGGACTTTGCAACAGGTGCACGATTCAGCCACGCCGTGAGCGCACGCAACCACGCGCGCGGAGCGATGCGCAGGGACTGCAGGAGCAGGAAGTTCATTGGGCCGTGCACGACCAATGGTCGCCCGCGCTCCATGGCGCGGAACGCCTGGCGCGCAATGCCCTCGGCGCGCGCAGTGCCAAATTGAAACAAGCGCGATTGATACAAGTCCGAGTGCGCGCCGAACTCGGTGAGCGTGGGACCGGGACAGCTCACGGTCACGGTCACGCCGGTGCCGCGGGTCTCGTAAGCCAGGGCCTCGCTGAAGCTGATGACGAAGGCTTTGCTCGCATAGTACGTGGCCATGTACGGCCCTGGCTGGAAGCCGGCCATGGACCCCATGTTCAACACCCGACCGCGGCGCCGCGCCAACATGCCGGGCAGGATCTCGCGCGTGAGCCGCACCAGCGCCCGCACATTGACCTCGATCAGCGCGCTCTCGCCAGCCGCCGGCAGCTCAGCGAACGCGCCGGGCGTGCCGATGCCTGCGTTGTTCACCAGGAAGTCGAGCTCGACCCCGCGCACTTCGGCGAGCAGCGCGTCGAGCTCCACTTGCGAGCTCAAATCACAGGCAACTGCGCGAGCCTTCACCCGGTGGCGCTGCTCGAGATCCGAGCACAGTGCTCGTAGCTCGGGGAGCCGCCTGGCCACGAGCAGCAGGTCGTGACCCGCGGCGGCGAACAGCCGCGCGAGCTCACGACCGATACCTGCAGAAGCGCCGGTGATGAGTGCGGTAGCCACGTGGCGCGAGGCTACCACGACTCACCGCCTGCCCCACCTCTCGTCGCGCCGAGCTAGCTGCTTCGCTATGGGAACGTGGGATTGAACTCGAGGTTCTCGCTGGCCGTGATCGTGAAGGAGTTGGTCGAAGTGCCTTCGAACAGGACGTTGAAGTTGTCGTCATCGACCTCGTAGCCGATGTGATACGTGCCAGCGGGCAGCTTTTTCGCCTCGAAGCTGAAGCTCTTACCGCAAGTGAGCGGAGTCGGCGTGAGGCCCTCGGCCACGATGTTGCCCGAGTTGTTGCCGCCGTCGACGATGACCAGCAGCTCCTTGCCGTCTGTGACGCCGCTGGGAAGCTGTCCGGTCCCATGCACTGCCCCCATTCCGCCATCGAGCCCCAAGGCGGTGCCTTTCACCGACGGCGCCGAGCAACTGCCGTTGCCGTTGCTGTCGTCGCTACCACAGCCGGCCAGCACCAGCGCCGCGAAACTCACAAAAAATGCCCGAACCACCGCGTGTCTAAGCATGTCTCACCTCCACCGCGCATGATACTCGAGTGCAGATGAAAGGCTGCGTTTGTTGCGATTCGCGCTCCGAGCGGTGCGCCGGTAGCCGCCTCGCTCGAGCGTCGCGCTCTCGACATCCCCCCCCGTGAAGAGAGTCGCAGATCGTCTCGCTGAGACGCTCTGGGGACGCCACGAATCAAACGTGATTTACAGCGCACGAACTCTACTTCGATAACCGACGACGCGATTGCTTTGGGATCGTCGAATCTGATTCCTTGCGGCACGGCCACTGCAAGAGCGCTTTCGCGGAGGTATTCATGGAACGCCAATCGATTGTCGAGATTATCGCCCCACGTTCCTGGTGGCCTGCTCTCATGGTGGGATTCGTCAGCCTCACCGGCTGTGCCGGTGATAGCCAATCGGAGCCGACCATCAGCCAGGTGGCCCCAGTGTCGGCGCCGCAAAAAGTGGCCATTCCGTCCTACTATTGGTTCAATGCCACGGACTGGAACGGCGTGACTCCACAGAACAGCGTGGGGCTGGCAATGCTCAACCCGGAGAACGGAAGGTGGGACGCCAGTGCCACTCCCGGCTTCCAGTCGCGCTTCGCCGCGCTGCGCGCCTTGTCACCGCGCCCATTGATCATCGGATACGTCTACACACGCTATGCAAACCAAGATCCGAACAACCAGGACGGTGGCGTTCACGACCGCAGCGTGTCGCAGGTAGAAGCCAATATCGACACGTATTTCACGACCTTCCCGGAGCTCGATGGCATCTTCTTGGACGAAGTGACGGTCGCGTGTGATTTTCGACTCGGCTACTACCAGGACATTTATGCCTGGATGCAGGTCCACTACCCCGGTCGCAAGCTGATCTTGAACCCCGGTGGAGCGACCGACCAAAGTCAATGCTACCTGAGCGGAACAGCGAGTGATCCGCGGAGAGCGGGCGACATCATCGTCTCTTTCGAAGGCAGCTACACGACTTACTCACAGTGCCGGACTCGTCCGGCCTGGGAAATGACTACCCAGCCGAGACTTTTTGGCACTTGATCTACGGGGTTCCGAGCGGAGAACTCAGCCACACATTGGCGCTCAGTCGCGCGCGCAACGCCGGTTGGGTGTACGCGACCCAGCTCTCGACTTGGAATCAGATCACGCCGGACATCGCCGCCGAAGGCGCTGACGTCGCCGCCAACGGCGCCGCGTATAGCTCGGTCCGCCACTTCGCGGCGATTCGCACGAGCGACCGTTACACGTTCACCGCCACGTTCGATCAGAGCTTTTCTTATCATCAAGCGTACATCGACACGAAGGCTGGTGGCTTTTCGGTGAGCGGCATTGCCGCCGACTACCTGATCGAAAATAGCGGGTTCTTCGAGTACCACGGGACCGGCGGGGATTGGAATTGGCTGCCACCGCCCGCGCCGACGCCAGGGTCCTCCAATCAGAGCGTGAACGGCAACACGTACAGTTGGTGGGTGCCACGCAGCAGCATCACTGAGACCGCGACGAGGCAGGTGGCCTTCCGCGGCGGCAACACGCCATCGGTCACGACGAGCAGCTGCACCATCTACGACCCGGCGCTCGACGGTCCCTGATCCTAGTGGCAAAGCAGCAGCCAGCAATGAGTGCGGTAGCCTCGCGCTGCTCGGCTACCGCAACTCACCGCTCGGCTACCGCAACTCACCGCTCGACCCACCGGGGTGACGCCGCGCTTTTGGCTGGAGGGCGCTCAGAACGTGGGACCGGGTGTCGCGCAGGACAGAGTCTGCATGGTCGGTGCCGCGAGCTTCAGTGAGCCCAAGGGCGTCGCGAGGGCCGCGACGTCGTTGGCCAAGATGCCACCGTAGGAGATCGAATACACGACGTTTTCGAAGAACACGCCGCGTCGCACCGAGCCGTCGAAGTACCCGCCACAATAGCCGTAGTTTCCGTTCGGCATGGTCCCGAGCAAGGAGGAGTGATCGACGCTGCCGAGCTTCTGAATGCCGCTTGCGACGTCGACGTGGAACACCTCCAGCGTGCTCGACGGGCCGTTGGTCGTAGTCGCGCCGTAGCCATATTGCCGCACGTACGGGAAGGCGAGCAGCTTGCGATCGTCGAAGTAGGTGAAAGCCTTGTGGTTCTGCGTCGCTTCCGAAGTGGCGTATTCACCGCCGTCGTAAACGTACTTGTGAGCGAGCGCAGGGTTCAGAGGATCGGTCACGTCGAAGACCTGGATGCTGATGCCGTACCAGTAGCCCGCGTCCGTGTGTTGATGACCTGTGTCGTCGGTCTCTCGCCCGATGGTCAGCAGGTGCGTGTCGTCGAGCGGGTGCATGTACTCGCTGAAGCCCGGGATCTTCAACTCACCGAGGATCTTCGGCTGCGTGGCCTCGGCCAGATCGATCACGAACAGCGGGTCGGTGACGTGCCATGTCACGACGTAGGCTTTGTCGCCCACGTAGCGCGTCGAATACAGCTGCTCGCCGGGTGCAATCGGCCCAGTGTCACCGATCACCGACAGGCCCTGTGAGCCGTTCTTCAGCACGAACACGTGGCTCAGCTGATTCTGCCGACCGTCCGAAAGCGATGGCCCGCTGCGTAGCTCCGTGGTGGTGACGCGCACGAGCCCCTGTTTCTCGTCCAAAGAGAATTGGTCCTTCACGTCACCAGCCACCGTGCCGGAAGCCACGTACGACGGCTGCAGGGGGTCGCTCGCGATGTCGAACAGGTGCAAATGGGTGAAGTTCAGAGTCTCGACGGGAACGACGGGTTGACTCGTGCCGCCCGCGTCGTTGACCGCCGCGCTGTAGGCGTACGATTGACGAACCAGCCACGGATCCGTGTAGGCGCGCCCCGCGAGCACCATCGAGTTGGCGTTACCGTAAACGGTCTCGGCCGCACCGACGATCGCCACCGCGCGCGGCGGCTCACTCGGCAGATCCAGATCGAAGGCCTGGATCTGCGTCATTCCGAACTGAGTCGAACCCACGGTCGGCGTATAGAACTCGGCGCAGTCCAACGAGCCGGCATGCACGCCGTTCCCGTCTTTGCTGAAACTCACCGGGACCCAATCGCGATAACTGGTGGCGTCGATGGCCGCGAGGTTCTTGGTGCGCAGCGCTTCCCAAGCCGCGATCTGCTCGTCTTGTGTCGGAGCGATGTATTGGCCCGTGCTCGACACCTTCGACGAAAGAACAGGATTGTAGTCGAGCGCGGGACCGTGAGCGCCACCCTCCAAGACCAAGCGCACCTTGCTCGCGACGCGTCGCGACGACAGGTAATCGCCCTCGAAGTAGAGCTCGCGCAGCACGCTGGCGTTGTTGCCATCCAGGGCCAACACCGTCACCTTCGTGAGCGGATTCTGAACGTAAACGCCGCCCGAATAGCCCGGCGCG
>DASSMT010000012.1:0-11891 GCA_035688655.1 Polyangiaceae bacterium | reverse complement strand
GGAGACGCGGCCCCGTGTGCCATCCCAGGGGTGTGCTGGGATGACTTACAGTTCGTCGACCACGCTTGCTTCGAAGCCGCCGATTGCCTGTTCGGCGCCTGCGTCGTGCGGCAAGCCTGCCAGAATGCGCCCAACATCTTGTGCACGGGCGTGAAAACGTGCGGCAAAGATGCGACAGGCACTGACCTCGGCGCGTGCGCGCCGGTCGAAGTACCGGGCTTGTGCGCACAACCCGCGCAGTGCGACGCGAGCTTCTACGCCACGCCGGCCCAGCCAATCGCCGCGCTGCCCGCTGCGGCCAGCACGCTGATCGCTTCGCTCGACGCGCAGACTCCAGCGGGCAACACCCCCACCGGCCCTGCTTTGAGCGGCGCGCTGCAACAAGTGAGCAGCTGGGCCAGCACCCACCCCGATCATCGCGTCGTGGCAGTGCTCGCCACGGATGGTAGCCCCACCGCGTGCTCGCCCACGAACACCGATGAAATTTCGGATCTTGCTGCGGATGCGCTGGCCGCGGAGCAAGGCGTGAAGACCGTCGTGATCGGCGTGCTCACCCAAGCCGATCTGGACGGCGGCCTGAAAGTCTCGCTAGACAAGATTGCACGCGGGGGGGGCACGGGGGAGGCCATCTTGGTCGACACTGCCAAGGACATCACCGCGCAGTTTCAGGCCGCGCTCGACACGATCCGAACCGATCCCCTGACCTGTGAATTCAAGATCCCGGAACCGGCCCCGGGCAAGGATCTCGACTACCAGCGAGTCAACGTGAACTTCAAATCCGGTAAGCAATCGAGCCCACTGTACTATGTGGCTGGCGTCGACGACTGCGACCCCGATAGCGGCGGTTGGTACTACGATCGCGATCCGCGTCGCGGTTTGCCCTCGACCATCTTCGTCTGCCCGGCCAACTGCGGCACTTTTCAGGCGACCACCACGGCCAAGGTCGAGATCGCACTGGGCTGCGAGACGATCGTGAAGTAGCGAAGATACGCCGGCGCAGCGAGCTCGCTCGAACGGCCCGCAAAGGGCGGCGGGTCTACAGGGTCGAGGAGAACTTGCCGGCGGCAACCAACAGATAGAGCACGCGCAGCGAGCCTTGATAATAGGGCGAGTCGTCCAGCTGAGCGCCGAGCCAACCGCTCATGTAGCCATCGAATTTCGCTTGGTCGTAGCCACCCGCCAGCGCGAACGAGCCCACGAATGCGCTATTTTGCTGCTGCGCCGCCTTGGGCAGTCCGCCGTGCATGTCGACCCAGCTGGAGATGTTCTGCATGAAGGTCTTGGCGCGCGTGTCGCCGGTCCAGGCGTAGTCGACCGCAACCCGCCACGGAGTGCGGCAGGCGTCGTACCAATATTGGCTCCCGTTGTCGCTGCCGTCGGGGTTGCTCCAGTCCGGAACCAAGTTGTTCATGCGTGCCTGGTAGATCGCATACAGCTGATACGAGGCGTCGCTCAGCGAAAGCCAAGTGGCGGACTGAGCACTGAAGTAGTGAGCGAAGACCTTGTAGTAGCCGGGAGAGAAGTAGGACGGATTGACGCGCGGGTTGCCGAAGTCACTGCAACCGCCCCAGGCGTCACCGGGACGCAAGATGCTGCGCCCGCCGCACATTTCCGACTCGAATTTCAGGATCTTGCCGGCCAGGCTCTCCGCCTTGGGCAGGTAGCTGGCGCTGGCATTGGGCCAGCGCGATGCGGCTTGGATCAAGGCCATGGCGGCGTCGAGGTCGGCGTCGGTCGCGGAGTTCGCATTGTTGTTGCCCGGCGCCTCGCACTTGGCGGTCTTCCAATTCATCAAGCCATTCTTGTCGAGATGCTCTTGGTAGAACCTCCACAAGCCGTCGAACAGGCTTTGATCCGCCATGGCAACCGAGAGCAACATGCCGTAGCCAATGCCCTCGGAAACGACCGCGCCGTCATTGACCACGACCGACGACCCGTTCGGGCAGGTCTCGACGTGGGCGGCCTTCCACGCGACATACTCCGCTTGCAGCTGAGCCTCGCTCACGGCCGCAGACTTGGCGCTGTTCCAAGTGATCGGCGGAGCGGTGCCGATCATGTTCGCGGCGGCCGAAGCCCCTGCGTTGTTACTGGAATTCGTTCCGCCGGGCACTCCGCTCACGACACCGCTCTGGCCGCCGGAATGCTTGCTGCTCTTTCCCGCCGCCGCGCTGTCGTAATGGCTCGCCCCGCCGGAGCCGAAGAAGTTGCCGCTTTCGTCTGCGCTCTCGGAGCAGGCCGGTAGGAAGGCCAAAAATAGCACTAACGGCGGCAGAACTGCGCGGAGGGTCATCTAAGTAAAAAGCCGAACGTTAAGGGTGTCACATACTGTGGCGCCAGAAGCGCAGTCTCGCCACAGCAATCGCATACGGCCAAGTTGAGCGTGTGGTTGAGGGCGCGACGCTATCGCACCTCGCAGCACTCGGCGGGAGCGACGGTGATTCCGGAGGCTTCCTGCGGGGGAGCTGCTGAAGGCGCCGCAACGCGCCTGGGCGCCGGCAGAAACGACGCCGAAGCACCGCGTCGCGGCTTTACTCGGCCGAACGCGCCAGCTCGACCACGGGCGACGGCAACGCGGCGGTGTTCGTCAGCTTCTGGACGATGCCCCACGTGCGCAATTGCGCATCCATTGCCGGGGCCGGCTCGACTGGTGCCCGGCGTCGATAGCTGCCATCCGGCTGCATCTCGTACACGCGTTGGTTGTCGACCTCGAGCGGTAACACGCACTCATTGCGAATACGCGTGCGGAGTGCCTCGCTCGTCACGGGCACGAGCACCTCCACTCGCCGATCCAAGTTTCTCGGCATCCAATCGGCCGAGGACAAGTAAAACTCTTCTTCTCCCTCGGGCCCGAACAGGAACACGCGTTCGTGCTCCAAGAACCGCCCGAGCAGCGAATACACTCGAATCTTGTCGGAAATCCCGGGCAGGCCCGGGCGCAGGCAGCAAACCCCGCGCACGACCAGCTCGATCTCGACGCCCGCACGCGAGGCGCGGTAGAGCTCCCGGATGATCCCGGGGTCGACCAAGGCGTTCAGCTTGGCGAAGATGCGGGCTGGCTCGCCCAGACTGGCGCGATCCGCCTGCCTGCGCACGAGAGCAAGCAGTCTCTCGCGCAGATCCACCGGCGCCACCGAAAGCTTGCGGTAGTTGAAGCTAGTGGAGAAACCGGACAGTGAGTTGAACAGCTCGGAAGCATCCTCCCCGATCTCGGTGTCGATGGTGAACAAGCCGGTGTCCGTGTAGAAGCGCGCCGTACCCGCATTGTAGTTGCCGGTGGACAGGTGCACGTAGCGTCGCAGCTCGTGCCCCTCACGGCGCACGACGAGCAGCACCTTGGCGTGCGTCTTCAGGCCGGCAGTGCCGTAGAACACGTGCACCCCGGCGCGCTCGAGCGCGCGTGCCCAACCGATGTTGTTTTCTTCGTCGAAGCGCGCTTTGAGCTCGATTGAAACCGCGACCTGCTTGCCATTTTCCGCAGCAAGCATCAGCGCGCGCACGGCCTCCGAGTTGGAGCCCGCGCGATAAAGCGTCATTTTTATGGCCAGCACGTTGGGATCTTCCGCGGCGCGGCGCAGCACCGTGAGCACGGGCGTGAACGCCTCGTACGGGTGATGCAACAAAATGTCCGCTTGGCGGATGGCGGCGAACGGGTCCGAGGCCTCGCTCAATTCATGCGGCACGCGCGGCGCGAGCGGCACGTCGTGCAGCTCCGGGCGCGCGATCTGCGACAGCGCGAGCAACCCCGAGAGGCCCAGCAGGCCCGCGGTCTCGTACACGTCTTCTTCGTCGATTTCGAGCTTCTCCAGAAAGAGCTTGCGGAAACGCTCCGGCACGCCGGGCGAGAGCTCGAGCCGCACCGCCGCGCCGAAGCGACGTTTGCGTAGCTCGCGATCGATGGTCGCGAGCAGGTCGCCGGCTTCGTCTTCCAAGATGTCGAGATCCATGTCGCGCGTGATGCGAAACGGATAGCAACCAACGATGCTCACGCCCGGGAACAAGTCTGCGAGATTGCCGGCGATCAGCTCTTCGAGCGCCACGTAGTCCGAACCTTCGCTGGCGCGTGACGAAGACTCGCCCTGCGGGGCAATCAACACGAACCGCGGCAGACTGTCCGGCACCTTGATGCGCGCAAAGCGCCGTTCCGCGGTGAGCGGGTTCTCTGCTTCGACCGCCAGCGAGAGGGACAGATTGGACAGGAACGGAAACGGATGCAATGGATCGACCGCGAGCGGCGTGAGCACTGGAAACACCGAGCGCCGGAAATAGGCGCGTGCCCAGGTGCGTTGTTCGGCGGAAAGCTCGGCGTAGCTGCGCACGCGGATGTCGTTCTTGCTCAATTCCGGCTGGAGCTCGTTCAACCACAGCGAGACCGCAGCCTGCGTCATGCGTACGACCACTCCGCGAATCCGCGCCAGCTGTTCGATCGCGGACAGGCCATCGGGCGAGGTCACGGGTGCCTGTGACTGCAGTTGTTCGTGCAGACCCGAGACGCGGATCATGAAAAACTCGTCCAAATTCGAACCGAAGATGGCCAAGAACTTCAGTCGTTCGAGCACGGGCCAAGAGCGGTCGCGCGCCTGGTCCAAGACGCGCTCGTTGAACGCGAGCCAACCGAGCTCGCGGTTGAGGTAAAATTCTGGGTTATCCAGCTCCTGGTCGTCGTGACTCAGCTCAAAAGACATGCCTGCGTTCATCGTCGCGTCGGTTCGGTTGGAAAGCGTCTCGCGTTCGTGTGTGGGTCGTGTCACGGCCCGCTGGCGCGGGCGTGAAACGTACGTCAAAACAAGCTCCGAGTGCGAATTGCCGGCAATTCGTCACGCGTTCGTCACGAACTGCGATTCTGCTACGCTGGGCCCCGACTTTGGTCACTCCCCGCATTCAACGCTCGTTGACGCTGTTTTCGTGGTTCGCGGTTCTCTCGCTCTGTCCACGCGGCGTCCAGGCCAACGGTGCGTTTCCAGCAGTAAGCCAATTGGTGGGCGACCCGTCGGATCCCGCGCACTGGGTACTGCGCTCGAATTTCGGGCTTTTGGTCAGTCACGATCGCGCGCAAAGCTGGGATTGGGTGTGTGAGGCGGGGGTCGGTTACCAAAACGTCGAGCCGCCGATTGCCGTTTTGGACGACGGAACGACGCTCGTGGCCCTGCCGAACGGCGTCGCCCACGGCGCGACCGAATGCGCGTTCGAGCTCGGCGCAGGCATCGACGGCTACGTCGCAGACGTGGCTCGAATCGCCGGCGCGAGCGAAGGCGTCGCTGCAGTCGCCGTCAGCGTCGACATCGATGCGGGGATCTCGCAAGTGTGGCGCTCGCTCGACGGTGGGCGTTCCTTTCAGCGCTACGGTCGTGCGCTGAACGACTTGAACGCGACCACCCTCGACGTCGCGGGCGATGGTGGCAACACGCTGTACGTGAGCGGCATCTCGCAAGCCACGGCAGAGGTCACGGGCGTGCTCGAACGCAGCGTGGACGGCGGGCAGACTTGGCAGCGCTTGGAGGTGCCGGGCGCGAGCAAAGTGAGCGCGCCCTACATCGCCGCGATCGACGCGCGAGATCCCGACACCTTGTACGTGCGCCTGAGCGGCACACCGGGTAAGCTGCTGGCTTCGCACGACGGCGGTCTGCACTGGACGAATGCGCTCGACTTCGTGGGCCCGCTCGACGGCTTCGCGCTTTCGCCCGATGGTCGCTTTGCGCTCGCCAGCGGCCGCAGTGATGGCCTTTGGCGCGCGCCCACGTCCGACTTGGCCTTCGAACGCGTGTCGTGCCAAAAGCTCCGTTGCCTGAGTTGGACGAACGCCGGATTGTTTGCGTGCGCGGACGAATTTCAAGCAGGCTTCTTGGTCGGTGAGTCCGCGGACTCGGGCGCCAGCTTCGAGCCCCGCTTGTACATGTCCTGCGTGCGCGGACCTCTTGCGTGTGACCGCGAAAGCTCGGTTGCTCGCGCCTGCGATGCCAGCTGGCCCTCGCAATCCGAAGTGCTCGGCAGCGATTGCGCGAACGCCGGCTTCGCCTCGCACGGTGATTGCGCCGACAGTTCGAGCTCCAGCGCCGGTGCGTCCGGGAGTGCCGCTGCAGGCGCGAGTGCGCAAAGCGGTGTTGCCGGTGCGCAGGCGGCGCTGCGCAGCGGCGGAGGTTGCGCGTTGAGCACGCCTTCACAGGCGCGCTTCACCTTCCTGGTCGCACTCCTGCCGGTGCTGGGTGGCATGACCCGACGCCGCGCGATACGTCGAACCCGCGCCTGAATGCAAGCGCAGAATTCGGGTTATTTCGCCCCGCGTGGACTTGTGCCCCGACCATTTTTCGCCCCTTACCGAGCAAGCTGGCAAAGATGGCCGGGATCTGTGACCTGCAGCCGCAGTTCGTGGATGGCACGCGGCGTGCGTAACGGAGGGGTCACATGCTCGAGCGCTTACTTGACTACTCTCTCTCCCATCGCATCGCTACGTTCGTTCTGACTGTCGTACTCCTCGCACTGGGTCTGTTCGCATTCAAGAACCTCACCATCGAGGCGTTCCCCGATCCGACCGATACGCAGGTCCAAATCATCACGCTGTTTTCCGGGCAGCCGACTGAGGAGGTCGAGCGCCGCGTCTCGCTGCCTTTGGAGCGCGCGCTCAACGGCACCCCCGGGCTGACTCGTTTGCGCAGCATCTCGCTGTTCGGGTTGTCGTTTTTGACGCTGACCTTCGACGATGCCACCGACCCGATGCGCGCCCGTCAGCAAGTCACGGAGCGCATGGCCGATGCCTCGCTGCCGGAAGAAGCGCACCCGACCCTGGGCCCGTACGCGACGCCGATCGGTGAAATTTATCGCTACACGCTGGACAGCACCAAGAGCGACCCCATGACGCTGCGCACCCTGCAAGATTGGGTGATCGCGCCGCGCCTGCTGCAGGTGCCCGGTGTTGCCGACGTGGTGTCGTACGGGGGACTCGTGCGCGAGGTCCACGTCGAACCGGACGTGAGCAAGATGGTCGACTTGGGCGTCAACCTGAACGACGTCTTCGCAGCGTTGAAGAAGGCGAGCTCGAACGCCACGGGCGGCTACGTGGAGCGCGGCTCGGAGATGTTCGTGATCCGCAGCCTGGGCATCTTCAGCAGCATCGACGACCTGCAGCACGTGCGCGTCGGCTACAACAAGACGCGCCCGGTGGAGCTGCGCGACGTCGCCAAGGTCAACGAGGGCTACGCGCCGCGCCAGGGCGTGGTGACTCGCGACTCGAATCAAGACGCGGTGGAAGGCATCGTGCTGATGCGTCGCGGCGAAAACCCGACCGTCGTGCTCGACGCGCTGCGCGCGCGCATCGAAAAGCTCGGCCGCACGCTGCCGGCCGACGTCAAAATCAAGCCCTTTTACGATCGCACCGAGCTCGTCAACACCACGCTCAAGACCGTGTTCGAGAACTTGGCGGAGGGCGCCACGCTGGTCACCCTGGTGCTGTTCGCGTTCATGCTCTCGCTGCGCGCTTCGCTGATTGCAGCCGCCGTGATCCCGCTCTCGCTGGCCGCGTCGTTCGCGTTTCTGTACTCGCGCGGCATGTCCGCCAATTTGCTGTCGATGGGCGCGGTCGACTTCGGCATCATCGTGGATGGCGGCGTGATTTTGGTCGAGCACTTGTTCCACCGGCTATCGCCCAGCACGCATGGCCCCGCCGAGGACCATTCCACTCGGCCACTGCTCGAGCGGGTGGGCGCGGCCGCCAAAGAAGTCGCTCGACCGACGCTGTTCTCGCTGCTCATCATCATTGCCGCTTACATTCCGATCTTTTCCCTGCAGCGCGTCGAGGGTCGAATCTTCTCGCCGCTGGCCTACACGGTCGTGAGCGCGCTGGTGGGCGCGCTCTTGGTCAGCTTCACGCTGGTGCCGGTGCTGTGCGCCATGGCCCTGAAAAGGCCGAAGATCATGCGCGATTCGCCGCTCTTGACCTGGGCTCAACGCGCGTTCGATCCGACCATTCGCTTTGCCATGAAGAACGTCGTCATCGTGCTGGTTTTGGCGGCCGGCGTGCTGGGCGGCGCGATTGCGTTGATGCCGCGCTTGGGCAGTGAGTTCTTGCCTGCGTTGAACGAGGGCGCGCTGTACGTCACGGTGGCACTGCCCGGTAACATCTCTATCAGCGATGGCCGCGCATTGACGCCCAGGCTGGCTGGGATCCTGAGCAAGACGCCCGAGGTCGTGTCGGTGCTGACCCAACTCGGGCGTCCCGAAGACGGCACCGACACCAAACTGCCGAACAATCTGGAGCTGTTCATCAAGCTGAAGCCGATGGCAGAGTGGCGCCACGACAAGCACACCATGGGTGACTTGATCGAAGAGATGAGCTTTGCCCTGCAGCAGGTTCCGGGCATCGACTACAATTTCTCACAGCCCATCCGCGACAACGTGGAGGAGAACGTGTCCGGCCAAAAGGGCCAGGTGGCGCTGAAGATCTACGGTGAAGATCTGGACAAGCTGACCACCGCCGCCGAAAAAGCGCGCGACGCGATCGCCAAGATCCCGGGCGCGGTGGACGTGGGCATCACCAAATCGGGCAGCACCCCGCAAATTGCCGTGCGCCTCGACCGCCAGGCGCTGGCGCGCTTCGATCTCGATCTGGGCGACGTGCAAGACTACATCGAGACCGCGATGGGCGGCCACACCGCCAGCGAGTTCTGGGACGGCGAAAAACGCTTCGATGTCACGGTGCGCTTGCCCACCTCGACTCGTGAAGACATCGGGGCCATTCGCAAGATCATGCTGCCGCTGAAAGACGGCACGCTGCTGCCGCTCTCGGCGATCGCAGACGTCTCGATGGCGACCGGGCGCGCGGCCATCACGCGTGAAAATGGGCAGCGCTACATCGGTGTGCGCATGAACGTGCGCGGGCGCGATCTCGGCTCGTTCGTCGCCGAAGCGCAGCGCAAGATCAGTACTGAAGTTCCCGTCCCGCCGGGTTACGAGGTCACCTGGGGCGGCGAGTTCGAGAATCAGCAGCGTGCCATGGCCCGGCTGCGAATCGTGATCCCGCTCGCGCTCACGATCACGTTCTTGCTCTTGTTTTCTGCCTTCAATTCGATCTTCGACGCCACGTTGATCCTGTTCAACGTGCCGTTCGCGCTGGTCGGCGGGATCTTCGCGCTGGCAGCGGCGGACATGCCGCTCTCGGTGTCGGCCGCGGTCGGCTTCATTGCCTTGCTCGGGCAGGCCGTGCTCAACGGCGTGTTGGTCGTGGCCGCGATTCGCGGTCGCCTCGCCAACCGTGAACCGCTCGTGGAAGCCGTGATTTCGGGTACTCGCGATCGCTTGCGCGCCGTGTTGATGACCGCGCTCTTGGCTTCCCTCGGCTTGCTCCCCGCCGCCATGTCGCACGCGATCGGCAGCGAGACACAGCGCCCAATCGCGGTCGTCGTCGTCGGTGGTACGATCACCGCAGCGGCCCTGGCGCTGGTCGTGCTGCCCGTCACCTTCTACTTGGCCACGCTCTTGCAGGAGCGGCTGCGGCGGCGCGCGCTGACCGAGCTCCCGGCCGAGTGAGCGAATACCAGCATTTCGCGAGGGATTTCCGGTAACTTGGGCGTCCCTTTCGCGGCCGATCTAACCTGAGCGGGCCGCCTCGCCTTTGGAGTGCCCGCTCGGTATGGATCCAAACATCGTTGCTCTGTGGTTCGCCGGGTTTCAAGCGCTGCGCTTGTTCTCTCGCAGTGCCCGCGCCTCGCGCCAGAGCATGGGCTGGACGGTCGTCAGTGGCTTGGTACTGCTCACGGGCGCCGTCGGCTGGTTGCGCTTCCGCGAGCTCGTCGGCTACGTGACTTTCGGCATGACTGCGCTCCTGATCATGCTGCCCTGGTGGGCGCACGGCGTCGCGGCCCGCGCGCTCAAGCGCTCACAGTATCGACGCGCCTACCGTTTTGCGACTCTCGCGGCGTGGCTCCATCCCTTCGATGGCTTTCGCCAGTTCCCGCGCCTTTTTCAAGCGTTCGAGCTCGGACAAGCGGGCAAGACGGCCGAGGCCGAAGCTCAGCTCTCGGCGCTCGCGCAAGGCGACGACGGCGTCGCGGCGGCCGCTCGCGCGCATCGGCTCAGACTTTTGGAGCGCTGGGACGAGATCAAGGCGTTGGCCGAGCGCGGCGGTTTGACGGCGCTTTCGCGTGATCCGAGCTTGCTCGTGCTCTACCTGCGCGCGCTGGGTGAGCTGGAGGAGAGCGACCAATTGGCGGAGTTCATGCTCAGCCAGGAGTCGACGCTACTCACCGGGGAGGTGCTCGAGCCCGCTTTCCTGTACTTGTTCGTGTACACCGGGCACGTGGAATTGGCGCGCCAAGTGCTGGCCACGGCCAGCACCGGTTATGACGAGGAGACCCGCGATGCTTGGCTCGCCCTGGCAAGCTTGCATGCGGGCAACTTCGAGCAAGCACGGCGCACCTTCTCTCGTTTGATCGAGAGCAAGAATGGCTCGATCCGCGAACGCGCTCAGCGCTACCTTTCGATCTTGGCGCAAGCGAACGCCTACCAGCCACCGACGCCGCGCACCGCACACATCGTGACGCACTTTGCGCGCGTGTTCGCGGATCGACAAAACCTGATCCTGCATCGCGTGTCCCCGCGCAGTGAACGGCGGCTGACGCTTGCGCTCGTGCTCGTCAACGCGCTGATCTACGCCTGGGGGAGTCGCGCTCTACTCGGCAGCGCGACCAGCGAAGAGTTCATCCAGCGCTGGGCGTTCATCGCTGCAGACATCTTGTCCGGCGAGTGGTGGCGCATGTTCAGCTACCTGTTCGTGCACGCCAACTGGCTGCATGCGTTGATGAACCTGCTCGGCTTGTGGGCACTCGGGCCGTTCGTGGAGCGCGCCTTCGGGCGCCTTCGTTTCAGCCTGATTTACCTGTTCGCCGGCTTCACCGGCAGCGTGGTCTACCTGTGCCTCGCCTGGTATCAGACCAGCGAGGAGCCTACTGTCTTGGTAGGTGCTTCGGGCTCGATCATGGGCTTGCTCGGCGCAACCGGCGCCGTGGTGCTGCGCGCATGGCTGGCACAGCGGGCACCGATGGCTAAGCAGATCCTGCTCCGTCTGCTGGCGGTCGTCGCCCTACAAGTGACGTTCGACTACAGCACGCCGCAAGTAGCCGGGCTCGCGCACGCGCTCGGCCTGCTCGGCGGTTTCGTGAGCGCCATGCTGCTTCACGAGCGGGTCAGCGCGCGACGCTCGGTGCAGCCGTTGAGCTGAGCGTGCGGGCGGCGTGGACGGCGCGGAGCGCGTGCGGCGTGGACGCGCGTGCGGCGTGGACGCGCGGGCCGCGCGGACGGCGCGAACCGCGGCGCTTCTCGGCTCGCTCTATCCGAGAGTTTCTCACCCACGGTGAGGCCCCGGTGCGCGGCTGCGGCGCGTCGAACCCCCAAGAAAAACGTCAATGGTTCACACTACCGCGCCCCAGCCGATCGGGCGCTCCACTGTTTGAATTGGGCTATGTTTGTTTGTGAGCGAAGGGGGGCCGGCCGCTCGAACTGCTCGAACTGCTCGAACTGCTCGAACTGCTCGAACTGCTCGAACTGCTCGAACTGCTCGAACTGCTCGAACTGCTCGAACTGCTCGAACTGCTCGAACTGCGCGTGCGGCGTGGACGCGCGGGCCGCGCGGACGGCGCGAACCGCGGCGCTTCTCGGCTCGCTCTATCCGAGAGCTTCTTCACCACGGTGAGGCCCCGGTGCGCGGCTGGGGCGTGTTGAACCCCCGAGAAACACGTCATTGGCGTCACGCGAACGCGCCCCCGCAGACCGCGCGCTCTACTGTTTTGAATCGGGCCATGTTTGTTTGTGAGCGAAGGGGGGCGGCCGCTCGGACTGCGCGAACTGCGCGAACTGCGCGAACTGCGCGAACTGCGCGAACTGCGCGAACTGCGCGAACTGCGCGA
>DASSMT010000466.1:0-12311 GCA_035688655.1 Polyangiaceae bacterium | reverse complement strand
GCTCGCCTATTTCGGAGCCGCGTTGCTCGTCAGCAGAGTCGCCGCCGAGAAAGACGAACCGCGGCCGTTGCCCGACGCCGCCCAGACACAGCTCGCCCCCGAGCTGACCAAGATGCGCCGCGACCCGTTCTTGTGGCGATTGGCGGCCATCGCGGCGCTCTCGATCACGGTGTCGTTGGTGATTGATTACATGTATCGCAGCAAAGTCGCGAGCACGCTGCACGCCAACGAGCTTGCGCCTTTTTTCGCGCGTTATCAGCTGCTGCTCAATGTCGGCTCCTTGCTCTTACAGCTGACCGTCACCAGTAGCATCGTGCAACGCGTCGGGGTGCTGGGTTTGGCCTTGACCGCGCCGACCTTGCTCACGATGGGTAGCGCCTTCTGTGCCCTGTCCGGCGCGCCATTCGCGGTGGTGGTCACCCTGAAAGCCGGGGATTCTGCGCTGCGCAACTCACTCGGGCGCGTCGCCTCGGAACTGTTGTGGGCGCCGGTCGAAAACCAAGCGCGCGGCCGAAGCCTCGTGGATCTGCTCCTTACCCGTGGCGCCCAAGCACTGGCGGGCGTGGTCCTGCTCGGGATCACCATGAATCGCAACCCATCGCCGGTGCTCTTCGGGCTGTGCGCTGCGGGCCTGTCACTCGCCTGGTTGACGGTCGGTCTCGGCTTACGGGCGCCGTACATCGCGCTCTTTCGCAGCGCCCTCCGCCGCGGCAGCGTCGAGCGCGACTTCACGCTGGGCGAGCTGGATTTGACCTCGCTCGAGATGTTGGTCGAAGCACTGGCAAAACCCGAGGCCAACGAGGTGATCGCGGCCATGAACGTACTGGCCGAGCGCAAGCGCGACAAGCTCGTCCCGGCGTTGATCTTGCACCATACGGACGAGGCAGTACTGGTCCGCGCACTCGACCTGTTCGGAGGCACCGAAAGGCGCGATTGGCAACCGCTCGCCGAGCGCTTGATCAATCACGACAGTCCGCGGGTGCAGCAGGCCGCACTGCGCGCGTTCGCGCTGTCGGGCGCGACTACGGTGCTGGAAAGTGTGCTGGAGCACTCGAATCCCGCATTGCGCGCGTTCGCAGCCTTGTATTTGGCGCAATTGAACGGCAAGCCCCTGCCGCCCAAGCCGCTGAGCTGGGAGCTCTTTCGCAACGACGACGAAAAGCACACGCTGAAGCTCAGCTTCATCGACACGCTGGCCGCTCACCCACCAGCCGACGCGACACGCATCCTCTTGGAAATGGCGCGCTTGCCGGCCTTGCTGGGCGCCGTCACCCAGTCGCTCGCGCTCGTGGGCGACGAGACGTGCATCCCCTTTTTGATCGGACGTTTGGAGTTCGCGGAAGATCGGCCGGTGGCGCGCCGCGGACTGGTTCGGCTCGGCACGCCGGCGTTCCGGGCGCTCGCGCACGCGCTTTCGGACGAGCGCGTCGAGCGGCGCGTGCGCATTCACGTGCCGCGCAGCATTTCGGCATTTGCGACGCCAGAAGCGGTCGCGCTCTCGATCGCGGTCATGCTCGACGATCGCGATGGCCTGGTTCGCTACAAGGCCCTGCGTGGTCTCGGGCAATTGGCGCGTCAGACCTCACTCGTGATCCCGATCGCGCCCTTGATCGACAAATTGAAGCGCAATTGTCTGGAGTATCTACGGTTGTTCTCCGCCCGCACGTCGCTCGAGAGCGAGGCCGCTCTCGGCTCACGCTTGGCCGTCACGCTGGTGCGCGAGCTACTCGACGACAAGATTCAACAAAGCTTCGAACGCGTGGGTCTGCTACTCCAGATCATCCACCGCGGCGACGACATCCGCACGATTTTCTCGGCCCTCGGCGCTGCCGATCGCCGTCAGCGGGGGCAGGCGATCGAGTTCCTCGACGCCTTGATCCGGGGTGTGGGGCGCTCGGCTGACGACGTCGCCAGCTTGCTGCGCTTGGTGGTCGACGACCTGCCTGCGGAAGAGCGCGCGCGGCGCGCGGCCGAGCGAGTCGGAGCATTCGCGAGCCCGCACGATACGCTGGAACAGCTCGCCAACGACGAGGACACCATCTTGCGCGATTTGGCCGCGCAAGCGCTGCTCGCGCTCGATCGTCCGCGGATGCCCGAGAGCCTGCGCCTGCTCGAGCTATTGGAGCGACCCGCGTGACGCTCAGCGACAATCAGCGAGTCAAGCGCGAGCTCATGCTGCGTTCGCTGTTTCCGACCATGCCGGCTGCCGCGCACGCGCGCTTCATCGAGGTTCTGGAAGATCTCGATCTTACCGAAGGCGAAATCGCGTTCAACCTGGGCGATCCGCCGGATCACTTTCTATTTTTGGTCGAAGGGCGCGTCGCGCTGGAAGCGCCGGGCGCGTCGCCGCTCGTGTTCGCTGGCTTCTCCGCGGTGGGCGTGATCGACGCCGTGCTGGATCGCCCGCGCCAGCGCGCGTGCCGCGCGCTCGAAACTAGCAAGGCGCTGGTGATTCGCAGCGCCGATTGGTTCGATCTGCTGGAAGAAAATGCCGAGGTCGCGCGCGCCGCAATCAAGAACTTTGCCACGCGGCTCCACGTTCTGTGGCAACAATTGGCGCCGCGCTTGCCGCGGCACAGCGTGCCGCCGCGCGACATCGTGCCATCCGCGCTTTCGACCTACGACAAGATCCTCGCTCTGCGGCAGGCGTCCTTTTTGCGCCGGGCGGGCATGCAAGCGATCGCGAGCTTGGCTGCGATTGCAGAAACCGAGACCCTCGAGGCCGGGCAAACGCTGTTCGAGGTCGGTAACAGCGGGGAGGATTTCTTAGTGGTGACCGCTGGTTTGATCGAGCTCTCGGACCGCTCGGGCTTTCGCTTCATGCACGATGCCGGTGATGTCGTGGGAGGCCCGGCGGCATTCTGCAACGCGCTGCCGAACTATGCGGCAGTCGCCCGCGCACCGTCGACGGTACTGCGCATTCCGCAGCAAGAATTCTACGATCAAGCCGAGGAGCACGGACGACTTCTACGCGGCGCGCTCGCATTTCTATCCTTGGAGCTCGAAGGGCTACAAGGTTTGAGCCTCACTTGATCCTGAACGAACCGTCCTGAAAGAAACCATCTTCATGTTGGAAAGATCGCTATGCCAGCTTCGATCCGGGTTTCGCTTCGAGTTCCCTCGGCATGGGTGCTCGCCGTGGTTTCGCTCACCAGCTGCGGTGCCGTCGGCACTCACTCGGCAAGCCCTGGGCTCGCGAACGGTGGCGCCGTGAACGGCAGTTCCGTGAACGGCGGCGCACCCCGCGGACCGAGTTCGTCCCGCTTGGTCGCACGCCCGATCGGCACGGTGCCCGGCGCCGCTTCCGGTTTCTGGGAATATGTGCCGCCGGGGTACGGCGACGGCGCCCGCTATCCGCTGCTCTTTTTTTGGCACGGCATCGGCGAAAACGGCGACGGCACGCTGGAATCGCTGCAGAAGGTCAAAAACCACGGTCCACCGCGGTTGCTGCAGGAGGATCGCTGGCCGGAGGAACGCCCCTTCATCGTGCTTTCGCCGCAACACCCGGGAAGCGATTGCCCGTCGTCGAGCGAGATCCACGATTTCATTCGCTTCGCGGTCGCTCACTACGATGCCGATCTCTCGCGCGTGTACCTGACCGGCTTGAGCTGCGGCGCGAAAGGCGGCTGGAAATACCTGGCCGATCACCTCGACCAGGTCGTCGCTGCAGCGGTGCTCGTGTGCGGTGACGGGCGCGGGCCATTCGCCAACGCTGGCTGTGCGCTCGGTCGAGTGCCGATTTGGGCGTTGCACGGCGAATTGGACCCGAGGGTACCAGCGGCCGGCTCGATCGAACCGCTGACCCGGCTGAACGCGTGCAGCCCGCCGCCCGTGGATGCAAAGCTCACCGTCTATCCCGGAGTGGAACACGACTCTTGGACGCAAACCTTCGATCTGAGCGCGGGCAACGATATCTACGCCTGGTTGCTCTCGCACCAGAAGCCTCGACCATGACCGGCACGCTGCAGAAGGCGATCGTGTCGCCGGGTAGCGTGCGCGGGCAGCACTACGACGTGCTCGTGGTCGGCGCCGGTCACAATGGCCTCGTGGCCGCGCTGTGTGCGGCGCGAGCCGGTCTCTCCGTGCTGGTGGTCGAGCGCGCGAGCGTGATCGGCGGGGCGACGCGCACCGAGTATCCGTTCGCGCGTGCCCCTGAGCTGCCCCACTCGACCGGCGCGTATCTGCTCGGGCTGATGCCACCGGAGCTGCTGCAGAAGCTCGAACTTCGCATCCCGGTCCTGCGCCGAGACCCGCACTATTTCTTGCCGCGCGAGCAGCAGGGCTATCTTTTGTTCGGTTCGGACCAAGCCGAGCTCGAACGGCAATTCGTGCAGTTCTTCTCGCGCGCGGACTTCGACGCCCATCTGAAATTGCAGGCCGAGCTC
Source organism: Polyangiaceae bacterium (assembly GCA_035688655.1). Lineage (GTDB taxonomy): Bacteria > Myxococcota_A > Polyangia > Polyangiales > Polyangiaceae > PMG-095. The sequence continues at coordinate 7,926 of DASSMT010000466.1, read as the reverse complement.
GCGGCGTTGCGACAAGACGTCGCTCCGACCTGGCTCGAACAACCGTACAGCATCGAAGAAACGGCCGACCGCTATGTACGACCCGAGCTCCGGCAAGTGTTCGTGCGGTTATGCCGCGGGTCGGTCGGCGAGTACCTCGAGCGCTTCGGTTTCAAGAGCGATCTGGTCAAGGCGATGTACGCGGTCACGGACGGCTTTTCCGGGTTGTACGGCGGCTACGATACGCCCGGCACGGGCATGAACTTTTTGATTCACAACATGTGCCGCCTGCCCGGCAGCGACGGCACGTGGATGATCGTCGAAGGCGGGATGGGCACCGTGGCCCAGGTCTTGGCAGACGCGCTGCATCGCCATGGCGGCCAGATCGTCGTGGGGGAGCCGGTCACGTCCGTGATCGTCGAAGGCGGGAGCGCGCGCGGCGTGGTGCTGGAAGACGGCAGCGAAATTCGTGCCCGCGCGGTGCTGGTCAACGCCGACCCATTTCGCCTGCAAGCGTTGGTCGGACAAACGCGCTTGCCGCCGGAGTACAACGCACGGCTGGCAGAGCTCAGGCGCCCTGGTTCGACTTTCAAGCTGAATTTGGCTTTGGAACGTGCGCCGAGCTTTCGCTGTCTGAACGCACCAGGCGGCGCGTTTGGCCCGACCATTCATTTGCTGCCCGAAGAAGCGTCGGTGCTGGCCGAGCTCGAACGAGGCTTCCGCTCGGTACGCGCGGGCAAGCTGGCGGACTTTCCGAGCATCGAGTGGTACATGCACTCCACCGTCGACCGCTCGCTGAGCGACCCTCAGGGGCGCATCAGCTCCGCCTTCTTCGTGCAGTGGGTGCCGTACGAGCTCAGCGAGAGTTCGTGGGACGTGGAAGCCGAGCGTTATGCCCGCCGGCTCTTGGAGATCGCCGATCGATTTGCGCCTGGCACGAGCGCGCTGGTCACAGATTGGCAGATCTTGCACCCGCAAAAGATCGAGCAGTACTTCGGCATCAGTCACGGGCACATTCATCATGTCGATAATGGTTTCGGTTTCGCCGATCGCTTGCCACACCGCACGCCAATCGCCGGTCTGTACTCGGCGAGCGCGGGCACGCATCCCGCAGGCTCGGTGATCGGTTGCGCGGGTTACCTCGCGGCCGAACAATGCCTCTTGGATTTGGGCGTCGCGCTGCGCTAGCGTTGGATGTCGCGACCGAGCAACATCGGCCACACGCGACCCGAGGCGCCCTCGAAGAACCCCGCTTCTGCCGAGAATTGTGCGGGATTTCGAAAGGTGCCGAAGACCAAATCCCAGAGGCCCAAGTTGCCGTAGTTGTAGGCGTGCACTCCACGGGCGTGATGCACCGAATGACCCTCGGGCCGCTGCACCAAGTAGCCGAGCCAGACGGGCGTGCGCACATTGAGATGCTGGAACACGGCCAAGAACACGGTGGCGATCCCGCCCAACGCGGCCGCATTGGCAGACACACCGAGCGCGACCACGACGATCGTCGAAAGCAACGCCTGCAGGGCGATGTCGAATGGGTGAAAGTAGGCCGCACCCAGGACGTCGACACGCTCGGCGGAATGGTGAATCTGGTGCGTCCAACGCCAGAGCGTCGGACTGCGATGCTGGATTCGGTGCAACCAATAGCTGATGAGATCCGTGCACACCAGGGTCAGCGCGCCGCCTGCCAACGTGCCGAGGTTCGACAATCGCAAGGGCGAAAAACCTGAAAGCCGTTCGGCGACCCACATCGGGACGAGCGCGTTGAGCGCCATCGTGCTCACGAAGAAAAGCGCGCCACGCAGCCACCAGCCGCGCACGCGTTGCAACGGGCGCGCAGCGCACACCCGCTCGAGGACGAAGCCAACGGCGAAGAAACCGAGAATGAACAGCGGCGCGAGATCGTCTAGGGACATGAAGATTTGCTCCTTTCCCCCTCCCGCGTAACGGCCCATGGAACAATCGTTCCAACGCCGAATTACGGACGAAAAGAGCAATAAGTTCCAGTTCTTACAGCTCGCTCTAGGTATCGCCCCAAGTCCGCGTCCAGCTCCCCGACGCGGCGCACCGCGTCTCGCAAGCGGCGCTGGACGTTCACTCGGGCGCGCTCGCTGAGCGACCCGGACTTGCGCGCGCCGTGCAGGCCGAAAGCCTGAGCGAGCTGCTGCTGCAGCAGTTCGCTCTCTCGCAATAGGGCTTGCTTGTTTCGCACCGGGTTACGGCTCATGACACGCGCGATCTCCGCCAGACGCGCGCGATAGGCACGCGCGGCCTGTGGATCGATCGTATCGCCGCTGTTCGATTCATTGAGCGCAGTACCCTCGTCACTGGCCAATGAGAGCACGTGAAGCTCTTCACCCGGACGTTCGACGAGACGCGCGAGCAGCTCGAGCCCGCGACTGTCACGCAAGTGAACGCGCGAGCTTCCGAGCGCGATCGACCAACCCTCCCCCTCCCGCGCGAGTGAAAGCGATGGCCGGGGCGGGGCTGACGAGACCGCGAGACGAGGACTCGATTCGTTGCCGGGCAGCAACGCGCGCAGGGCGCCAATCCCGAGAACATCGGCCAACGAGAGCGACTCGGCGAGTGCGGCCTGCGCCGGGCCGTCCAGACCGCGCAGCCTCTGAACCCGCGCCAATTCCAGCCCCAAGCGCGCGATCCAAGGCCGGAAACCGTGTTCACGGACGCGCTCCAAGGCCTGGCTCAGCAGGACTTCTGCCTGTGCCAAGTCGCCAGCAACCGCGAGCAGCAGACCGCGCACACGGCACGCGGGGCCGTCGTAGCTCATCATCACGTGACCACCCACGAGCTCCGGTCCTGGATCGGGCGGCATCAGCGAGAGCACGACGCGCGCCTCCTCGGCTGTGCCAACGAGGGCGATCGCCTCGGCCGCCCAGCGCGGAAGAATCGTGTCGCGCGTCACTTCCTGCGCAAGGTCGAGCGCGTCGAGCGCTCGGCGCGCCGCGACCCGATCCCCGAACCAGGCCGCGTTGAATGCCTGCGCCATGCGCATGATGGTCGAGGCGAACGGAACCTCCGACAGCACCCCGGACATTCCGCTCAACTCCGCCGCGGCCGCGCCTGCATGATACGAGGCAATCATGGCGTGCCAGCGATGCACTGCGAGAGACATCTCCAATGGTTGCTCGTCGACCAAACCGGCAAGCTGCTCCAGCTCTACGGTCAAGCGCTCGGAAAGGGCGAAATCACCGCGCGCCAGGGCCTGCATCGAACCGAGCAACAAGCTGCGCCAGCTCGAGCGCGGATGACCGAGCTCGCGCGAGAGCGCGGCGTGTTCGAGCACCATGCGATCGAACTCGACCAGCTCTCCGTTCTCCAGCGAGTCGAGCGCGAGCCGCGCGTAAGCCGTGAGCGCGCGCGGCCAATCCTCGACTGCCAGCGACTTCTCCAGTAAGCGCTTGGCACAAGACAGTCGCTCTGCGAGCGGAGCAAAGTCGGCGAGCGCTGAGCCCGCATACAGCAGCACCTCGACTTGCAACCGTTCGTCGTTCGATTGCGCCGCAAGCGCCAGCGCCTCGCGCGCCATGGCCATGGGAACGGCAGGGTCGTCCGCAGGCTGCAATGCGGCCGCCAGCCGCGCCTGTAGACGACACGAAAGCTCCGCATGGCCAGCGCCGAGCGCCGAGCGCGCCTCGCTCAACGCCTGGATCAAGCTTTGACTGACCACCGCCGGTTTCACGTCCACGCCGAGCTGCAGCGCCGCGCGCGCGAGCCCTACGGCATCGCCCGCCTGACGCGCGGCTCGCGCCGCAAGCTCGCAGAAGCGCGCCAATTCGGCAGGCAGTCCGGCAGCGTGAGCCAAACGCGCCAAACGCAAGAGCGGCTCGACCGCCGGCGCGGCCAGATGAGTCGAGCCGAGATCGTGGGCCCGCTGGGCCAAGTGAAAGGCGCGATCGTGCGTGCCCGCGGCCTCCGCCAGCGCGATCGCGCGCTCCGCGAGCGCCAGGGCATGCTCGAGGTTCGTGGGTACGGCCGCAGCCAAGGCGTGGTCGGCTCGTTCGAACAACTGACGCGGATCCTCGCCTGCACTCTGGCTGAACGCTCGTTCCGCACGGGTGTGCAGCTCCGAACGGGTGGCAGCGCTGGTGCCTCGATACACCGCCTCTTGGGCCAGCGCGTGATGAAACGCGAACGCGCCGGGTTCGAGCTCGAGCAGCAGGCCGGCGCGCACCGCCGGCAAGAGGTCGTCAATCGCGCGCGCCGGCAAGACCTGCAGCAACTCGGCGAGTCGGGCCGCGGAGAACTCGGACCCGAGCACCGCGGCCGCCGAGAGCGCCGCGCGCGTCGCGGGCGGCAGCCACGACAACTGCTCGTCGATCACGTCGCGCACCGTGCTCGGCAGTTCGTTCGAACCCGCCCCACGTCGCTGCAGGACGCGCGCACACTCCAGCACGAACAGCGGATTTCCCCGCGTCCGCTGCAGTAAACGCGCGGCCGCAGCTTCCGAGATCGAAAGCCCCGCCGTTCGTTCAGTCAGGGTCTTCACTTGCTCCGTGGACAGCGCCGCGAGCGTCAAGGCCGTTCCATCACGCCCGATGCGCGTCAACAGACGCGCAGCTCGCTCGCTCAAGCGAGCGTCTCGCGGGCGTGCGCTGAGCAAGAACATCACGCGCAGACCGCGCACGGGTTGACTCATGAAATTCAGCAGCTCGAGCGTTTGCTCGTCGGTCGCATGCAGATCTTCGAGCAGCCACAACAGCGGTCGCTGGGCGCTGCGTTGGGCCAACCCTTCGGCCACGCGCTCCCAAAGCCGGAACGCGTCCGGGAAGCCTTCGCTCGGGTCGATGCCCAGCGAACGAAGGCAGGGCCAGAGCGGGAAGTACGGCGGTGCGCTCGTAAACTCCAGCGCACGACCGCGCACGACCTGCACGTCGCGCGCTTCGGCGATGCTCTCGAACGCTTCGGCGAGCGAGCTCTTGCCGATCCCCGCTTCTCCCAGCAAGAGTGCAATTCCTCCTCGCCCCTGCTCTGCGCGCGTCAACAGTTCGTCGAGCAACTCGAGCTCGCGCGCGCGACCGAGCAATGGGGCCGCAACACTCATGGCGAGCGACTCGCATACAAGCGATGTTCCGCGATGTAGGCAAGCACCGCGCGCGGCACGCTGAGCGCGAGCAATGCTGCGTGCTCTGGCTCGCTCGGGCTCGCCAAAGCGTCGCGGACGCGCGTCGACGATACATCTGGCAGCAGCGCAGCGCACGAGTCCGGATGCGCGTAGCCGGGCCGGGCCACTACATAAGGTGGGGCAAGCTGGCTCACGCGCTCGAAGGCGTGCCACTTGGACACCTCGCTCAGCACGTCCGATCCGACCAGCAGCCGCATGCTCCAATCCGGATGCAGCCGGGCCAGGTGCTCGAGCGTGCGCAAGGTCAAGCTCGGCGTCTCGAGCTCCCGTTCGACCGCACTGACCACGACGCCTTCGATCCCGGCGAAAGCCAACTCACACATGCGCGTGCGATGCTCGAACGCCGTGAGCTGCTTGTGAAAGGCGTGTTCGAATACAGGGACCACCAGGACCCGCTCGAAGCCGCCGATTTTCAGGGCGTAGACCGCGGCGAGCACGTGTGAGACGTGCGGCGGGTCGAAGCTTCCGCCATAAATTGCGACTGATTTCCGCATCCGCTTGCGAGAAGTCTATAGTGTTTCCGTGGCCGACGCGTCGACAATCAGACCCCTCGAGACTCCGCACGCGCTTGCGCCCGCGCTACCCTCCACCTCGCTCGGCGCCGGACGGGCGTCGCGCGGGCTCGAATTCCTGCTGGTCGGCGGCGGCACGCTGTTTCTCTATCCGCTGCTCTGGCTCGCGCGCGCCGCGGTCGGTCTCGATTCCGCGGAGCTCGCCGTGGGCTTTCTGATGTTTCATGGCGCGCATCTGATCAACGACCCGCACTTTTCCGTCACTTACTTGCTCTTTTACCGGGACGCGCGCCGCCGCGCGTTCAGCTCCGCTTTCGGGTCCCAGCAGCGGGTGCGGTACCTGATCGCCGGTGCGGTCGTGCCGTGCGCACTCGGCGCGTGGTTGACTTGGGCGCTGGCCACGAATTCCGCGCATCACCTCGGCCTTTCGATTCAGTTGATGTTCTTGCTGGTGGGCTGGCACTACGTCAAGCAGGGCTTCGGCGTGTTGAGCGTGCTCTCCGCGCGTCGCGGCGTGACGTACACCCGTGCCGAGCGGCATGCCTTCTTGGCGCACTGCTTCGCGGGCTGGGCATACGCGTGGGCGAACCCCGCGAGCCCAGGCGTGGAAGCGGAGGAAAAGGGCGTGGTCTATTTCTCGCTCGCTCACCCCCTCTGGTTGGAGCGCGTGTGTGCGGTCGCGTTCGGGGCGAGCGCCATCGTGCTCGTAGTGATGCTGCTCCAAAAATGGCGACGGGAGCGGCGCGTTCCGCCGCTCGCGCCGCTCACCGGTTTACTGATCTCGGTCTGGGCGTGGTCTGTCTATTCGAGCGCCGACCCGCTCATGGTGTATGCGATCCCCGCGCTACATTCGGTCCAATACCTGTACTTCGTTTGGCTGCTCAGCAGGAACAAGGCGCGCGCCGCCGAACGAGCTTCGGCGTTCGGTCCCCCCGCGTATCAGCGCGTGCTGCTCTTGGCGGCGAGCGCGCTCGCGCTCGGTTGGCTACTCTTTCACGGCCTGCCCGACCTGCTCGACGGCGCGCGCTTGCTCTCTCACCGGCGCACGCACGAAGCCCTGGGCGATCTCGGAGCGACTCCCTATTTCGCCGCGCTGTTCGTGTTCGTGAACATCCATCACTACTTCATGGACAACGTGATCTGGCGCCGAGAAAACCCGGAGATGCGCCATTTGCGCGACGAGGGCTAGGCGCGCTAGTGGCCGGCGCGCTGCAGCCCGCCGGCGATCGCCGTGGCGACCGCGCTGCTGATGGCCAGGTTGCTCGGCTCCAGCTCCAACAACAGATGACCGAGTATTTGCCCGCGCCAGACCAGGGCTTGCACGGTGTAGGAGCGCCCGAGTTGTCCTGGCGCGCCGGCGAGCGCCTTCGGCAGCAGATCTGCGCGTGGGAAAGCCTGACCTCGAAAGCGACTCAGGTCGGACTCGCCATCGAATGCACAAACCAGGCGGGCCTGCTGGGCATCCGCCGGATCGTTCAAGGCTACGAATGCACTGCGCACGCGGAGCAGCGGCATGGTGGCTCGAATTGCGTCCTGGAGCTCGGCGTAATCGACCGCGCACGACAGGCGGTTACAGATTTCGGCGACGTTGCCGTTCCAGCGCAGTAGGCCAATACGATCGTTGTGCATCGCGCGCTGGGAGATCTCGAAGAGCATCGAGCGCGAGGCGTGAAACAAGGTCTCGATTCGTTCACGCCCCAGCTTTTGCGTCTCGCCGCCAAAGAGGGGCACCAGCTGCTGCCGAAGCGCCTGCACGACTTCATCGAGACGCTTGAGCGCGCTCGTACCGGGCAGCAGCTTTTCGGCGAGCGCTTGCAGTGGCTTTAGAAAAAGGGTGTCGTCGTTCTGCTGCGCGGCATCGACGATCCCGACGAAGAGCCGCTGTTCCCAGCCACGCCCAGCTACGCCCAACATGCCGCGCGACACGCGCGTGAGCTCCAGCTGGATGCGTTCGCGGTTGAGCAGCAAGCCGCCCTCCAAATGAACGAACCCTGGCGTATGCAGTGGATCTGGGCTCGATGCCAGGCCGCTACAACCGCAAGAGCGGCGCAACACCATCTCCACGTCCAGGATCCGAGCTGCGGGCTTGGTCGCGAACTGGATTTGTTCGAGCACGAAGCGCATCGCCTCTTGCCCTAGCCGCCGCATGCCCTGGCGCACCGTGGTGAGCGGAGGATGGGTGAGTTCGGCTTCGGCAATGTCGTCGAAACCGGTCACAGCGATCTGGCCTGGGACCGAGATGCCGCGTTCGTGCAGCGCCGACAGGGCGCCGATCGCCATCCGGTCGTTGCTGGC
>DASSMT010000461.1:0-32378 GCA_035688655.1 Polyangiaceae bacterium | reverse complement strand
AGCTCGACGGCGAGCCCGTCGCAGCTTGGTCCACTTTTCGCGAGCGGGTCATGGCGCAGCCCGATCGGCCGCACCGCATCGACTATCAAGCCGCGCGCGACGGTGTCGTGCGTTCCGGCACCTTTCAGGTACGCCGCGAAGATTTCACGGACGACCATGGGCAGTCCTTTTCACGTTACGTGCTGCAGATCCAAGATTGGGTGCCGCTCGCTCCGGAAGACAGCGTGGAGCACTCGGCACCGATCCGCTACGCGCTGACCAAGGCGATCGAAGAAACCGCGGACGTCACCCACTTCGTGATGGTCAGCTTGGTCCGATTGATCGAGGGACGCATCAGTCTGAAGGCGCTTTCGGGCCCGATCACCATCTATGAAGTCGCGGGCGAAGAGGGACGCAAGGGTGCCGATCACTTCATTTGGGTCATGGCCCTGATCAGCATCAACCTCGGCTTGTTCAACCTGCTGCCCATCCCAGTCTTGGACGGTGGGCATCTGTTGTTCTTCGGGATCGAAGGGCTGCTCCGTCGTCCCTTGCCGATGCGGATCCGCGAGCTCGCGCACGTGGTGGGCATGGCAATTTTGGTTGGGCTCACCATGCTCGCCTTCAAAAACGATCTCGAGAAGCGCTGGGACGCGAACGCACAAGTCGGCAAAGGCGCGCGAGGTTGAAGTCGTGACTGATTCTCCTGCAGATGCGCCGCTGCACGTGCCGGGGGCAAATGCGCGCAGCGTCGCAGTTCAGGCGTTGACGCGTGTCCTGCGAGACGACGCCTACGGTGCGGCCGCGCTTTCCGCGGAGCTCGAGCGAGCCACGAGCAAGGGTTTGGAAGACCGCGATCGAGCCCTGGCGACCGAGCTCTTTTACGGCACGCTTCGGTTGAAGAATGCGCTCGAAGCGCGGCTCGCGCCGCTCGCTCCGCGCGGCCTGAAGGATGTCGTGGTCAAGGCCGAGCTGCTGGTCGCGGCCTATCAATTGCTGGTGCTCGATCGCGTCCCGGCATTTGCGGCGGTGAACGCGGCCGTGAACGCGGTGCGTGCCGCGCGCGGAAAACAGGTCGCCGGCTTTGCCAACGCCATCCTGCGCAAGGTGGCGCAAGGCGAGAAGCTTTCCGCGGCGAATGCGGCGCGTCAGAACATCTCGCCCTGGCTGCTGCAAGCTCTGACGGAATCGGTCGGCGCCAGCGAGGCGCAGGCGTTGATCGTGCCAGCACGAGACAAGCTCGTCGCCCTGCGCCTGATCGAGGGCCGGCCCGTACCAAGCTGGCTTTCCGACAGCAGAGTCGGGCGTGTCTCGCCGCGCTCACGGCTGATCTCCGGCCAAGGCGACCCGCGCAAGCGCGACGGATACCGCGAAGGCTCGTTCGTGGTCCAAGAGGAAGGCGCTCAGGGCATCGCGCTTGCGCTCGGTGCACGCCCGGGCGAGCGCGTCTTGGACGCGTGCGCTGGCCGCGGCCAGAAGACCACACTGCTCAGCGAACAGGTCGGGAGCACGGGTGTGGTTTGGGCCAGCGATGTGTATCCAAAGAAGCTCGAGGCGTTGACGGCCGAATACCAGCGACTGCAGCTCCCCCCGCCCGAGCTGCGCGCCGTGGATTGGACCGTCGGCGCCTCTGATGTGCCTGTCGATTTCGATCGCGTGTTGGTCGATGCGCCGTGCACGGGTACCGGTACATTGCGCCGTCGCCCCGAGATCGCAAGTCGCCTGGTGCCCGAAGATCCCGCGCGTCTGTCTGCGCTGGCAGAGAGCATCGTGCGTTCGGCGGCAACTCGTGTCCGGAGTGGCGGCCGGCTGGTGTTCGCCGTGTGCAGCGTGCTCGAAGCGGAATGTGAAGCGCTCGTGCAACGCGTGCTGGACATCCTGGAGCCGGTCCCGTTCGATGCCCCCGAGCTCTCCGCACTCTGGAAATCCGAGCCAGCACCGAGTGCGTTCCGGATCGGACCGAGCCAGTTCGACACCGACGGTTACTTCGCGGCTAGCTTTCTGAAGCGCTGAGCGGCGCGCGCCCGCCTAAGGCGCGGGAGCCAATTTCTCGGGATCGCCGAGGAATTCGAAATGCATCGTGTCGCGCAGCTCGGGATCGCGCCCGAGCCAGTAGAAGCCGAAGCGCTCGAAGCCGTCGATCCAGCAACGCGGCAGGGCGGCGCGCTCGAACACGGATTCCGCGGGGCTCTTGCAAGCGGGGTGATCGGGCCAGGGAGCGACACAGCCGCAACACGGGTTCTTGTTGGGATCGATGTCGATCGCGATGCCAAACAGATGATTGGAGACCTCGCCGCCGCGGTAGGTGTTCGTCTGCCGAAAGCCGCCCACCGCGCGCGGCGTGTAGCGTTCCTTCGCAGCGGTGCAGTTGCGTTCGAGATAGCGCTCGACGCACTGCAAGGCGGGCGCGACCTTCTTGTGGATCTGAAGGGGGAGGCCCATGAAGCGCACGCTCAGCGCGTTGGCGTAAGCTCGCTGCTTGTTGTATCGGTCGAGGCCCAAGCCTTCGACGCTGCCGTATTGCTCGGCGCGGTAGCGCAGCGCCTGCTCGTGAGCCTCCGCATTCAACGCGCCGTGTTTCACGAAGTTCGAGCGGATCAAAAACGGCTGCGGCTTCTGCGCGGAACAGGCGTGACGGGGATGGTGCTTGCCATGCGCGCGCTCGGCGGCCGACACCCCGGGCAACGCCGCCAGCGCGGCCGTGACAATCAGCGCGCCGAGTGCGACGAAACGGGGCGAGCGCTGACGCGTCATGGTGGGCTTGCTACTCATAGCGCGACTCGGCCGAGCCGCGCAGTAGGCGCTGGTTCGACGAGCCGCGTCACCGGAATATTCAGTGTTTGGCTACCCAGGCCCGAGCGTTGCGGAAAAGCCGCAGCCAGGGCCCGTCTTCGGCCCATTCGCGCGGGTGCCAAGAGTATTGAACGGTGCGGAACACGCGCTCGGGGTGGGGCATGAGCAACGTCACTCGCCCGTCCGCGTTGCACAGGCCCGTGATGCCGCTCGGGGAGCCGTTGGGATTTTCCGGGTAGTGGCTGGTGACGCGCCCGAAATGATCGACGTAACGAACGGCCACGAGCCCACTCGCATCGAGCGCGGCGCGCGCCGCGTCGTGTTCGAACTCGGCGCGTCCCTCGCCGTGCGCGACCGCGATCGGTAGCCGCGAGCCCACCATGCCTGAAAGCAGGATGGACGGGCTGTCTGCGATCTCGACCAGGCACACGCGCGCTTCGAACTGCTCCGAGCGATTGCGCACGAAGCGGGGCCAAAGCTCGGCACCCGGCACCAACTCGCGCAGGTTGGACAACATTTGGCAGCCGTTGCACACGCCCAGCGCGAAGGCATCTTGGCGCGCGAAGAAGCGCGCGAACTCGTCGCGCGCGCGCGCATTGAATAGGATCGACTTGGCCCAGCCTTCACCAGCGCCGAGCACGTCGCCGTACGAGAAGCCGCCACACGCGGCCAGACCGCGGAATTCGTCTAGCCCGATTCTTCCACTCAAGATGTCGCTCATGTGCACGTCGACCGCGTCGAAGCCCGCGCGGTCGAAGGCAGCGGCCATCTCGACCTGGCCATTGACGCCTTGTTCGCGCAAGATCGCCACGCGCGGCCGAGCGCCGGGAGCGCGCACCAGGCCGCGCACGATGTCCTCTTTGGGATCGAAAGCGAGCTGAACCGAGAGCCCGGGATCGCCGAGGTCGAGGCGCGCCTCGTGCTCCTGATCGGCGCAGCTTGCATCATCGCGCAGGCGTTGCATTCGGTGCGTGGTCTCCGACCACAGCGCGCGCAGCGCCGCGCGGTCTTGATCGAACAACACTTCTCGACCGCGCGTGATGCGCACGCGGTCACCCGCAGCCAGCTGGCCCAGCTCATGCACCGCGGCAGAAAGGCCGTGTGAGGCGAAACACGCGCGGACGGCCGCGAGCTCCGAGCGCCGCACTTGCAGCACGGCGCCGAGCTCTTCATTGAAGAGTAGACCGAGCGCGTCCCCGCTCAGCGAACCGAGCTCGATCGCGAGACCCGTGCCTCCCGCAAAGGCCATCTCGCACAGGGTGGCAAACAGGCCTCCGTCCGAGCGATCGTGATACGCGAGCACGTAGCCGTGCGCGGATAGCTCTTGAATGGCCGCGAAGAAGCCGGACAAAAGCTCGGGTTGGTCCAGGTCCGGCGGGTTCTGCCCGACGCGGGAGTAGACTTGAAACAGCGCCGAACCACCGAGCCTACAGCGCCCGAGGCCCAAATCTACCAGCAAGAGTGAGCTGTCCGGCACGTCTCGGCGTAGCTCCGGGGTGAGCACTCGCCGCACGTCGCTGGCTTTGGCGAACGCGCTCACGATCAGCGAGAGCGGCGCAGTGACGCTCTTTTGCGTCCCTTCGTCTTGCCAGACCGTGCGCATGGACATCGAATCTTTGCCGACCGGAATGGCGATACCGAGCGCCGGGCACAGCTCACTGCCGACTGCGCGCACCGCCTCGTACAAACGAGCGTCTTCGCCCGGATGCCCGGCGGGAGCCATCCAGTTCGCCGACAGTTTCACGTCCGAGAGGCGCGCGATCGGCGCCGCCGCGATGTTGGTCAAGGCTTCAGCTACGGCCATGCGCGCCGAGGCCGCCGCGTTCAGTAGCGCGAGCGGCGTGCGTTCACCGACGGCCATGGCTTCACCGGTGTAGCCCTCGAAGCTGGTGGCGGTCACGGCCACGTCGGCGCACGGCACTTGCCAAGGGCCCACCATCTGGTCGCGCGTCACGAGCCCGGTCACGCTGCGATCGCCGATCGTGATCAGGAACGTCTTGTCCGCGACGGTGGGTAGTGAAAGCACGCGGCGCGCCGCCTCGCCCAGCTCGATTCCGCTCAAATCGTCGCTGTCCGGGCTGAAATTGCCGGTCTGCACGTTGCGCGTCATCTTGGGTGGTTTGCCGAGCAGCACTTGCAGCGGCAGGGCAATCGGCTGATTGCCGAAATGTTCGTCTTCGACCGTGAGCACGCCGTCGTCCGTGGCGTGGCCGAGCACGGCGTAGGGGCAGCGCTCGCGCGCGCACAGCGCTTCGAAGCGCGCCAGGTTCTGCGGCTCGATCGCGAGCACGTAGCGCTCTTGCGACTCGTTGCACCACAGCTCGAGCGGCGACATGCTCGGTTCATCGTTCGGGATTTTGCGCAACTCGAAGCGCGCCCCGCGTCCGCTGTCATTGACCAGCTCGGGTAATGCGTTGGAGAGTCCGCCCGCGCCGACGTCGTGAATCGAGACGATGGGGTTTTCGTCACCGAGCTGCCAAGCGCGATCGATCACTTCCTGACAGCGGCGTTGCATCTCCGCGTTGTCCCGCTGCACGGAAGCAAAATCCAAATCCTCGCGCGAAGCGCCGGAGCTCACCGAGGACGCGGCTCCGCCCCCCAGCCCGATCAACATCGCAGGTCCCCCCAGCACCACGATCGCGGCTCCCGCGGGGATTTGGCCTTTTTTCACGTGTTCCGTGCGGATGTGCCCGAAGCCTCCCGCGAGCATGATCGGCTTGTGATAGCCGCGCACTTCGCGCCCGGCGGGCCCTGGAGCCTCGAGCTCCAAGCTGCGGAAGTAGCCGGTCAAGTTGGGCCGCCCGAACTCGTTGTTGAATGCGGCGCCCCCGATCGGGCCCTCCAACATGATGTCCAGCGCGGAGGAGATGCGCGCCGGCTTGCCATAGTCCTTTTCCCAAGGCTGCGGCGCTCCCGGCAGGCGCAGGTTGGAGACGGAGAAGCCGGTCAGGCCGGCCTTCGGCTTGGAGCCGCGGCCGGTGGCTCCCTCGTCGCGGATCTCTCCGCCGGAGCCGGTGGCAGCGCCGGGGTGCGGCGAGATCGCCGTCGGGTGATTGTGGGTCTCGACCTTGAGCAGGATGTGCTGCTCTTCTTCTCGACCGCGATACACTCCGCTCTCGGGGTCGGGGAAGAAACGCGGCGCGCTGTGGCCTTCGATCACGGCGGCGTTGTCGGCATACGCGGAGAGCACGCCTCCGGGGCTCTTCTCCGTGCTGTGACGAATCATTTTGAACAGCGAAAACGGCTGCTTTTCACCGTCGATCACGAAGTCTGCGTTGAAGATCTTGTGCCGGCAATGTTCGCTGTTGGCCTGCGCGAACATCATCAGCTCGACATCGCTCGGATTGCGCGCGAGCGCGCGGTAGCTCCGCTCCAGGTACTCGATTTCGTCGGCGGCCAGCGCCAGGCCCAGGCCGCGGTTGGCCTCTTCGATCGCGCTCCGTCCTTGGCCCAAGAGGTCGATGCTGGCGAGCGGCTTGGGTTCGGCGTGCGCAAATAGTCGAATCGCTTCGTCCTCGCGCCGCAGCACGGATTCGGTCATGCGATCGTGCAAGCTCGCGATGAGCGAGGCCTCGTCGCCAATCGAACCTTGCACGACGTACTCGATGCCGCGTTCGATGCGGTGGACTCGGGACAGACCGCAAATTTTGGCGATGTCGGTCGCCTTGGACGCCCAAGGTGAAATCGTGCCTAGGCGCGGCACGACCCAATAGTGCTCGCCCGAGACGGCAGCGCCCGCGTCACGCGGTCCGTACTCGAGCAAGCGCTCGAGCAAGCGCCGTTCACCAGCGTCGAGCTGCGCTTCGCCCAGATCGACGAAGTGCACGAAGCGCGCGCTCAAAGCGGTCAGCGCGGGGTTCCGGAGTTGGATTTTGGCGAGGCGCTTTTCGAGGCGCCCGGCCGACCACGCGGCGCGACCCGGGATGACGATCATGGGCAGAGCATGCCTCGCGCTCCGCATTATGCAATTCAATAGAAAATGATATATTCGATAAGCAATGACGATGACTCTGGATAGCGCGCGGCTGGCCGCCTTCAGCGCGGTCGCGAGCGAGGGCGGTTTCTCGAAGGCCGCGAAAAAACTAGGGAAAACTCAGTCGTCAGTGAGTCAATCGGTGCTCCTATTGGAGCGCGAATTGGGGCAGAAGCTGTTCTCGCGTGACGGTCACCAGCCGCGCCTGACCGACGCCGGGCGCGCGTTGCTCGCGCGGGCCACACGGATCTTCGAAGAAATGGCGCTCGCCCAGCGCGAGCTCGCCGGCCTCAGTGGCCTGGACTCGGGCGAGCTGGTGCTGGGCACGAGTGACACCCTCGCCTGTTATTTCTTGCCGCCCGTCTTGGCCGCATTCCGCCAGCGCTACCCCAAGATCGAGCTCCGCATCGACAACCGGCCCTCGCCGGTGATCGCCGAGCGCGTCTCGGAGGGTCAGGTCGACCTGGGCATCGTCAGCTTGCCGCTGCCGGCTTCGCTCGCGGTCTCGGGTCGACCCGTGGGCGAGCGGCTCGACTGCGTCGAGCTTTCGCCCCAAGACGACGTGGCGGTGTGCACACCGACGCACCCACTGTCCAAACGCCGGCAGGTGACGGTCAGTGAGCTCGCGCCCCATCCCTTACTGCTGCTCGATCGCACGACCAGCTCACGTGCCTGGATCGATTCAGCGTTTGCTGCCCGAGATTTGCAGCTACGGCTGGCGATGGAGATGAGCAGCGTGGAGGTTCTGAAGCGCCTGGCAGAGCTCGGCTTCGGTGTCGCAATCGTGCCGCGCTTCGCGGTGCAGCGCGAGCGTGACAGCGGCACGCTGCACGTGCTGCGCCTCGAACAATTCGGAGCGCGGCGCGCCGTGGGCGCGCTCACGCCCCGAGCCTTCACGCCGACGCGCACGGCGCTGTCCTTCCTGGAGCTGGCTCGCGCTCACTCCAGACCGAGGCGGTCCAGCTCTTCCTCGCTGAGCGAGTAGTAGCTGCCGATCTCGTTTAGTAGCGTGATCTCGATTTCGCTCGCGAGCTCCTCCTCGTCCTCGAATTCGGCCGGCAAATTCGCGGTGTAGAGGATGATGCTGCTCGGCTTCTGTCCGCCGCCCGGAGCTTCGACCGCCGGCCCCTCGAAACGGCAGAGCGCGCGCGGGTCGAAGCCGTCTTTGACCAGCGCGCGGCTCGGGCGCGGCTCGAGTACTACGGGCACGTCCCGGAGGCGCTCCAAGTAAGGGGAGGGCAGGGCGGAAAGCGCCGCCTCGGCGCTCTTCACGATCAGACCTTCGAAGTCGCTGACATCGAAGCCGGAGTCGATGTCGTCTTTCTCGTCCAGCTCGAGCACGCGCATGAAGTGCGTGACGCGCAGGGCGTCTTCTTTCAGCTCGCCATAGACGTCTGCCAGCGCATAGTGCGCGTCCGAAAAGTCCGGCTCGGCGGCGACCAGCGTTTCGAGCTCGGCGCGCGCCTCGGCGGCGCCTTTGGTCACCCAAATTGCGTGCGCGTGAGCAATGCGGATCAGTGGATGCGCGGCGAACGATTCATCCACGCTCTCCACGAGCTCCATCGCAGCCTCGGGATCGCTGCCGAGCAGTTCTTGAAATTCACCGAGGAACTCGTCGAGCTCTTCGGCGAATTCGTCCTCACCGTGCTCATGGTCACAATTTTCGTCATGAACATGGTCGTCGTCGTGGGCCATCGGCGGCAAGGTAGCGGATTTGGCAGACGGCGGTGCAGAATTTCCGCTCGTGTGCCAGGGTTTCGCGCCATTTGCCGCGCGTCTATCTACCCTTGCGCGAGAAACTTGGCCGGCTGGACTTGCCTCCGCTAAGGCTCCGGGCATGCCCGCCCCCGAAACGTGTCGTTGCTGTGGCTTGCGCTCGGTATTGGAAGAAGGGATCTGCGCCGCCTGCAGCCGGACCCATGGACCGCGCGTGGCTCGACTACTGGCTCGCTGCCAGGTGGACGCAAAGTTTGCAAGTCACTGTCTCGCTCGACTCCCCGAGCCGGCGCGCGCCCGGTTTGCTGCCGCGCTGAGCGCCAAGTGCTTGGGCCAAAAGTCGGGACCGGGCTTGCGCTACACGAGACCGGCGGTCGCCGAAAGCCGGCGCATCCCGGCGTGACTCCGTTCACCGCCGAGGAAGTGATCGCGTGGCTGGGCCTTGCCCCGCACCCCGAGGGCGGCTTCTTTCGTGAGACCTTTCGCGCCAGCGCGAGCGTGACTGCCCCGTTCGCGGCGGTCACGCGCGCCGCTTCGACGGCGATCTACTTCTTGCTCCGCGCCGGTGAGTTCTCCGCGTTTCACAGCGTGCGCAGCGACGAGGTGTGGCACCACTACTTGGGCGCGAGCCTGGAGCTACACACCATCGATCGCGCAGGCATGCATCGGCGGGTCGAGCTCGGATCGGAGCTCGAGCGCGGCCAGACGCCGCAATGGGTCGTCCCGGCGGGGACGCTCCAGGCGGCGCGCGTGATCGGCGCGGGATTTTCGCTGTGCGGCTGCACGGTCGCCCCCGGCTTCGACTTCGCCGATTTCGACATGCCAGCGCGCGCGCAGCTCGTTTCGCGGCATCCGGCGTTGAGCGAGTTGATCGAGTCGCTTACTCGTTGAGCGTCGAGCGTCAGCAGACGCGATTGCGGCCGCTGTGTTTGGCCGCGTACAACCGCTCGTCGGCGCGCCGATACAACCCTTCGGGCACCTCACCCGGCCCGAGCTGCGCGACACCGAGGCTCAGCGTGGCGGGGATGATCGTGCCGTCGAAGTCACAGGCCGTGTCATCGACTGCCACGCGAATCAATTCAGCAGCCTGTGTGGCCAGGGCGAGCGGCGTCTGCGGCAACACCAGCGCGAGCTCCTCACCACCCACGCGGCAAAGCGTGTCGCTCGCTCGGATCTGACTTTTGACGAGGTGCGCCACGTGCTTGAGCACCGCGTCGCCGGCAGGATGTCCGAAGTTGTCGTTGATCTTCTTGAAATGATCGATGTCCAGCAGGATCAAGCACAGCGGCTCTCGGGTTTGATCGGCGCGAGCGACCTCTTTGCCGAACACTTCATCGAAGTGCCGCTTGTTGTGGAGCCCGGTCAAGGCATCGACCTTGGCCAAGCTCATGATGTGCTGCATGTACTCGAGCTCGAGGTTGTTCTCGAGGTACTTGAGCACGGTCTTGCCCGTGCGCAGCAGGTCGCCATCTTTCAGCTCGGCGCGCTCGATCCGTTGGTCGTTGACGAACGTGCCATTCGTCGACTTCAAATCGACCACGATGTAGTGGCCCAAGATGCGGTTGATGACGGCGTGGCGCCGACTCACCATGTCGCTGTTGACGCACACGGTGCACTGCTCGCTCCGGCCAATCGACACTTCCTCGTGGGTCAAGTCGATACGCCGACCCATCTCCGCGCCCGAGATGATGACCAGGCACGGCTGACCTGCTCCTTTGGGCCGTTCGGACGGCAGTGAAATCGCGGTCCGGCGACCGGGTAAAATCGATGCCATGATCGAGCCAGACTCGATAGTACCCGTGGGCGTCACGGGGTCAATTCCGCGAGATCCGACACACCTCGGAAGCCTGGTGGCACGGCGGGCAGCGGCGGGACGGGTTAGACAAAGCTCGACGAAACTGGTGTCGGATGGTTGCGCCGAGCCCCAGAACGCGGGAAAAGAAGCGCGCCATGGCAGAATTCAGCTTTTCCGGCGCATACACCGCGCTGGTCACCCCGTTTTCCCCCGACGGTTCCGAGGTCGATTTCATTGCATTCGAAAAGCTCTTGGAAGCGCAGCTGGAAGGCGGGATCGCCGGCCTCGTGCCCTGCGGCACCACTGGGGAGGTGCCCACGTTGACGGAGGCCGAACAGTACGAGCTGATCGCGCGCAGCAAGCGAGTCGCCAAGGGCCGTGCGGTCGTGCTCGCCGGAACGGGTTCGAACAACACCAAGAAGAGCATCGAGGGCGCACGCGCTGCCGTAGAGGCGGGCGCCGACGCGATCATGGTGGTGATGCCCTACTACAGCCGGCCGAGCCAAGACGGGCTATTTCAGCACATCTGCGCGATTGCCAAGTCGGTCAGCGTGCCGCTCGTGCTGTACAACATTCCGGGGCGCAGTGCGGTCGAGCTGAGCGTCGATAGCGCGCTTCGAGTGCTGGATGCCTGCCCCAACGTGCTCGGTTTCAAAGACGCGACCGGCAACGTGCTCCACTGCCAAGAGCTGCTAGCGCGCGCGAAGCGCCCGATTTCGGTGCTGTCGGGCGACGACGCGCTGACGGTCCCGATGATGAGCGTCGGCGCAACGGGCGTGATCAGCGTGACCAGCAACGTGTACCCGAAAGAGGTCAGCACCATGGTCAATGACGCGCTCGCCGGGCGCTTGGCTCTTGCTGGCAAGCGGCAGGTCGCGATGTTCGCCGTGAACAAGGCCATGTTCTCGGAGGCGAGTCCCGCCCCGGTCAAGGCGGCGCTGTCCCTCAAGGGTCGCCTGAACCCGAGCGTGCGCTTGCCGATCGTCGAAGCCACCGCCGAGTGTCGCGCGCGGCTCAGCGCGGCGATGGCTGCATTCGAGGCGTCATGAAGCTCGCCTTGCACGGTGCTTCGGGACGCATGGGCCTTGCCATCACGCGCTTGGTCCAGAACAAGCCCGAGCTCGAAATCGTGGGCGCCGCGTGCGCGAGCTCCGATCCGCGGCTGGGCCGTGATTTGGGCGAGCTCGCCGGTGTCGGCGTGTTGGGCGTGGTCACTAGCGCCGACGTGTCGTCCGCGCTTCTCGGCGCTCAGGTCGTGATCGATTTTTCGACCGCGTCCGCGGTGGCTCAGCTCGCGCAGCTCGCGGCGCGCCAGGGAGTGGCTATCGTGTGCGGCACCACGAACCTGGATGCGGCCGCCAAACGCGCTCTGGACAAAGCGTCGGAGGTCGTGCCCGTGTTGGTCGCGGGGAACACCAGCCTCGGCATCCAAGTCTTGGCCGAGGCCGTGGAGTTCGCGCTGCGCCGACTCGGTGTCGGCTACGACGTCGAAATCGTGGAGCTCCACCACCGCAAGAAGATCGACTCCCCGAGCGGCACCGCCACCCGCCTGCTCGAGGCCGTGAAAAAAGTGCGGCCCCAAGTGCGTGAGTTGCGAGGTCGCGACGGGGAAGTCGGCGCGCGGACCGAGGACGAGGTGGCCGTATTCGGGGTGCGCGGCGGCGATGTGATCGGTGATCACACAGTATACCTGCTGGGTGAAGGTGAGCGGCTCGAGCTCACTCACCGCGCTTCCAATCGAGATTTGTTCGCCCACGGTGCCTTGCGCGCGGCTGAGTTTTTGGCTGGAAAGAAGCCTGGTCGCTACGTGATCGCCGACGTTCTGGGCTGAGCGCGCGCACGGGCACACACCGCCTGAGCGCCTGTCGCACTTCGGCGGTGATGTGCGCGAACCGGAGCGCAGCCGCGGTTCTTCGGCAAATCTCCCCACATTCGTGGTGTCTCCGCTGGCTCTGCTGTCCCGATTTTTGCAGGGCCGAGTCGTTACATGGCCGCCAACTCGGCCGTTTACTGCTCTCGGAGATCCATGTTCGGAAAGCCCCTGCGTTTGGCTCTGGCCTTGGCGCTGCTCGCCATCGGCAATGCTTGCTCTCACGGCGGCCATGACAGCGCCCCCTTCGCGGGAACCGTCGACGCAGGGGACAAGCCGTTGCCCATGGTCGATCCCTGCGAGACCCCGAACAAAGGCTGCTCGTGCGAGAACGCGGACGAGGTGATCGACTGCGGTCAGGTCGAGCGACGTTCGGGCGACTACGTTTCGTGCACGATCGGCAAGCGCACCTGCGACGCAAAGACCAACACTTGGGGTGAATGCATCGGTGATCGCATCGCGACCCTGAACGTGCCGGCGAGCAAGCAGAAGACTCAAGGCCTGGGCACATCGAGCGCGTGCACCGACAATCCTTGTGACCCGTATTGCCAGCGCATCGTCGACGACGCCAAGGGCCTGGACTTGGACGGCGGCCCGTTCATCAACGACGGCGGCCTGACGATGAAGCCGTCCGTTCCGCTCGCGCCGGGCAGTGGCTGTAACAGCCTGGCGATCACGCCGGCCACGCAGGACGTCACGGTCACTGCGATGAACACGAACTTGAAGGCGGAATACTTCAATCAAATCGACAAGACGGTCACGCAGATCCCTTCCACCTGGACAGTGACTGCGACTCGGACCGAGGGGAACATCAACAACAACTACGGCAGTGCGGCTCCCGGTGTGACTGGCATTGGGGCGACTCTTTGGTCGGCGCGCTGGACCGGCTCGGTCATTCCCACGACCACCGAGGCGTACACCTTCTACGCCAAGGCGGGCGACGGCGTTCGGCTCTGGATCAATGGCACTCTGGTCGTCAATCAGTGGAAAGACCAGAGCACGACCGAATACACTTCGACCGCAATCAATCTGACCGCTGGCGTCCCGGCGCTCTTTCGCTATGAGTTCTATCAAAATACGGGCAGCGCTGCCGCGTATCTGAGTTGGAGCTCGCCCAGCGTCGCAAAGCAAATCATCCCGGCGACTGCCATCGGTGACCCCACTGGGAAGCGATCACGCCTCATCCTCACGCCCGCCAATCCGACCTTCAGCGTCGCGTTGCAACCCCCTGGCTGCTACACCGGGATGCTGGCCCCTGCGTGGTCGCTCGACCGTTACGACGTTGCGACCGTGACCAACGGTGCGGTGAATCTGCTGAGCGCGGTTCCTGGCACGCTCAACGTGACCGCGTATCTTGGTCAGTATTCGGCGACGGCCAAGCTCAACGTCAAAGTCAATGTCGTCGACAGCTCGACTGCGCCGGCCAACGCGGTCACGAACTTCGCCAAGACGGTCGGCGGCACGGATCCGGCGAAGATCCTCTACCCGTACGCCAACACCGTGCTCCCGCTCGGCATGATGCCGCCGGTATTGCAGTGGGACAACGGCGGGGTCACGGCGGATGCCGTGCAGGTTTCCCTGCTCTACCCCGCGACCGGCACCGCTACCTTCACCTGGAGCGCGATCATCCCGGAGCCGAGCACGCCGAGCGCCACCATCCCGCAAGCGGTGTGGAAGGATTTCGAGAATGCCGGCAAAGGTGCCGACGTCGCCATCAAGTTGCAGCGCCTGATCAGCGGTGTGCCCGCGCCAGCCCTCAGCCGCAGCCTGCACTTCAGCACGGCGCCCGTGCGCGGCTTGATTTACTACACGCAGTACAATCGCAATGGATCGACCAACATGATGGTTGCCGATCCCAGCTCGACTGCGGCCGCCAAGAGCGCGTTCGCGTCAGTCGATGGTTGCCCGGTGTGCCACACGGTTTCTGCCAATGGCAGCTACTTCGCGACCTCGGACAAGTCTTGGAGTGCAACGAACGGTGGCCTATCCAAGATTTCTGGCGGCGTGTTGAACCCGATCGCCGACTTCGTGTCCAACACCTCTTACCGCAACGGCGCCAACGACTGGCGTGGCTTTGCCTGGGCACCGCTCACTCCCGATGGCTCGCTCGCGCTCGCCGCCAACAACTTTTGGGGCAACACCAACCAGAATTTGGTCGGCATCAACAGTGCTCGCCAAATCACGGTTCCGAATACGATCCAGTCCGGCGGCACCGGCACGGGTTTGCTGGCGAAGTACTTCCCGAACAAAACCTTCACCGCGGCCAGTCCGCTGTGGAAGCGCATCGATCCGATCGTCAACTTCGACTTTGGCACCGCTAGTCCGGGAGGTCTCGTGCCCACCGACTACTCGGTGCGCCGCACGGGGCAAATCCAAGCCTTCACCAGCGAGCCGTACACCTTCCAGATCGACACCACCGACGCGGTGAAGCTGACCGTGAACGGCACCACCGTGATCGATGCTTTGACCACGCCCTATCAACCCGGCTCTGGCGTTGCGCCCAAGACTTTCACCAGCAGCCCGATCGCGATGACCGCGGGCACGAAGGTCTCGATCCAGCTCGATCAGGTAGACAACCAATACGAATCCTCGATCAAGCTTTCATGGAGCAGCCCGACCGTTCCACTGATGGTCGTGCCGCAGACGCAGCTCTATCCGGCCGATGGTGTTCATGGCTTGGACGTGAGCTACTACGCGAATGCCACGGCCACCGCGCCGGTCGCGCTGCAGCGCCTCGAGCCGGATGTTTACGCCGATTGGGGCGCAGGCAGCCCCGCCACCGAGACCACGCTGCCGACCGACAATTTCAGCAGCGTCTGGCAAGGGCAAATCGAAGCGCCGTACACGGGCAACGTCACCTTTTGCGCCGATGCGGACGATACCCTGAAGGTGACGGTCGGCAGTACCGTGGTGATCAACTTGACCACGGCTACCACCGGCTATTGTGGCACTACCTCCGTCTCGATGACTCAGGGCACGCTCTACTCGATCAAGGTCGAGCACGTCGAGAAAGCCGGCAGCACGGCCAGCACCGCGATGGCGAAGCTGCGCTGGAAGTCCGGCAGCGGCAGCAGCACCGTGACCGAGCGCATCCCGACGGCCAATTTCTACGCTCCGGCGAGCTACGTCCCACCGACGAACGGGCTCACCGTCAGCTACTACGGCGATCAGGTCTTCAACGGCAACCTGGCGCAGAACCCGACGCTGCAGGGCGGGTTCACCCGCTACGATGCGACCATCAACAACAACTACGGGGCCGGTCGCACCGAATTCTCGCAGCTCACGAGCAGCGACAACCTGTCGGCGCGTTGGACTGGCTTACTCACCGCGCCCTGCAGCGGCGTGTACGAGTTCCAAACCGCTAGCAACGTCGATGACGGCGGGCGGCTCTGGATCGACCAAATTCGAATCGCCAACACTTGGACCGCGGGGGCCTTCTCCGGGGCGACCTACTTGGACGCGGGTGACCACGACTTCAAGTTCGGCTGGTACGAGGCCACCGGCAACGCGGCCGTCCAATTGCAGTGGAAGGTCAATTGTCAGACGGGCGCTACTTTCGTGTCGATCCCGTCGACTGCCTTCAAACCCACTGGCGACACCAATCGCTCCGGCACGATGCGCGACGGCGGTGACAACGGGAACGGCAGCAGCTACGTGGTCTGGCAAACGCCGCAGTCCACTGGCACTGCCCCGGTGGACGTGAGCGGCAATTCTGCCGGGGTGTGGGGTCTCGGCAAGACCGTGATGATGGTGCCGAGCTTCTCGCCGGACGGGACGAAGCTGGTCTTCGTCGACGGTGACTCTTCGGCCGGTGCCGGTTGGCGCAAGGGCCTCAGCACCTTCGACT
The DNA here is from genome assembly GCA_035688655.1 of Polyangiaceae bacterium. Taxonomy (GTDB): domain Bacteria; phylum Myxococcota_A; class Polyangia; order Polyangiales; family Polyangiaceae; genus PMG-095. The sequence continues at coordinate 16,405 of DASSMT010000461.1, read as the reverse complement.
TCGACCAAACGAACAAGCTGTTCAAGCGCCGTCGCTCGGTGGCCAACACCTGGCCGCTCGGCGACGTGATCAAGTGGCCGACCTTCGAGAGTGACTCTCACAGCGTCATCTATCAGACGACCACGCCGACCGATGCCTGCTGCACCAAGACCGACTGGACCAAGTACGGCTACATGGGGCCGACCAACTACTTCGAAGATCCAGGCAGGCTGTGGTCACTCGACTCGACGGCGACCACACCCACGCCGGTCGCGCTGACCAACCTGAACTCCGGCGAACGCCCGATTGACGCGAACAAGGCCTATCAGGCGACCGTGTCTCCGCGCGCGGCGGGTGGCTACCGCTGGGTCGTGTTCACCAGCACTCGCCCGTACGGCAACACCTTCAACTTGCCTGCCGTGCAGCAGGACTATTCGAACCTCTCGAGCTACACGCAAATCACCAACTACACTCAGGTGCAAAGCGCGCTCTGGATCGCGGCCGTCGACGACACTCCGAGCGCGGGCGTCGATCGCAGTCATCCCGCCTTCTTGCTGCCGAATCAGAACTACAGCACCTCCGGCGCGAACTACCTGAACGAGCGCGGCTTCTGGGTCTTGGATAGCTGCAAGACCACGGGAACTGCCGCCGCGAACACCTGCGAAGTGGACGAGGATTGCTGCGGTGGACTCACCAGTCCGAAGACCGCCGTGTGCAAGATCGACACCCCGGTTACCGATCCGCCGACTCGTCATTGTGGTACGGCGCCTCCCGTGGGCATGTGCGTCGCGGACGGCGGCGTGTGCGCGACCACCAACGACTGCTGCATCGGCTCGGTGTGCTTGACCGGCACGTGTGCGCCGCCGCCGCCGCTCGTGGTGCTCGGCCCGGCGAACTACGAGCGCAACTACACGGCGGTCTGCGAGGATGGCACGAAGCCGGTCTGGCGTTTCTTCGATTGGCAGACGATCACGCCGAGCGCAAACTCCAAGATCGAATTTTATGCCCAGACTTCTGCGACTGGGAAGGATTTTGCGACCCTTCCAGTGTACCCGACGGCCGTCACCACGCCGGGCGTGGTCAAGCTCGGCACGGCGAGTGGCGCCCCGAACACCAGCTGGGTCGGGAGCGACGTCGGTGCGCTCTTGATCGCGGCCGGCTACAAGTCGCAGCAGTATCTGAAAGTGACGGTACGCATGGTGCCGACGGATGGGCTCACCGCAGCTCCCACGCTCACCAATTGGCGTCAGAACTACAGCTGTGTACCGGCCGAATGAAGCGTTATCTCATCACCGCTTTCGGCCTCACGCTGTGCTTCGGCATCGCCTGCTCTTCCAATTCGGATGAGCACGCTCCGGCGCTCGGCGACGGCGGTGCGTCTTCGAAGGGCGGCGTGGGCGGCCGCTCGTCGGTCGCCAAAGGCGGCAGCGGCGCAGCAGTCGCTGGCACTGGCGGTCAGCTCGCCGGAGCCGGAAATGCCGGCGAAGCAGGCGCTGTGGTGGGCGAGGGCGGCAACGGAGGCAATGGCGGCGAAGCAGGCGAGGACGAGGGAGCGATCATTCCGGTCACGCCCGGCAGCTGCTCGGAGACCGCCGCTTGGGCCAACGCGACCACGCTGCAGGGCATTTCGACCGACGCCAACGAGCAACTCTTGCTGATCAGCCCTGACGAATTGGACATTCTCTTCACGCGGGATGGCGTCCCGATGCGCGCGCACCGTGAGCTCAGGAGCTCTGCCTTCGGCGAAGCCGCCCCGCTGACCATCGCCGAAGGTTACAGCGTCGAGGCGGGCGCCGCGCTCAGCGCCGACGGCAAGACCCTGGTCCTGCTCTCGACCACGGGCCAAAGCTTTGCGGCGTTCACGCGCAGCTCGCGCAGCGAAGACTTCGACAGCAACGCCGATGTCAGCGCGTTCGCTGCCATCAATCAGCGCGCGATTCAGACCTCGCAACACTATGCGGCTCCGGTCCTTTCGCCCGATGGCAAGAGCTTCGTGTTTGCGGCCTACTCACCCGCGCCAGAAGGTGGTTTCAGCGCCAGCTTCCAAGGGGTGTCGCTGGTCTACGAGACGCCGTGGACAGGCAGCGGCTGGGCAATGCCCGAGAGCATCAGTCAGGACTTGTTCGACGGCACGAGCGTGGCCCGCGCACTTCCGAGCGGGTTGTCCAGCGATTCTCGCACGCTCTTCTACCTGGACGAAGGCAGCGGCACGCAAATGGCGCGCTTCCGCGATCGCCCCGACGCGCCTCTGTACACGGTCGTCGAGCTCGACGCGCGCGCGCACGCAATGCCGAACGCCGAGTGCAATCGCCTGTATTATTCGAGCGGCGGTGACGTCCTGGTCGCGTCCGAGTAAGCCCGCTTTGCTTTTTGCTGCGGTTGTGGCACGAACTGGAACCGGTTCCGGTTCGCACATGTCGCGCTTCAATTTGGCTTCTGCTCGGGTTCGTTGCTTATCTCTCGCGCTCGGCGGCGCGCTCGCGCTTTCGGCTTGCAGCGACGGCGCTCGGGGCGAGGCCGACCCGGCGCGCACGGACCCGACCCTCTCCGGTTCGGTCGCAGAAAAGTACAGCGATTACTTCCCGATCGGCGCGGCGGTCGGCAGCTGGAATTTGGACCACACGGCCCTTGCCGTCACGCGCGACTTCAACCACCTCACCGCCGAAAACGCGATGAAGGCGCAGAACATCCATCCGGCAGAAGACACGTACGTGTGGACCGAGGCCGACCGCATCGCCGACTTCGCGCGCAGCCACGGCATGAAGATGACGGGTCACGCGCTGCTTTGGCATCGGCAAGCGCCGGACTGGCTGTTCCAGGGCGTCAGCGCAGGCGATGCCGCTGGTTTGGAGCTGCTCAAAGCCCGCCTGAAAGCCCACATCGAAGCGTTGGTCAATCGCTACGCCGACGTGGTCGACAATTGGGACGTGGTGAACGAAGCCATCAGCAACTACCCGGACAACGTGTATCGAGACGGCTCCGAGGGTTCACGTTGGTATGAGCTCTTCGGCAGCGAAGAGTACATCTACTGGGCCTACCGCTACACTCGCGATGCGCTCGAAACCATCGAGCCCGGTAGCTCCCAGGGCAAGCTCTATTACAACGAGTACACGGTGACGCAAAAAGCCGACAAGATCTTGACCATGTTTGCCTGGCTCGAGGGCCGCGGCATCCACGTCGACGGCGTAGGCTTTCAAAGCCACGAATACATGGATTGGCCCTCCGCGGGCGAGCTGCAAGAGGCGTTCGACAAGTTCGTGGCCGCTGGCTACCAGATCAAGATCAGCGAGCTCGACGTCACCGTGTACGACGACTACACGACGGGGAGCTTCGTCGCTTTGCCCGAAGTCCCGTACACGCCTGATTTGGAAGCCGCACAGGCCCAGCGCTTCGTGGATCTGTTTTCCGTGTACCGGAACAACAAGGGCAGCATCAGCAGCGTGACTTTCTGGGGCGTGACGGACGATCACTCCTGGCTCAACTATCAGCCGGTGTTTGGCCGCGCGGACTATCCGCTCTTGTACAAAGACGCGAATACGGCCAAGGCCGCGCGTCTCGCGATCATGAATTTTTGATGGTCGCCGAGCGCGGCGCAGAGCACCCAGCCTTCGGCGGCGCGGCCGGCGCATTTTTGGGAGCTCGCGTGCGGTCTCGGTTCGGCGTAGCGAACCTCAACGCGCACTAGGCGCGCGGTACTCTTCCAAAATGCGGATGTAGTTCGCGCGCTGGAACGCGGTTGGATCCGCGACGCGCTTCTGGCTCATCGAGCCGCGCATCTGCGCAACGGAGGCGTACTCGCGCGCTTCCATCCAGCTCTGGAGCTCAGCCACCAGCTTGCCGATGAACGGTGCGCCGTTGGCTAGCAGCGCCGAAGTCGTCATGACCGCATCGGCGCCGGCCATGATGTACTTGACGATCTCCGCCGCCGAGTGCACGCCCGTCGTCGCTGCCAGGCCAGCGCGGAGCTTGCCGAACAGCACGGCGATCCAGAGCAGTGGCAGCCGGATCTCGCTCGGCGTGCTCAGCTGGAGATTGGGCACGACCTGCCGCAGTTCGAGATCGAAGTCGGGCTGGTAGAAGCGATTGAACAGCACCAGAGCGTCGGCGCCGGCCTCGTCGAGTTGCCGCGCCATGTGTCCCATCGCGCTGAAAAAGGGGGAGAGCTTGAGAGCCACGGGGATGGATACCGTGCTCTTCACCGCCTTGAGGATGTCGAGGTAGCGCTGCTCCACTTCCCGCCCGCTCTCCTCGAGGTCGGCCGGCAGGTGATACACGTTCAGCTCGAGAGCGGCCGCGCCCGCCTGTTCGATTTGGCGCGCGTAGTCGATCCAGCCCTCGGGCGTGACGCCGTTCAGGCTGCCGATCACCGGAATTTGCACCGCTTCCGTCGCGCGCCGGATCAGCTCGAGGTAGCTGTCGGGCCCGACGCGGTAATGGTCGACGGAGGGAAAATAGCTCAGCGCCTCACCGGAGCTGTGTGCAGTGTTCTCGGTCAGGTGGTGCATGGACTCCTGCTCCCAGCGCAGCTGCTCTTCGAAAAGCGAGAACATCACTACCGCGGCGGCGCCGGCGTCCTCGAGGCGCTTCACGCCGTCCAGCTCTTTCGTCAGCGGAGACGCCGACGCGATCAGCGGGTGCTCGAGCTCTAGCCCCATGTACTTGGTTCGAAGATCCGCCATCGCTCTCGCTTTTCTCCGTCGCGCGTTTCTCGTCTCCGTCAAACGCCTCGGGTCGCCATCTCCGCGTAGGTCTGCCAGCGCCGCTCGATGTTCTGCTGTGCGAGCTTCATCAGCCGTCGAGCCTCTTCCGGGTTCGAGTGGCTGAGCATGCGGTAACGCAGCTCGCCGTTGGCGTAGTCGTGGAACTTGAGCCGGGGCTCGAGGGAATCGAGCATGAACGGGTTCTTTCCGTGGGGACGCAGCACCGGGTTGTAGCGAATCAGCGGCCAATGCCCGCACTGCACCGCCTTGATCTGCTGCTCGGGCCCGCGTTGCATCGCGATCCCATGGGCGATGCACGGGCTATAAGCGATGATTAGCGACGGACCGGCGTACGCCTCCGCCTCGCGGAAGGCGAGCAGTGTCTGCTGCGGGTTCGCCCCAGCGGCCACCTGCGCGACGTACACGTTGCCGTAGGAGATGGCTTGCAGGGCGAGGTCCTTCTTGCCCACCCGCTTGCCGGCCGCAGCGAACTTCGCCACCGCGCCGAGCGGCGTCGACTTCGAAGCTTGCCCTCCGGTGTTCGAGTAGACCTCCGTATCCAGCACCAGCACGTTCACATCGCGGCCCGACCCGAGCACGTGGTCGAGGCCACCGGCCCCGATGTCGTATGCCCAGCCATCGCCGCCCACCAGCCAGACGCTGCGCCGCACGAGATGGTCCGCGACCGAAAGCAACTCGGCCACGCGCGGCGCGAGCTGCGCGGGCAGCTCTGCGAGCCGAAGCCGCAGCCGCGCCACCCGCTCGCGCTGCGCGCGGATCTGACTCTCCAACTGCTGCGGCGCAGATAGGATTTCGTCGACGAGCTGCGCACCGATGTCTGCGGAAAGCTCGCGCAGCAAACGCGACGCGATCGCCAAGTGGCGATCCGCGGCTAAGCGAAAACCGAGGCCGAACTCGGCGTTGTCCTCGAACAGGGAGTTGGACCAGGCCGGGCCGCGCCCTTCGGCGTTCTGGCTCCAGGGCGTGGTCGGCAGGTTCCCGCCGTAGATCGACGAGCAGCCGGTGGCGTTGGCCACCAGCAAGCGGTCGCCGAACAGCTGCGACATCAGCTTGAGGTACGGCGTCTCGCCGCAACCGGCGCAAGCGCCGGAGAACTCGAACAGCGGCTCGAGGTACTGCGCCCCGCGCACCGTGGAGAAGTCGACCCGCGCGCGATCGGCCTCTGGCAGCGTCTCGAAGAACGCGATGTTCTCGACCTCGGCGGCAGCGCTGGGTTGCTTCGCGTCGAGGTTGATCGCCCGGTGGCCGGCCGCATCCTTGGCGGTCACCGGACAGACCTCGACGCACAGGCCGCAGCCGGTGCAGTCCTCGACGTAGACCTGCAACGTGTAGCGGATCTCCGGCATGCCTCGGGCGTCGATCGGCGCACTCTTGAACCCGGCGGGTGCGCCCGCCAGACGGTCCTGATGATAGAGCTTCGAGCGGATGACCGCGTGTGGGCAAATCAGGCTGCAGTTGCCGCACTGGATGCAAATCTCGGCATCCCAGCTGGCCACGACGTCCGAAATGTTGCGCTTCTCCCAGCGTGCGGTGGCGCTCGGGTAGGTGCCGTCGACGGGCAGGGCGCTGACCGGAAGTTCGTCGCCACGCCCCGACATCATCAGCGCCGTCACCTCACGGACGAAGGCGGGCGCGCGGTCCGAAACGACGGGCAGGCGGCGTCTGCCGCTCAGGCTCGCGCCTGGCGCGGGCAGCGGGACTTCGTTCAGGCGCGCCAGCGTTTGATCGACGGCTTCGAAGTTTCGGCGCACGACCTCCGCCCCTTTGCGGCCGTACGTCTTTTCGATGGCGGCCTTGATCTTGGCGATTGCTCGCTCCCGCGGCAGCACGCCGGAAATCGCGAAGAAGCAGGTCTGCATCACGGTGTTGGTGCGGCCTTCCATGCCGACGTCTTGCGCCACGCGCTTGGCGTCGATCGTGAAGACACGGATCGCCTTGTCGAGGATCTGCTGCTGCACCTCGAGCGGCAGGTTGGACCAGATTGCGTCGGGGCCGTGCTCCGAGTCGAGCAGCAGCGTCGCGCCGTGAGCGGCGTGGCCGAGCACGTCGAGCTTCTCGAGCAGGCCGAACTGGTGGCAGCCGATGAAGTTGGCCGATTGCACCAGGTAGGCCGAGCGGATCGGCTCTGGCCCGAAACGCAGGTGCGAGACGGTCTGCGACCCCGACTTCTTCGAGTCGTAAACGAAGTAGCCCTGGGCGTGGACCGCTGGATCCTCGGCGATGATCTTGATGCTGTTCTTGTTGGCTCCGACCGTTCCGTCGGAGCCGAGGCCGAAGAACATCGCCCGCACTACCCGCTCCGACTCGGTCACGAACGCGGGATCGTAGCTGAGACTCGTGTGCGCGACGTCGTCGTGGATGCCGATGGTGAAGTGGTTGCGCGGTGCAGGGCGGGCGAGCTCGTCCAGCACTGCCTTCACCATCGCCGGGGTCAGCTCCTTCGAGCCCAAGCCATAGCGACCGCCGATGACGAGGGGCATCCTCGCGATCCGTCCCGCGGCCAGCGCCTCTGCCAGCGCAGTCACGGTGTCGACGTAGAGCGGCTCGCCCACCGCCCCGGGCTCCTTGGTCCGGTCCATCACCGCCAGCGCTTTGACCGAAGGTGGTAGCGCAGCCAGGAGATGTTCCAGGGAAAACGGTCGGAACAGGCGCACTTGCAGCACGCCGACGCGCTCGCCGGCGCGGCGCAGGTACTCCACGGTCTCGCGCGCGGTCTCGACGCCCGAGCCGATCAGCATCACCACGCGCTCCGCGCTCGGATCGCCATGATAATCGAACAGATTGTACTTTCGGCCCGTGAGCGCCGCGAGGCGGGCGAGGGCGGCGATCACGATTTCCGGGGCGCGCGTGTAGAACGGGTTCACCGTCTCACGCGACTGGAAGAACACGTCAGGGTTCTGGGCTGTCCCACGGATGAACGGGTGATCGGGGTTGAGCGAACGCGAACGGTGAGCGCGCACCAGGTCATCGTCGACCATCGAGCGCAGGTCGTCGTCCGACAGCAAGCTGAGCTTGCTGACCTCGTGCGAGGTGCGAAACCCGTCGAAGAAGTGCAGGAACGGCAGGCGCGCAGCGAGCGCGGCGGCGTGGGCAACCGCCGCCATGTCGTGCGCTTCCTGAACCGAGCTCGATGCCAGCATGACGAAGCCCGTCGCGCGCACGGCCATCACGTCGGAGTGATCACCAAAGATGCTCAGCCCCTGGGTGGCCAGCGCGCGCGCCGCCACGTGCAGGACCGCCGGCGAGAGCTCGCCCGCGATTTTGTACATGTTCGGGATCATCAGCAGCAGGCCTTGGGATGCCGTGAACGTGGTCGCCAGCGCCCCGGCTTGCACCGCGCCGTGCAGCGTGCCCGCTGCCCCGCCCTCACTCTGCATTTCGATCACGTCCGGGATAGTGCCCCAGACGTTCGGCCGTCGCTCTGCCGACCACTGATCTGCCAGCTCCGCCATCGTCGAGGAGGGCGTGATCGGATAGATGGCGCACACCTCGCTCAGCCGATAGGCGACTGAAGCGGCCGCCTCGTTGCCGTCGATGGTGGCGGTGCGCTCGCTGCTCATGATTGCGGCTCACCGCTCGCCGCCGGCTCCGTCACCATCTCGATGGCGTGGCACGGGCACTGCTGGAAGCAGATCGCACAACCCGTGCAGCGGTCATAGTCGAAGCGGTAACGCAGCCCCTTGCCCAGCTTGATCACCGCGTCCTCGGGGCAGGCGCCGAAGCAACCATCGCACTCGAAGCAGTTGCCGCAGGAGAGGCAGCGCTTGGCTTCGTATACCGCAGCGGTCTCCGACAGCCCGCCAACGACCTCATCGAAGCTGGCGATGCGCCGAGCGCGTTCGAGTTGCGGTTGTGGCCGCTGCCCGGCGTCCACGAAAAACCAGGTGTGGAGCTTGTCGAAGCTGGCGAGAGGCTTCTTTTCGGCGCGCGCGACAGGGGCACCGCGCAGGTAGGCGTCGATCGCTCGGGCCACCTTCTTGCCGTGGCCCACCGCCACCGTGACCGTCCGCTCCGAGGGCACCATATCGCCTCCGGCGAAGATCCCCGGAACACCGGTCATCAGGTTCTCATCGACGACTACGGTGCCGTCGGCCTTGGCAGCGATCCCGGGCACCTGGCGCAGGAAAGCCGAGTCGACGTCCTGCCCGAGGGCGAGAATGATTGCGTCTGCTTCCAGGGTCTCTGTCTGACCCGTGGGCTGCGGGCGTCCGTTCGCGTCGAGCGTCATCACCTCGACGGTCAGGCTCTCCTCGTCCATGGCTCGGATCGAGCGCAGCCAATGAATCTTCACGCCCTCTTCGAGTGCCTCGTCGGCCTCGAACTCGTGAGCGGGCATGTGGGCGCGATCTCGCCGATAGATGATGAGGGGCTCGTGACCGAGCCGGCGGGCGACCCGGGCAGCGTCCATCGCGGTGTTGCCCGCGCCGTAGATGGCCACCCGGCGCCCGAGGCGCGGCGCTTCCCCCGCGCCCGCCTGGCGCAGGAACGACACCGCGTCGAAGATCTTGCCCGCGTCGCGGCTCGGGATCTCCGTGCGCTTGCCGATGTGCGCGCCGAGCGCGAGAAACACGGCCTGAAACCCGCCAGCTAGTTGCTCGGCGATCAGGTCCTCGACTTTGTGATTGAGCACGATCTCGACCCCCATTGCCTCGATGCCCGCGATCTCGGCCGAAAGCACGTCGCGCGGCAGGCGATAAGCGGGGATCCCGAAGTGCATCATCCCCCCCGCCAGCGGTCCCGCTTCGTGGATCTGAACCGCGTGACCGCGGCGGGCGAGGTGATAAGCCGCCGAGAGCCCGCTCGGACCGGCGCCGACCACCAGCACGCGCTTGCCACTGGGTGGCGCGTCCGGCACCGGCTTCCAACCCTCAGCGCGAGCGCGGTCGCCGAGGAAGCGTTCGACCGCGTGAATGGCGACCGATGAGTCGAGCTGCGCGCGATTGCAGTTCGACTCGCACGGGTGGTAGCAGACGCGCCCGTGTACCGCGGGCATTGGGTTATCCCGCATGAGATGCCGCCACGCCTGCTCGTGTTGTCCGGCCTGCGCCAACGCGAGCCAACCCTGGATGTCCTCGCCCGCGGGGCACGCGTGATTGCAGGGCGGAAGAATGTCCTCGTAGATCGGGCGCTCGACGCGGCGCGGGCCGATTCGATGTTCATGCCCGAGATCAGGCGGCGCGGTCAGATCTGTGGGCAAGTTCGTCATCGGTCGGAGTGAGCGGTCACCGCGCGATCGGAGCTGCGACTACGGATTCAAGACCGCTCTCAGCAATTTGTCAACGCAAGTGAAACCTACGTGAACGGACGGTGCGATCGGCGTTCGATTCGAGCGGTCCACGGCAGACCTGCTGTTGCGGTTTGTAGCGCTGCACTCCGACTGACCGAGTCACTCGCCAGCAGCTTCGGGTCGAGAAGGGATTGACTCGTTCAGATGAAGGGACAGCTCGTGAATCATAATCAGTCGTGACTCTCGGACAGGCTCAGAAATGTCGGCGATTGCTGGACAATCCCACGGAAGGGCTCAGATTTTTCCCCCGGGATCGCCCAGGATCACTATAGTTCAGCGGCACATGGCCAAGGCCTTCACGGGGCATACGACAGTGTCTTCGCTCGAAGAAGCGCTGGGCACGGGTCATTCCGGACCGGTGCCGGGACTCGTGCTGATCTTTGCCGGGCGTGCACCGCTTGCACGCGTCGTACGTTTGCAGGGACAATCCATCGACCTCGGAAGAACGGAACTGAGCGCATCCGAGGCTATGGATTCGGGGATCTCGCGACAGCACGTCCGCTTCGTGTTGGATGATGCTGGTTTTCGGGTCTCGGATCTGGGCAGCCGCAACGGCACCTATGTAGCGGCACGACGTATCGAAAGTGAGACCCGCATTCCTTCGGGTAGCGTGGTCCGCGTTGGAGGCTCACTGCTGCTGACCGTCTCTGACATTCGGCCATTCGATCGCCACGGGCTCGGCAACCGCAACGGGACGGTTGGCGGCCCGGCTTTGCGCCAAGCATTCGACGCGATCGCGCTGAACCAGAGTGTCGGCATGGTCTCCACATTGCTGCTCACCGGTGAAAGCGGAACCGGCAAAGAGCTCGCGGCCAAGGCATTTCATGCGGGGCTCGGCAAGCCGAGCGCGCCGTTTTCTGCAGTAAATTGCGCCGCGATCCCGAAAGATCTCGCCGAACGCTTGCTGTTTGGCTCGTGCCGCGGTGCGTTTTCTGGGGCAACCGACGCCAAGGGTCACGTCCAAGCCGCCCACGGCGGAAGCCTGTTCTTGGACGAGGTTGGAGAGCTGTCGCTCGACGTGCAGAGCAAGCTGCTCAGGATGCTCGAGACGCGCGAAGTTTTGCGCCTGGGCGCCACCAGCTACGAGCAGGTCGACGTCCGAGTTTGCGCGGCTACCTGGCGCAACTTACGTGACGAGGTGGCTGCGGGGCGCTTTCGCGAGGACCTGTACTTCCGAATCGGGCAGCCCGAAATCAGGCTCCCTCCCTTGCGCGAACGCCTCGAGGAAGTGCCCTGGCACATTCAACAGGTGCTCGATGAGTGCAGTCGCGATCGAACCCCGATCTGCGCCACGGCGTCGTTCGTGGAAGCTTGCGCACTTCGCAATTGGCCCGGCAATGTGCGCGAGCTCCGCGCGGAGGTGCGGCGCGCCGCGGCGTCGGCTTTGGCGCGGCACTCGGAGGCCCTGAAGCCCGCCGATCTGAGCCCAACCGCTGGAGAGCCCATTCGCAGAGCAGAGGCGGGGACGAGCGCAGCGCCGATTCCAGAGGACGAGGTCGCGGCAGCGCTGCTGGCCGCCAGCGGCAATGTGCTGGCGGCGGCGCGGCACTTGGGCGTGGATCGAGGCAAGATTCGCCGTTGGCTCGAGCGACACTCAATCGAGCCGAGTGCCTTCAAACGCAGCTGACGACGCCTTCGATGGTAGGACTAGCGCCTACTTCTCTTCGAGCGCGCGCAGCCTCGCTTGCAGCTCATCGGCGCGGGTGCGCTCGGCATCGGCGCGGGTGCGCTCGGTCTCGGCGCGGGTGCGCTCGGCATCGGCGCGGGTGCGCTCGGCATCGGCGCGGGTGCGCTCGGTCTCGGCGCGGGTGCGCTCGGTCTCGGCTCGTTCTCGTGCTGTGGGCAGTGCTTGTCCGGCGGTGTCGAGCCAACGCACGAAGCGGCGCGAGAACTGACGATACGCTGTCTGTCGCAAGCCGAGCTTCAGGCCCAATGCAGCGACCGTGAAGTCGCCGTTGTCGTCACGCGGCAGAGGCACATAGTTGCGGCCGGTGCTGTCGCGCTCGAAGCCCTCGAGCTGCTCGGTCTCGGGATCGAAGATGAAGTACGCGCTCGTGCGCCAAATCTGCGAGTAGATGCGCATCTTCTCGCCGCGATCGACGTGAGCCGTGCTCTCGGACGTCACCTCAATCACCACGTCGGGCAGCCTGCCGCCCTCTTCCCAAGCAACCCAGCTCTTGCGCTCCTTGCTGCCGTCGACGTCGAGCACGACGAGCACGTCTGGCCCGCGAAAATCATTGCTCCGTAGCTGGTGGGCACTGAAGCACACGAAACAGTTTCCGCCGACGAAGAAGTCGCGCCGCTCGGCCCAAGCCTCGATCAGCGTGTCTTTCAGGAGCGCGTCTTGCGCGTCGTGAAACAGCGTCTCCATCGGCTCACCGTCGGAGCACGGGAGCTCGTCTTGACCGGGCATGGCCTTGCCACCCCAGCGCGCAGGGTCGAACGCTTGCTGCACAGGGATCATCTAACACCGTTCCCTTCTCGCCTCCAGTTCGAGCCCGATCGGTCGACCGCAGCGGGGGTTGCGCGATTTCTGCTGGCGCATTTCGCCAACTGCGACTTCGCGATTCGAACGCACGGGAGGGCGCGCGCGCGTGCTCGCCGCCCACCCCGAAGATCGGGGCGAGCGTCGAGCAGCTCGCGCCGCTCGAGCGGGACTCGCGCTCAGCTAATCTGTTCGAGCTCGAGCGGCAGTTCGAAGCTGCCGTCAGGGCGACACGGAAAATCGATCACGGCCGGGATCGCCGAAAGAGGAATCGGCCCGTAGCAATGGGGAAAAGCTTCACCATCGGCAGCTTCGTAACGGAGCAGCGTCGCGATGCGCGCGGCGTCGATGCACAGCAACACCAGCCCGGTCTTCCCAGCGAAAAAGCGCTCCGCCGAGCGCACCACCTGCGACCGGGTCGAGCAATGAATGAAGCCCTCACTGCGCAGGCTGGCTGCCGTGTAGATCCCGGCTTCGAGCGCGGCGGCGAAAGCGTCGCGCTCGGTGATGTGAAACACATGGGCTGGGGCGTCGGTCATGACGACGCTCGTCATTCCGCAGCTGACACCTCGTGCTTGGTGCGCAGTTGCACCAATCGTTCCTGAATTTGTTTCGCCGTTTGCGGCTCTGCGTAGTCCGAGTGGCATGACCCTTTGGAACCCTCGGCACCCACCGCTTTGCGCGTCTTCGAAGCCAAGCGATGGATTTCTTCCGGGCTGAGCACGCCGCGCTTCTCGAGGATCTCGCGCTGTTCGAGCGTCAGGGCGGCAGATTGAGCGATCCGCTCGCGCTCGAAGCCGTCGGCTTTGCCGCTGGCAAACTCGACGATTTCTTTGGAGATGCGCACGGAGCACCAATCGTGTCCGCACATGGCGCAAAAATCCGTATCGACGTCCAGATCTTCGTCGTGGAACGCGCGCGCGGTGTCGCCGTCGAAGGCGAGCTCGAAGTGCTTTTCCCAGTTCAACGCGGCGCGCGCCTTGGTCAATGAGTCGTCCCAGTCGCGCGAACCGGGGATGCCCAGCGCGACGTCCGCAGCGTGCGCTGCGATCTTGTACGCGATGCAGCCTTGCTTCACGTCGTCTTTCTTGGGTAAGCCCACGTGCTCCTTGGGGGTCACGTAACAGAGCATGCTCGCACCGTGATAGGCCGCGGCCGTCGCACCGATGCACGATGTGATGTGGTCGTAGCCCGGGAACACGTCGGTCACGAGCGGACCGAGCACGTAAAACGGGGCTCCGTGGCACAACTGCCGCTCGAGCTTCATGTTGTATTCGATTTGGTCGAACGGCACGTGTCCCGGTCCTTCGATCATGACTTGCACGCCGCGACGCCAAGCGCGTTCGGTGAGCTCGCCCAGCGTCTCCAGCTCGCGCAGCTGAGCGTCGTCGCTGGCGTCCGCGAGCCCGCCCGGCCGCAAGCCGTCGCCGAGCGAGAACGACACGTCGTACTCGCGCATGATCTCGCAGATCTGGTCGAAGTGGCTGTACATCGGGTTTTGCTGGCCGTGCACGAGCATCCACTTGGCGAGCAGCGAGCCACCGCGGCTGACGATGCCGATCAACCGACGCTGCACGAAGGGCAAGTGCTCACGCAGCACACCGGCGTGGATCGTGAAGTAGTCGACACCCTGTTCTGCTTGCTGCCGAAGGCTGTCCAAGATCACCTCCACGCTCAAGTCTTCGATCTTGCGCCCGATGATCATGGAATAGATGGGTACCGTTCCAATCGGCACGCGGGAGTTGCGGATGATCGCCTGCCGGCACTCGTCCAAATTTCCGCCGGTCGAAAGGTCCATCACCGTGTCGGCGCCCCAGCGCTCGGCCCATTTCAGCTTTTCGACCTCTTCGTCCGTGCTCGAAGAGACTGGGGAAGCGCCCATATTGGCGTTGATCTTGGTCTTGCTCGCGCGTCCGATGCACATGGGCTCGAGCGCATGCCGCAGGTGGCGGATGTTCGCGGGAATGATCATGCGCCCCGCAGCGACCTCCGAGCGCACTTGCTCGGCCGTCAGATGCGGCTCGCGCTCGGCGACGCGCTTCATCTCCGGAGTGATGGTGCCGAGCCGCGCGTGCTCGAGCTGCGTGACCGGAACGAAGCCTGCGGGAGCCAGAGCGCGGTCGCCTTCACGACGCCAGCCCGGCGGCAAGAAATCCCAGGCGGTCTTGTCGCTCGGCAGCGGCATGCCCGGCGTGTCGGGCGACGAAAACGTCAGCGCTCCACCCAGGTCCGCTGCGTTCGCGAACGAGCCCGGGTTGGTTCCATCACGGTGAGTGGAGGGGTTTGCGGCACCGCGCAGCGGCAGGGTTCTGGTCGACATTCGTTTCTTCCTCGTTGGGCGAAAGGACGAACGCCGAGTCTGCTGTCAGCGCGCTTCCCTACGCCGGTGCAAACCGGATCAGGTTCTACGGGTACTTCTCAGCGGCCTGTGGGACCGCGCCCCGAGCGTGGGCCGAGTCTATCTGAGCGGTCGCTCGGGGCAAGCCCATGCTCAGGGACGTGAAACGGGGGCTGTTTCAGGGTGGGGCTTGCGCGGCCGCCGCGCAGCGTCAGCGTGCCCGAGCGGAGCCCACTCGGTCGTTCAGACTTGCGCCGCGCGCCCTTTTCCTCGTGTGCCCCCCCAACGAATCGCGCAGGGCGACGATGACTCGTGGCAGGCTCGGGCGAAATGAACCTGACGCAGGTGAGCCGCACCCTGAGCGAGCGAGTTTCCGGGCTCACGTTCCGAGCGCCCGTGGCATACGTGTACAACCCGCTCGAGTATGCGCGCGCTCCGCACGAGGCGTATCTCAAACGTTACGGCAAAGGGCCGAAGCGCGCGCTGTTGCTGGGGATGAATCCCGGACCCTTCGGCATGGCGCAGACCGGGGTGCCGTTCGGTGACGTGACGATGGTCCGAGATTTCTTGGGCGTCTCGGGGCAAGTCCGGAAGCCCCTGCGGGAACATCCCAAGCGCACGATCAGCGGCTTCGATTGCACGCGTTCGGAGGTGAGCGGGTCACGCTTGTGGGGGTTTGCCCAGAGCCATTTCAAAACCGCAGCCCGCTTTTGCGACGACTTCTTCGTGGTCAACTACTGCCCGCTGGTGTTCATGGACGAGGGCGGAAAGAATTTGACCCCCGACAAGCTGCCCAAGGCCGAGCAGGAGCCGCTCTTCCAGGCGTGTGATGGGGCACTTCGGGACATCGTTGGCACGCTGCAGCCAGAGTTCGTGATCGGTGTCGGCGCGTTCGCGCTCGCCCGCGCCGAGCGCGCACTGCCGGATTTTCGCGGAAAGATTGGGATGATCCTGCATCCGAGCCCAGCGAGCCCCAAGGCCAACCGCGGCTGGGCCGCGATCGCGGAGCAAGAATTGCGCGCTCTCGGCGCGCTCTGAGGGCAGCGTCTCGGGGTGGGAGCAGAGCTCCCGACGATTGAATTGCGATGCCCGACCTTCAGCACTAGGCTGCGCCCCGAACAATGCTGCTTTTGCCTAGTTTCACTTGGGACGTCGACCCGGTCTTCTTCAGGCTCCCGCGCGGCGGCGTAGCCGGGACGATCGGCGCGATCGGGCTCTTGATGGTGATGTATGGGCTCGCCAAGAAGGAACGCGAGCAGATCATCACCGGCGCGTTCTTCGCTGGCGCGGGTTTGTTGATCTTTCAGTTCATGGGCCCGATGGTCGAGCTTCGCTATTACAGCATGCTCTTCGTCGTGGTGTTCCTCGGCGGGCACGCGCTCTTGAATTGGCAGATCAAGCGCGGCGGTGGCGGCGCAGAAGCGGCAGGGGACTTCATCGTCTACGGCGTACTGGGTGTGCTCGTGGGCGCGCGCCTCGGGCACGTGTTGTTCTACGATCTAGACAAGGCGATCGACAAACCGCTTTGGGTCTTCGAGATCTGGACCGGAGGCCTAGCGAGTCACGGCGCGGTGGCGGGCTTGATCATCGCCATG
>DASSMT010000399.1:0-5105 GCA_035688655.1 Polyangiaceae bacterium | reverse complement strand
AATTGGCCCGCGCCGAGCGCTCGAACAACGAGCCGAGGAACGGCGCCGAGACGACCGCGCCGCCCAGACCGCGCAAGAAGATTCTTCGGTTCAGATTGGCCAATTTCGATCGCCCCTCAGAGTCCAACGAGATCGCGAGCGCGCGGAATGGGGCACAAGGCAACTGGAACGGCGCCCCACGATCCGCGAATCACCCAATCAACGACCACTCGATTGACTAGCGCGCGGCTTTCAGCCCGAAAAGGTGAGCTTTCACTCGTCCGCCCCGGAATTTTTCAGCCCAGGGTACAAAGCTCGCTATCGGCCTGTCGATGACGGTGGTACGGCTTCTGGTGTGCCTCGTGCGAGCGAACCCGAAGGCCGCGGCTCGGTTTCAGGCGCTGAACGCTCGCTCTTCATAGCGACGACTTGGCAGAGATTGGGGTTGTTCAGCCTCTGTCTTTGGCTCGGCACCGGCTGTGCACTGGGCAGTGCCGAGGGCGATTCCAGCTGGGACGCGCCGCGCGCGAAGCTCGACGGCGCCGTGCTCGGCACGAACCGAGCGAAGACGGAGCTACGCCCAGAAGATGCCGTCAAGTCCGCACCCGAGCTGGTGAATCGCGCCCAAGCGGCGTTGCGCGAGCTCGCGCGCATCGGCGCGCGCACGCAGGTCCCAAACGCCGTCGAAGCCTTGTCGCGCGAGCTCCCGGACCGACTCACCGAGCTGAAGGCTCGCATTGCCAGCGCGGAAGTCGACCTTGCACGCTCACGACGCGAGGCTTGGACACGCGATGTCCGTTTTGCGTTCACCGAAGATGATGAACAGATCACGCGCTGGCAGGCCTCGGTGCGAGGCACCGCTGCGGCCGTCGCGGCAGCCCGTCAGCGCACGAACGAGCTCCTCGATCTGTGGCGACGCATCGACGAGCTCTCGCTCGGCCCGGAAGTGGCGCCCGAAATCCATCGCCAGGCCAGCCGCGTGGTGCAGGAGGCGCAGAGCACGGAGTTGTTGGTCGACCGCGCAGACGAGGTGATGATCCCGCTCCAGTCGACCTTGGGCGAAATGCGCGATGCCCTCGACGCTTTCCTGCGCGAAGCCGACCGCAACCGACCGAGCCTGTCACATAACGCATCGGAGCACGATGTATCGGTGTTGGGCACGCTGCGCGGACTCGCGCAGCTCGGGGATCCCTCGGCGCCGATGCTGAAACAGGCGAAGCACATGCTGCACATGGGGCAGCTGTTCCTGACCGCGAGCGGCGATCAACTCGTCGGACATCTGTTCTTCATGGTGATCCTGTTTGCGGCCATGCTCAGCCTGCGCTCGCACCGCGACGAGTGGGTCGGTGACGAGCGTGAAGGGAAGACGGCCCGGCGTGTCGTCGAGCGACCTCTGGCCGCAACGTTGCTGCTCGGCATGGTGGCCACCAGCGTGTTCTACGAAGCCATTCCCACGGTCGCAGTACTGGTCGTGTGCACCATCGCCGTAGTGGCCTCGCTGGCGCTATTTCCGCGCATCCTCGAACCGACGCTGATGCGCGCTGGCTACGTGCTCGGCGCCTTCCTGCTGGTCGACACCGTGCGGCTGTTCGTGGTCGAGCTGGCGGCGCTCGAGCGTTTCATTCTCACGCTCGAGCTGCTGGCCGCCATCGTCGTGCTCGCGCTGTTGGTGAAGAACCGACGTTGGCTCGCGCTGCCGTACGTGGCCGGCGCACCGGCTTGGTTCCGCTTCGTCATCTGGCTCTGGCTCGCGGGCGCAACCGTCGCCGAGCTCGCGGCGCTCAGCGGTTACGGCAGCCTGGCAGAGATCCTGGGCGGCGGGGTACTGGTCTCCATGTATCTCGCGTTGATCCTCGCCGCTGCGTTCGAGGCAGCGGGCGGCACGGTCTGGGTGCTCACCCAAGCGCGGCTGCTCGGGCGCCTGAATTCGGTGCGCAAGCACCGCTCGCCGCTCGTGAGCGGCTCGTCGCGCTGGTTCCGTCGCTTTGCCTGGCTCTTGTGGGTCGCATGGTCGCTCGATCAGTTGACGCTCGGGCGCGTGACCTGGCGTCTGGTGCGGCGCGTGTTCGGGGCATCGCTCCAGGTCGGAAGTCTACGGGTCTCCGTGGGTGAAGTGGTGGTGCTCGTGCTCGGAGCAGTACTCGCCGTCGGACTCGCAAAACTCGTACGCCTGCTGCTCGAGGAAGACGTCGTGTCGCGCTTCGACGTGAGCGCGAGCACGCGCCAAGTCACCTCGCTCAGCGCATATTATGCGGTGCTGTTGCTGGGCTTTTTCCTGGTGCTCGCCGCTGCCGGGATCGAGCTCGGCAAGCTCACCGTGCTCGCGGGCGCGTTCGGCGTGGGTATCGGCTTCGGGCTCCAGAACGTGGTCCAGAATTTCATCGCCGGCCTCTTGCTCCTGTTCGGCGGACCGATCAAGATCGGAGACAAGATCCAGATCGGAGATTTGAACGGCGAGGTGCGTTCGATTGGCTTTCGAGCCAGCACCGTGCGCACTTGGCAAGGCGCAGAAGTAATCGTGCCCAACGCCAAGTTGATCGCCGATCAAGTGATCAATTGGACCATGTCCGACCAAAAACGCCGGCTCGAAATCGACGTCGGCGTCGCCTACGGCAGCGATCCGGAGCGGGTGCTCGGGCTCTTGATCGACGTGGGCCGCGCTCATCCCAAGGTCCTGAAAGAGCCGGCAGCCAACGCCATTTTCATGCAGCTGGGCGAGAGCGCGCTCGTATTTCAATTGCAGGCCTGGGTCAGCTTCGATGACTCGGCCTCGGTGCGCAGCGAGCTGGTGGTCGCGATCTGCAAGTGCCTGAGCCAAGAAAAGATCGACATCGCCTTCCCTCAGCGCGACTTGCACGTGGCGAGTATCGAGCCCGAGCTGCTTCGTGCGCTAGCGCGAGGCTCCGAGCAAGTAGTGCCGGTGAAGGCCGAGCAGGATCAATGAATGTAGAAGGAGAGCGCGAGTTCGGGACCATTCAGGCGGAACTGCAAGTCTGCGATCGGGACCTCGTGCAAGAGACGATAGAAGTTCCAGCCTGCGGAGAGTCCGAGCCAGTGAGTAAGCGCAAATTCGCTGCGAATCGCGCCCCAAGCCGATAGATCCGAATCCGGTTTGAAACCACCGACGTCGGCCTCGACGTGTAGGGTCATCCCCACCCGAAAGTCCCAATCGATGGCCAGGCCCGCTACGCCGTACCACCACGAAAGGTCGAGCTCTTTCGGCTCGGTCATCGCGCTGCCGGGCAGGTCGGCATTGATACGTTGCAGCCGCGCGCCCACATAGGGTGTGAACCCGAGCAGCACCGCGCGCGAGCTGCGGCCGAAGGCGATCACGGGCAGGTGATAGGCAGCGATGCCGCGTGAAACCAGCGCGAATGCGTCGATCTCCGGCAGCTTGTGCGGATGCTGCTCGAAGCGCGAGTTGAAGCCCACGCCGAACGACTCCGCCTGTAGCTCGATGCCCCACAGGCGCACTCCGAGCCGACCCACGAACGCAAAGCGAAGCGACGAGTCGATCTGTACGGGAGGCAAGCTCGAGTCATAGCCGAACGTGCCAATCACGACCGGGACCCACAGCGGCGTTCCGATCGCAAGCTCGGGCGCGAGCCGATCGCACAGCCGGCAGGTGCGTGAAATCGGTGTCTCCTCCGGATCGGCAGCGGACGCGCGAGAAGGAACACCGAGAGCGATCAGCGCGATCGCCAGCGCGAACACGCAGCGGCACCTCGCCGTGAGCGCTTCTCGTTGCCGGCCATCCTCAGCGCGCTGCATTTGATGTCACTCGACTTGGTCGGCCCGATTCAGCGAGGCGCGGGCCCCAAGTGCGACTAGGTTTGGTACAGTGAGGCGTCAAGCGGCCAGTGACTCACTCTCCGGATTGATGTCTGCCGATGGCATTTGAACGACTAGCGCTCTACGTTCTACTCAGTTCTGCTCGCGTCTGTTTCAGGTCCGCGGCTCGGGCAAGTCAGCGTCTTGCGACAGCTCGCGTATCGACGATCTGCCGACATACCAATCCTTCATCGACAACTCCGCCGCACATGCAGGAGCGAGGCGCGGAGCCGGACGAGTCAGGCAGCTGACGGGCACGCACGATTTGCGTTTCGCGCGCAATATTTCGAGCTTCTTTGAGCTTGAAGGGATGGACCGAGGGGTGTTATGACGCGTGCGTCAGTGTCGAGGCAGAAGGTCCGCCCAGCGAGGGTCAGCCTTCTTGCAAGGGAGAACGCATGGCCCAGACTTGGGGTTTCCGGAGCACGATCCTAGCCAGCGCAGCGGCGAGCTTGTTTGCGTGCCACCCGACCGGCATCGACGACTCGTCAGAAACCGACGTGGTCGTCACGCGTCAGGCGAACGAATACAACTACTCGCAGAACAAGACGTACGACATCCCCGACAAGATCGCCGATCTGTGCACTGTCGATCCCAGCCAGTTCCCCGACGCCGGGGCCGCTGGCGAAGGGCCGACGCGCCCCGACCTCAACTGCAACGAGATCACTCACGCCTTCGACACGAAGATCCTCGACGACATCGAGACCCACCTCAAAGCGCTCGGTTACACGCGCGTTGCAGCAGGCGAGACGCCGGATGTCGTGATGTTGGTGGGAGCACTCTCGTCGAACAACTGGGTCGCTTACACCTGGTATCCCTGGAACTACTGGTACTATTGGTGGCCGCCATACTACGGCTGGGGCGGCATCTACTACCCGTACTACCCAGTCACCAGCGTCGTGAATTACCCGACCGGAAGTCTGGTGATGGACCTCGTATCGCTGAAGACTTCCGATCCGGACCACCGCACTCCGGCCATCTGGACTGGCTACATTTCCGGCCTACTTGCGCAGGGCGAGCAAAGCAGCGCGACGCGCATCGACAACTCCATCGACCAGGCGTTCGCTCAGTCGCCGTATCTCAAGGTAGGGAACAAATGATTGCCCTCACCCGGATCGCTACGTTCACCGCTACTTTTGCGCTCGCCGCTGGGGCTTTCGCGCAAGCAGCGCCACCCGCCGCCCCGGCTGCTGGCCACGCGCCGGCCCCTGCAGCCGCGCCGGCCCCGGCTCCTGCCCCACCGGCTCCTGCTGCCGCACCCGCCCCTGCTGCCGCACCCGCCCCTGCTGCTGCTC
>DASSMT010000373.1:0-17645 GCA_035688655.1 Polyangiaceae bacterium | reverse complement strand
GCTGCAGATCACCGTCTTTCAGTCGCACATGAACGTGTTCCAAATCTCGACCGACTTCGGCATGCCGATCCGCGCTGATTTGCACGAGTGCGGGCACAACGGCGACGAGACCACGCGCGGTCAAGAGCCGGTCAGCAGATGCCTCGGCTGGCACATCGGCCATTACGCTTATCTGATGGATAAGCTCAAGCGAACGCCAGAAGGCGCCGGCAACGTGCTCGACAATTCGGTCGTGATCTTCATGCCCGAGGCCGGTCACGGCATTCAATTGAACGACGCGACCAGCAACTTCCAGACGCACTCGGTCGATCGCATGGTGCTCTTGGTCGGCGGACGCGCGGGCGGCCTCGCGCCAGGCCGGCACATCGTGGCCCCGCAAGACACCCACCCCGGCAAAGTCTTGATCAGCGCGATGCAAGCCGCCGGCTACGCCGAGGACAAATTCGGCGAAGTCAGCGGCAAGTTCGCCGACGTCTTCGGCTGACTCATTGGACCGTGCAGGCGCTTCCCAGCCAGTGCGGCTAATTCGAAGCGCCGCCCGCGGCGTTAGCCTGGGAAGCCGCCTTGGCCACCCAGGCCACCTGCCGGCGAACCCGAGCCGCCCTCGCCGCCGCACGACGCATGCAGCATCCCCAAGGCAATTAGCCACCCGCCGAACTTGAGGGGCTTCATTTGCAGCCCTGGCTCCGTAGCTGACCCGCGGACCCCTCACGTTGCCAGCCGATGGCCTTGCGAAGCCGACGAGGTAGCTGGCGCACGGCGACAATTTCACGATAAGCATGAGGTTGGTTGGGCAAGCGGGCCATGCGCTCGCGCTTCGGCTCAAAGCTCGCAGGGCGGCTCGACGGGACCTCTCATCTCGAGCTGATTTCCGACATCTTGCGTCGCGGTGAGACCTGTCGCAGGGCGCGGGCCGGCACCGGAACGCCACAACAGTCCTTCACTTGCGCCAGATGATGCTCGGCTCTACGCACTTTTTCATGGTCAGTTCAGTTCTCGACCAAGCGCAGAGGGCCGAGGCGGAAGCGCTCATTTCAGCGCGTGTCCACGCCTGGGCGAGTGCGATCGTAGCCAAGGACATCGAGCGCGTGATGTCGCTGTATTCCGCCGACCTGGTCTCGTTCGATCTCGACCCGCCCTTGCGCTACGCCGGAACCAGCAACAAGCGCCGCGCTTGGGAACAGCTTTTCTCGCTGTTCCCCGCGACCGTCAGTTACGAAGTGACGGAGTTGAGCATCACCGCGGGTGCTGACACCGCGTTCGTTCACAGCTTGAATCACGTCGCAGGTCGACGCACGAGCGGTCAGGTCAGCGAGCTGTGGCTTCGTTGGACGGCGTGTTTTCGTCGCACTGGCGACGCCTGGTTCGTCACGCACGATCACGCCTCCGTTCCAGCCGAGCTGACGCAGGGGCGGGCCGCGCTGGACCTCGCGCCCTGATGCGCCCTTGCGGGCTCGGTCTCGGGGGCGGCTCTGCTGGCGTTTTGCCGAGCAGAGGCGCGCCATCGCGGACGGCCGTCAACCCGCGTTCCCAAGTGCGTGGCCGGGTGGCCTGATATCGAATCAGGGTGCTTTGGATGCTGGGGATTGACGCTGCGCAGTTGCGAATGCGACGCTGACAAGCGGTGAGTGCAGTCTTCATCAGTCACGCGAGTCAGGATCGCGCTCAGGCCGAAGAGCTCAAGCGCGCGCTGGCCGTTGCAGGTTTCGGATCGGTATTTCTCGACTTCGACGAGAAGCAGGGCATCGCGGGCGGTGCGGACTGGGAAAAAACACTCCACGTTCGTTTGCGCGGCTGCCGCGTGCTGATCGCGCTCAACAGCCACGCCTTCCGCAAATCCACCTGGTGCCACTCCGAGGTCACCGTTGCCAAGACGTTGAGCAAGGTCGTGTTGCCCGCGCTCATCGACGACAGCGAGCCGCACGAAGTGCTGCGACACATCCAGGCGTTCAACCTGAGAGACGCCGGAGATGCAGCGAAGGCCAAGGGCTATTCCGGGCTAGTCGCCGCCCTCGAAAAGGAGGGTCTCGTCAAAGGTGCCTGGGATCCCAAGACCTCGGGTTCGCCCTATCCCGGCCTCGAAGCGTTCGACGAGCAACACGCCGAGGTGTTTTTCGGGCGTGACGCGGCGACTCGCGATTGCCTCGAGAAGCTGCTGGGCCTCAGCGAGCGCCCTGACGCCGGTAAGTCGTGGTTGGTGCTTTATGGCGCCTCGGGCTCGGGCAAATCCTCGCTGATGGGCGCAGGCGTGATTCCAGCTTTTCGGCGCACGTCGTGCGGTCTCGTGGTCGGCCCAGTCCGCCCGGGACGGCAGCCGACGACGAGCCTCGCTCACGCGCTGCGGGATGCGTTTCGTCGCTATGCGCCAGGAGCGGCGGAGCCCAGTTTGCAAGAGTTGGTTGATCTGCTCAGGAACCCCGACCAAACCGGTCTCGCC
This sequence comes from Polyangiaceae bacterium, assembly GCA_035688655.1. GTDB lineage: Bacteria > Myxococcota_A > Polyangia > Polyangiales > Polyangiaceae > PMG-095. The sequence goes on along the minus strand of DASSMT010000373.1, from coordinate 15,208 downwards.
GAAGGTCTCGAGCGTCTGCGTCGCGCCGCCGGGAAGCCGGGCGAGCTGGTGGCAGTTGCGATCGATCAGCTGGAGGAGGCGTTGTCGTGGGCTTCCCCGGCGACCGCAGCGACGCCGAGCGCTCGGCGCGACTCGATTGCGGCGAAAGCACCTACCCACGTGGAGTTCGCGCGCCTACTACGGAGGGCTTCGGCCCCTCGCTCCGGCTGCGTCGTATTGGCGACACTGCGCGCCGACTTCATGGGCGCGTTTCACGACTACCCACCCTTGCGCGGTCTCGAATACGAGGACTTCGTCGTCAAACCGATCACCGATGTCCGGGACATCCGCGCCTTGATCGAGAAGCCTGCCGAGCTTTCGAACGCCGCCTTCGACGCCGGGCTGGTGGACGAGATAGTTGGGGATGTGCTGGACAACGATGCGCTGCCGCTCCTCGCTTTTACTCTGGAGCGACTGTGGAGCGCCGGTGCAGACGACGGGCTGCTCACGCGGGCCGAGTACCACGCCACCGGCCGCATCAAGGAAGCCGTCAAGACCAAGGCCGACCTGGTGCTCGCGGAGCTCGGGCTGTCCGACCCGGACACCGACGCGCTGCGCAGCGCGCTCCTGCAACTCGTGCGTTTCGGCGACAACAACCAGCCGGTGCGCGCCCTGGGCGTGCGCTTCTCGAGCTTGCCGGCGCGGGCTCACCCGGCGCTGGAGGCGTTCGTCGCCGCGCGCCTGCTCATCAGCAGCGGTGAGGGTCCCGAAAGACAGCTGAGCGTCGCGCACGAAGCCCTGTTCCGCACCTGGCCGAGGCTCACGGGCTGGATCGACGACCAACGGGTCCTGCTGGGCTGGCGACGCAAGATCCTGCAGAGGCTTCAAGACTGGCAAGCTCCAGGGGCCGACCAAGCGGACCAGCTGCTGCGCGGGGCATCGCTCGCCGAGGCACTGGAGCTACGCAAACGCAACGAAGGCCTGCTCTCGGAGCTCGAGCTGAGCTTCATTCGCGCGGGCGAAGACGCTGCGGCTCGTGAGCTTCAGCGAGCGCGACGCAAGCGACGCCTCGCCAACGTGGCGGGCGCCGGGACCCTGGCAGTGATTGCGCTCGGAGCAGTGCTCGAGCGGAACGCGGCGCGCGACGCGCGCCAGGCCGAAATGCGCGCGCGAGAGGCGCAGAGCGCCGCTGTCTCCGCCCAACGCGCTGCCGAGCAAGAGCACCTGCTTGCGCTCGAGGACAACGCTCGCAGCGCCTACCTGGCGGGCCGCGCGGACAAAGCCATGCTCTACGCGCTGCGCGCCCGCAAGGCAGGCTTCACGAGGCCCACCACACGCACCACGCTGGCGCTCGCCGCGTCGGTCACGATCGATGCGCAGCTGGCGGAGCTTCACGGGCATCGTGATCGCGTCTACTCGAGCGCGTCGGTCCGCTCGGTGTTGGTGACGGGCAGCGCGGACGGCACGGCGCGCCTGTGGAACGTAGCGGCCCCGACGCGCCCCACGCAGCTCGGTTTTGTGGACCACGGCCACAAGGTGCGCTCCGTGGCGCTCGATCGTGACGCGCGCTGGCTGGCCACCGGCGGCGACGACGGCAACGTCGTGCTGTGGGACGTGGCGGATCCGACCAAACCGCGGCGAGTCTCCAGGCTGAGCCCGCCGAAGAACGCTTCGTCCGTGGTGTGGTCCGTAGTGTTCAGCCCGGACGGTCACCGCATCCTGACCGGCGAGGGCAACAACACGGCGCGAGTGTGGGACGTGACCAGCCGCGCCCAGCCGCGTCTCGTGCAGACGTTGTCCGCCGCAGATGGTCGCGTCGAGGTTGTCTTCCGCTCGGTGGCGTTCAGCCCCAAAGGGCAGAGCGTGGCGGCCGGCAGCGAGGACGGCAAGACGCGGATTTGGGACCTGTCCGGGGCTGCGGCACCCACTCGGATTTTGCAGACCGCGGGGGAAGTTTCCGGAGTTGCTTTCAGTCCCGACGGCAAGCACATCTTGACGACCAGCACTTCGAACACGGCGCAGCTTTGGTCCGCCCAAACCGGGGAGCTCCAGGCCGAGCTCAGAGGTCATACCGAGGAGCTCACTGGCGGCGGATTCAGCCGGGACAGCAGCCTGATCGTGACTTCGAGCTGGGACGGAACCGCCCGCATTTGGAGCGCCACTTCCGGCAACCCGCTGCTCACCCTCGTCGGCCACGTGGGTTTCGTTGCTTCTGCCGAGTTCCTGGATTCACCGCACAACGAGGTGGTCACGACTGGCGAGGACAAGACGGTGCGCCTGTGGAAGTCGGACGGGCCCCTGCGCACCGAGCAACCTGACCTCGCGGCGCGATCGGCCAGCTTCAGCCGAGACGGCGAGCGAGTAGTGGCCGTCCTCGGCCGCAAGCCGGAGCACGAAAGCGACGAGCCGGTCAGGAATGGGACAGCCGTGCTTTTGCGGACGAGCGACGGGTCTTGGCAAGAGCTGGGCGGGGCAAACTCCAACTCGGCCGAGTTCAGTCGCGACGGCAAATACGTCGTCACGGTCGGTGACGACAGCAGCGCGTCTATCTACGAGGTCGCTCACCCCGACCAAGCGCCCCGGGTGCTCAAGTTCGGCAGCGGGCCGCTCTGGGCTGCCGAATTCGGGCCGGATGCGCGATTGCTCGCCACGGCTGGTGAAGATTCGAACGCGAGCCTCTGGGACATGGCCGGGCCGCACTCTCCCGAGCGCACTCCGCTCAAAGGCCACACGGGGCCCGTGCACTCCGTTGCGTTCGACCCGAGCGGGCAACGGCTGCTCACGGCAAGCCTCGACGAGTCGGTCATCCTATGGGACGTGCACGACCCAAGCGCGCCACGACTGCAACACCGGTGGGCAGGCATCAGCCGCGGCGCCAACTCCGCTCGCTTCAGTCCGGACGGGGAATGGGTCGTCGTCGCCGGTCGAGACGGCCGCGTCCGCCTGATGAAGCCGAGCCACCCGGAAGACCCCGCGCTCGAGCTCGACGGCGACGGCAATCTGCTGTACGACGCTCGCTTCAGCCCCGACGGGACACGCCTGATCACCGCCGGAGCGCGTGGCTCGGTGGGCCTTTGGGACGTTGCATCGCGCACGCTGATCGCGCTGCTGCGCCGCCACGACTGGGCCGTGCTGAGCGCGGGTTTCAGCTTCGATGGGCGCCGCGCGGTATCGGCCGGGAATGATGGCTTACGCCTCTGGGACGTTCACTTGGAAGAACGCTCCCCTGAGCAGCTGCAGGCCATGGTCGACTGCCGAATTCCGCTGCAATGGGTGGGCGAGGCGCTGCAGCCAACCCACCCGCGCGATCTGAGCCGCTGCCCGAACCAGTAGCAGGGCACCTCGACTCACCGCCGTAGCTCGCGTCACGGCGAGCCTTTGGCGCGCAGATTACTCGTTGCGCTTCGTAAGCTCCTCCATCACCACGGTGAGCACGTGGTCCAAGTGTTTCAGCATCTCCGTGCCATCAGGGTCTTCACTCGTGTCGAGCTCGTCGATCTTGAAGGGCTCATGATCGTCCGACAGCTGCAGGTGTACGTTGTACATGTCGGCGTCCTCGTCCTCGTCGTCGTCGTCCTTGCCCTCGATGGTGATCGTGATCTTGACCACCTCGGGCCCGTCTGCCTCGGTCGACAGCTTCCGCCCGTTCAACGTGCCTTGGCGCCCATGCAACGTCTTGCGAGTCTGGTCCTCAGCCTTGCCCTTGAGTCCCGCGGCGGCCTTGTCGCCAGTCATGCCCAGGTGGATTTCGAGGCGATCTGCGGCGCTTGCTTCTCCCGGAGCACCCAGCACCGCGCCCGCGAGAGCAATGGACATCAGCGTTCCAAACCCGTTCGTTCTTCTCATGGGAAATTCTCTACCACCTTGGACTCGCGAGACTTCCACGACGTTGGACATCCCCTCAAGGGGTCGATTGGCACGCTGACTTTTTGACTACGACTCGTGAGGGGTCCGCGCGCCACTCGCGACCAATGGGCCGCTGCGCTCCTCCGCCTTTCAGACTCCACGCTGTCGTTCGCAAAAAGCCGCGACCGTTGCACGGTTGCTGCACGCTCATGCGAGCGACCTTCGTAGAATCTAGCCCTGCTTTCTGGCTCGTAACCAATACTCCAGGCTGGCGAGCGTTCCCGGGACGAGCGCGCGTGACCCCACCGCCTCGCGAACGGACTCGGCCATCGTCCCACCGATCACGAAGTCGATCTGCTCCGGCAACGCTGCGAGTAGCTCACGAACGGCTTGCACCGCGCGCTCGTGGTCCAGCGAGACGATCGACACCGCGACGATCGCCGCAGACGCGCTGCGAGCAGCGCGCGCGATCTCCGCGGCTGGCGAGTTCGGTCCCAGGTAGAGCACGCGGTAGCCCTCGAGCGCGATGGTGACGGCGCTGAGCAACGCGCCCAGCTCGTGCAGCTCACCCTCGGGGGTGGTGACGAGCGCGAGTTGACCGTTCGGGTCTTTGGGCAGGCGCCGCAGCAGGTCGCTCAGGCTGTCTCGTACCAGGGTCGAGCCGAGGTGCTCGCTCGCCACGCACAGCTCGCCGCTTGCCCACTCTTTGCCGATTCGGCCGAGAAGCGGCCCGAGCACGTCGAAGACCAACGCGCGAGCAGAGAACAGCACCGAGCCGCGGATCAGCTGCGCCTGGGCACGATCCGAATCGAAGCTATGAAGCGCCGCCAGGAACTCGTCGATGAAGGAGCGGATCGTGTCGTCGGCAAGATGCTCCTCGGGCTTTCCGCTCAGACGCGCGAGCTCTTCACCCCCGAGGCCGGCGATCTGGCCAATCGCGTGACCACGGCCGACCGCGAGCTTGAGCAGGCGCAGGCGTTCCAGATCCGCGGCCGAGTACAAGCGAGCCCGCCCGCCGCTGCGGCTGGGCTCGAGCGCGTTGTAGCGACGTTCCCAAATGCGGATCAGGTGCGTCGAGACGCCGGACAATTGGGCGACGGTACCGATGCGATAGAGAGGTGGCTCAGCCATGGTTTCGGAGCACAGCGAGCGTTTCGGTGACGCCGCGATAGTGGTCGAAGAACCACGTCCACCAGGCGACCATCATCGTCAAGTGGCCGACGAATATCCCCACGTGGCTCCACATTTCGACTCGATCGGACTTGCGGAAGACGTACCGCCGCCAATGGAAGACTTCGTCGACGACACTGTAGAAGAACGATAGCACGGTCAGCACCAGCGCGGGAATGCCGAACAAAATTCGCTCGTGATACGCCGCGCTCAGCAGCACGCACGAACCTATCCCGCACGCAATGGTAATGCCGTGCACGAGCCCCTCGGCCAGCTCGATCTCCTCGCGGTACACCGTGCGATGCCCGATCGTGTCGATTGCGATCGACAGAGTGAACAGCAGCGCGCCCACAGGGACCAGATACGCGGCTCGGCTCAGCGTGATCCCAGCCGCACTGCCTAGCGCCACGAAGCCGCCCGTGGCCGCTACGAGACCAAACATCAGTCCCACCCAGGCGACGTAAACCAGCCAATCCGTACGCGAGAACTCACGCATGCGGCCGACGTACACGATAAATTCGGACGAATGGCGGTCATTGGGCAGTCGCTGGCCGTTTTCCGAGTGCGGCATGGCTCTCTGGCTCATGAGGCTCTCCGCTGCGCTTCGGGCAGAGCACGCGGCGGTCGCAGGCGTCGACGCGCTCGGCTCCAGAGCTCCTCTGACACGGCGAGCGCCGCGAGTGCCAGCTTCTTCCACGGCGGGACGACCACGCGCCCCGCGAGAGCATCGAAGTCACGCGCAGCGAGCTCTTGGCCGATCGCGGCGTACACTCTACGCGCCGCTCGCGCAGCGAGTGCAGCCCGCAGCGGTAGAGCGTAGAAGCCGCCGTCGGCCGAGCGATAGTAACGCTCGGCAAGCTCGAGCAGTCGTCTGACGGCCCGGCACACCTGCTCGCGCTCGTTCTCTCCCTCAACACTCGCCGTCAGCAGTTCCGTGGGCAAATAGCGGCGATGGCGCTGGGCATCCTCGAGCACGTCACGGCAAATGTTCGTCAGCTGCATGGCAATCCCCAAATGCGCCGCGTTTTCGCGCGCACTCGGGTCCGACAGCCCAAAGACGTGGCACAGCATCAGGCCGACCACTCCCGCGACGCGGTAGCAATACACGAGCAGCTCGTCGTTGGTCGCGATCTGCACCGTGCCAATGTCGGAGCGCATGCCCGCCAGCAACGCCAGCGGATATTCCTCGGGAATGCCACGTCGCTGGACCAAAGCTTGGAATGCCACGAGCACCGGCTCCTCGAGCAGCTTGCCGGCATACACCGCGGCAAGCTCATCATGCAGCCGCTCGACTCGCTCGCGTTGTTCCACGCGCGGCGCCAGGTCCACCTCGTCGTCGGCCCGCCGGCACCAGGCGTAGAGGACCGCGACGTCCTCGCGAGCGGTGCGGTCGAGCAGTCGACTCGCGAGCGCGAAGCTCTTGGAATGCTCGACGATGGCGCCGTGCACTGCGGCGGTCACGTCGATACTCCCGGCAGGTCTTCGAGCACGAGTTTCGCCGTCGCCTTGGCAGAGCTCACGACGCCCGGAACCCCAGCGCCCGGGTGCGTGCCCGCACCGACCAGATACAGCCCCGGAATCGAAGCATCGCGATTGTGCGGGCGAAACCAGGCGCTCTGTGTCAAGAGCGGCGCGAGCGAGAAGGCCGAACCATGCTTGGAGAAGAGCTCACTTCGGAAGTCGAGCGGGGTCATCCAGCGGCGAACCACGATGTGCTGGCGAAGGTTCGGCATCAGGCGCTCGAGCGAAGCCAAGATCTTCTCGCCGTAGGGCGCTGCCAACGTCTCCCAATCGAGGCTTGCCTTGCCCAGGTGAGGCACGGGCGAGAGCACGTAGAAGCAGCCACAACCCGCCGGTGCGAGGCTCGGGTCGGTGACACTCGGGGCGTGCAAGTAGAGACTGAAATCATCCGGCAGGGTGCTGCCGTGGAACACGTCGCGCAAGAGCTCGCGGTAACGTGGTCCGAAGATTACGTTGTGATGCGCGAGGTCGTACGGACGATCGGTTCCGAAATAGAGCACGTAGAGCGACATGGACCACTCCGCGCTGCCGAGCTTCTTCGCCATGCGCCGCGCGGACGGTTCACTCGAGTACAGCGTGCCATACGTTTGTTCGAGGTCCGCGTTCGAAACAACCGCGTCGAAGGCTTCTCGAGTGCGTTGCCGCCCGGCTTGGACCGGGCGAGTGGAGCTCGTCAGCCAGTGGCGCACCCGCTTTCCACGCTCGACTTCGACGCTGCGTACCGGAGCGGAAAGGCGCAGCTCGCCACCGAGCTCCTGGAACAGCCGTACCAGCGCGCGGACCAATGCCCCGGTCCCGCCGCGCGCGAAGAAGACGCCCCATTTGCGCTCCAAATAGTGGATCAAGGTATAGATCGAGCTGGTCTCGAACGGGTTCCCGCCGACTAGCAGTGAGTGAAAGCTGAGCGCCTCACGCAGCCGTTCGTTCTTCACGAAGCTCGCCACCGTGGCGTACACGGAGCGATCGGCGCGCAGACGCATGAGCGACGGCGCCACGCGCAGCATGTCCGAAAAGCTCGAAAATGGCTCTGCTGCCAGCTCTTCGTAGCCGCGCTCGAAGACGCGCCGCGAATAGTCGACGAAGCGAGCATAACCGGGCAAGTCGTCCGCCGCGAAGCGCGCGATTTCTCGCTCCATGCTGCCCGCACCTGCGTAATCGAAGCTCGTCCCGTCGCTCCAGATCAGGCGGTAGAAAGGCGTCACCGGCAAGAGTTCGACGTAATCCTCGCGGCGCCGCCCAGCCAACTCGAACAACTCGTCGAGCACGTGCGGTGCGGTGATCACGGTCGGGCCGGCATCGAACACGAAGCCCGAGTCCTCGTAGACGTACGCCCGTCCGCCCGGCTTGTCACGCGCCTCGAAGAGCACGGTCGAGACGCCGGATGCCTGCAGACGAATGGCCGTTGCGAGTCCGCCGAACCCGCTGCCGATCACCGCGACTCGGGGTCTCTCGCCACCCGTCGCCGAACCGTCAGCCATCGAAGCGCTCCAATCTCGTGAGCTCGGCGTCCAGTTCGGCAAGGCTCGGGGAGCCCGCGAACCGTGCGTGACACGCGGCGCGCGAGCGCTCCACGTGCGCGCGGATGACGAGTCGAGGAGCTTCCGCGAGCAGCGTTCGGAACTGCTCGGCGAGCACCTCAGGGTCGAGCTCGCTGCGCATGACTGCTTCCGAGAGCACACGCAGTCGGACGTAGCTCACGTCGTCCAGTTGCTCGGAAAGCCATGCCCAGGGCCAGCTCGGCCGCGCCGCACGCAGATCTTCGTGGCCCTTGTGGCGGCGGCGCTCGCAGGCAACGCCCGTCCAATCATCGAGCATCTGCAACGCGACGCCCAGGTCGCGCCCGAGCTCTGCGAGCACGCGCACGACCTCGGCCGGCGCTCCCGCAGCGATGGCGCCGAGCTCCGCCGCGAGCTCGAACAAGCTGCCCGTCTTCAGACGCGTCGTCGCGTATACCAGCTCTCTGACCTCCGATTGCCTGAGCTCGACGACGCTCAGCGAAAGATCCAGCGCTTGCCCGTAATGACAACGCAAGACCGAGCGGTCCACCGCCGCCTTGAGCGCCTGCAAACGCACCGGCTCGAACCCAGCGCGCTCCAGGAGCACGCTGGGCCAGAAGTACAGCCAATTACCAGCATTCAACGCGAGCGGCAGGCCGACGCGCACGTGGAGCGCTTGACGCCCGCGACGGGTGAGCGAGCCGTCCTCGATGTCGTCCACGATCAGAGAGCCCAGGTGGAGTGCTTCGACCGCCGCCGATAGCTCGAGCGGACAATGTCCTCGCCCGCCGGCGAGCGCCCAGGCGAGCTGCGCAAGTCTGCCGCGAAATTCTTTCCCAGGACGGCGCGAAGCCTCAGCCAGCGGCCCGAACAACGCCTTGTTCCAGAAGCGCGGCGCCACGTGGATGTCGTCCGGCAAAGCCAGCGCCGAGTCGCTTGCCTCCTTGTCGAGCAGGGAAACGAGGGCTGAACGGTCGTCGATTTCAAGGGCCGACTGCGTCATGGATTCGTCTCGGGCTGGGGGTTGAAGACGACGCGCCGGTCCCGCACGGCGGAAAGCAAACCGCGCGCGGACAGGCCACGCGGTGGACGGCCACACACGATGCGCGCTCGATCGGTTCCGCTGAGCGAGAGCGCATAGAAGCGCCGCACGGTGTCTGGTGGGAGTCTGTAGAAGCGCTCGAACACCGCTCGACGAAGCTCGGGTGCGAAAGCGAGGAACAGCATGCGATTCAAGAGCACCGCGAAGCGTTGCTGGCGTGCCGTGCGAGTGATCAGCTCACTGAGCCGAAGCGGCAGCTCGCCCTCGGTCGCCGTGGCGATCAGAGTGGCGAGCCGGACGGCGAGCGGGAACGAATAGCCGGTCGTCGGGTGAAACCACCCGCCCTGATAGCCGGCGTGAACTAGCCCGGAGCGGCTCGACACCGCCACCGGAGCGCGGGACGGAAGCGGGAGCACGCCGCGTTCCTTGCGTGCGATGCCCTTCACGACTAGTCCTCGGTGCTCGGCGTAGCGCAGGATTTCTGCCTCGATCACGCGCTCATCTAGCTCGGGATGGTCGGAGAAATACGTGTCCTCGACCAGCACTCGTCGCTCGGCCAGCGGCAGGACGTAGAAGAAACGCAACCCGTCGCGCTGCTCGATGGTACAGTCCATCAAGGTCGGCTCGCTGGGCGCGCTTTCCGGGCTCACCTCCAGCTCGAGACCAATGAATTTTTGGTAGCCGATGGCTTCCGTGCGAGCGAAGCGCTCGGGTCCTCGGGCATCGATCACCCATCGCGCCTCGAGCAGGTCACCCGACTCGAGCTCGACTCGATAGGGTTCGACGCAGCGCGCCGCTGTGCCGAGCATGAGCTCGACTCGCGTACGCCCCGACAGGCCGACCAGAGCGTCGTGCAAAGCGTTTGAGGTCACGGCCGCGTACGAATCCTCGAGGGTTCGAGCGTAGGTCGGGAAGTGCACTCGATACTTCGGCCAGCGTCGCACGACGAATGGTTCGACGAACGGGGCGGCTTCCAGCGAAACGTCCTCGGCGTGGAAACACCACACGTGATTGCCGCCGACGCGGCTTTCGGCCTCGACGATGGCGACCCGTGCCCGCGGTTGATGGTGCGCGAGCGCCGACGCGATGAGCGCGTTTTGGAGGCCACCTCCGACCAGTAAGAAATCGAGCTGCTTCACCACTTGACCAATTTGTGTCTAATACTATGAGTAGCGAAATCGACGGCGTCAAGCGGTGAAAGTTTACAGTGTCTAATAATTGTATAAGTCATAGGCCGAGCCGGCGCCGGTTGCTCTTCGTCTCCGAGGCGATCACGCTCGCGCAGGTGGTGCGGCTGGCGGCGCTCGCAGCGCGCGTCGATCGCGAACGCTACGAGGTTTATTTCGCGTGTGGCCCCTTCGACGAAATCGCTCTCGTCGGGAGCGGTCTCGAGCCACTTCCGCTATTCACGATCGATCGGCGGCGCGCGCTCGAGAAGATCGAGCGCGGCGAACGTTTGTACGAGCCGGCCGTGCTCGAGCGCTACGTCGATGAAGAGCTCGACCTCTTCGAGCGCGTTCGCCCCGATCTGGTGATTGGCGACTTTCGCTTGTCACTGGCCGTGAGCGCGCGACTTCGCGGCATTCCTTTGGCGACGCTCATCAACGCGTACATGAGTCCGTTCGCGGAGCGAGCGTCGTTTCCCGTCCCCGACCACCCGATCGTGTCACTCGTCGGCGCAACGAGGGCGGCGCGTCATTGGCCGAAAGTCTTGCCCGTCGCGTTCGCCCATTTCGTGGCGCCGCTCGAAAGCGTGAGGAAGCGCCGCGGTTTGACCCCGAGCGGGGGCCTGCTCGAAGCGCTGGTCGATGGCGATTTCACGCTCTACCCCGACGTTCCGGAGCTTTGCCCCACCCGTAATTTGCCCGCAAAACATCGCTATTTGGGGCCCATCCCCTGGTCGCCCCAAGCAGCCATGGTCGACCTCGGTCCGCGCTTTCGCGAAGATCGACCGCTGGTGTACGTCACCATCGGTTCGTCGGGGCGCTACTCCGCACTCGCAAGCGTGCTGCAGGTCGTCGGCGACCTTCCGGTCAATGCCGTTCTGGCAACTGCGGGGCGCTTCGAGCGACTCGACGCTCCAGCCAACGTGCACGTGGTCCCCTTCGCGCCAGGTTCCATCCTGGCGCGGAAGGCGAGTTTCGTCGTGACCAATGGCGGTGCAAGCACGAGCTATCAGGCGCTCGCGGAAGGGAAGCCCGTGCTGGGGATCCCGTCGAACCTCGACCAATACCTGGCCATGACGGCGATTGAACGCGCGGGCGCGGGTCGCCTCGTCCGCGCGGGCGAGGCCACACCGCGCGCTCTGCGCAGTGCATTCAGCGAGCTACTCGAGTCCAAAGACTTGCGCCAGGGAGCGCGCCGCGTGGCAGCCGCGTTCGCGCGCGCTGATTGCCATGAACGCTTCCAATTTTGGCTGCCAGAAATGCTCGGGAAGAACGAAAGGAAAGCGCGCCATGAACACACTTCACCGCACTGAGGTCGCCACTCTGCAAGTCGGACAACGCCGCGCTCGGCGCTTCACGGGCCCCCTGTGCTGGGGCGGAGCCGCGCTCGCGCTCGCGACAATCCCTTGCTCGACGGTCGACGCGGCCGAAGCAGATTCTGCCGCGAACGAAGTACAATTCCGCACCGAGCTCCGCGAGCGCGGCGGCACCGTACGCTGTGGACTCTTTGCACGCGACGGCTGGTTGAGCAAACCCGTGGGAGCCGCCGCGGTCAGCGCCAACACCGCCCGGCCCATCTGTATCTTTCGCGGCATCCCCGCGGGCACCTACGGGCTCTCGGCGTTCCACGACAAAAACGACAACGGGAAACTCGACACCAACTTCGTCGGCATGCCCACCGAAGACTATTGCGCGTCGAACAACGCGCGCGGCTTCATGGGCCCGCCGAGCTTCGCCGACGCCAAGTTCGTCTATCACGGTGGAACCAAGCGGCTCGAAGCGCGGATGAAGTGAGCCTGCGCGACTCGCTTTGCGACACTCGAAGGGGTACCGGACAGAGGGAGCTCCTCGCGAGCGACAATGTACTTCGTGCACGAAGTACGACTTTTGAGGAGTGGGGCACGTGGCGAATCGCTCTGCGTAAAAATTGCGGGCGTGACCTCGGACTATGACCAAGCTACGCTGCTTTCCTTGTCGCCTTCGACCGCACAGCGCTTGGGAGCGATTGTCGGCGCTGCATTGGCAATCACTTTCGTGATCTGGAGCCGTACGCGGGCGAAGCCGTGCCCGGGCGCGGTCACGCTCGAATTTCACCCACCGCTGGTCGAGCGCGGAAGCTATCACATTCAGCTCAGTTGGCCCGGTGCGAATCCGTGCCGATTCACTGTCGACTTGCCCCTCGATGCGCAGGCAAAGGACCGCGGAAAGACCGGTTGCGGCATGGCGCTCGAGCTGCGCACGCAGGTACGAGATGGAAGGGTAAGCGTCGCAGGATTGACTTTTGCTGCCGCGCCCGCGCAATTCGGATTGCAGGTGAAACGCGACGCAGAGCCGATTTACGACGCGCAGCTCGAGCCGAAGTTTGCGCCATATGCGACGACTCGCGCCGAGGACAAGCACTTTTGCGGTGAGCGTGCGTTGGTTCAGGCGCCGTGCCTGCGCGGTAGCTCGGCATGTGCGCCGTTCCCAGCCCGATGCACCGGACCGCAGGATTGCGAGGCCAAGCGAGCGTGCTGCCTCACGCCCGAATGGGGGCGCGACTTCGGGCCACTTTCGGCTAGCGAGTGCACTTCGAGCAACAGCTGTCTTTCGCACCTCGGTCATCTCGCTTGCCGCGACGACAACGACTGTCCGAGCGCGATGCGCTGCGCTGACGCCTCTCTCGCTGCCGAGTTTTCGAAGCCAGTGTTGGTCTGTCGAGACCGCTAGGCGGTGAGCGCTCCTTTCAGCGCGACTCGCGCTGGCGTTCGCGGAATGCCGCGACCTTTGCGCGGTTGCCGCAGGCCTGGGCGCTGCAGAACACGCGGCGATGGGCTTTGGTTCTATCCAGGAACCAGAGCACGCAGCCCGAGCCAGCGCAGCGCTTCACGAGCTCAGGAGACTCTTCCAGAACCAGCTTCGCGACCTGCCAGGCGACGAGGCCCAGCAAATCACCGGGCGCTTCGATACGCGCGTGTTCCGTCACCGCGAATTTGCCGCTCCGAGCGGCGACGCTGCGGTAAGCGCTGACGCGCTCGAGTAGACCGTTCAGTCGGCGCAGCTCGGCTGCGAAGTCCGCATCTGGATGTTCTCGCCAGCGCGCTATCCAGTCCTCGGCCCAATGCCGAAGCTTGCGCGCGTCCGCAGCTGCGGCATCGAGCTGCGCGGCGCTGAAGCGGCGCGTCAATCTCGTTGCGACCGCGCGCTCGAGCAAGCTCGCTTCGACCAACCAGCTGAGGAACGCAGCACCGTCACCGATCACCTCGACCGGCGTGCCCTCTGGCAGCCGCGCAAAGCGGGTATTCAGAAAATCGAGCCCGGGTTGGCTCGCCAGGAACAGGGCGTTCGAGGTCATCGTCTCGTTCTCTCATTGTAACCAGAAAACGGCGCTTGACGAGTTACGTGACCGGCGTAACGCTTAAAATGAGACTTTAAACGTTACAAGCACAGGAGGTCCCCATGCGTTGGATTTCGCGACTATCTGCCACCCTGCTCGCCGCTGCGCTGCTCACGCCCGCAGCCGAGGCACCCGCTCACGACGGCGAGCGCGACCCGGGCCACGCTCAAGCAAGCGTCACGCGGCATTTGTTCGCCAAGGTCGCCGGCGTCGACCTCTTCTACCGTGAGGCGGGCCCGAAAGACGCACCGGTCGTGGTGCTGCTTCATGGCTTTCCCACGTCGTCACACATGTTTCGCAACCTGATCCCACGGCTCGCCGAGCGCTATCACGTGATCGCGCCGGACTATCCCGCTTTCGGTCAAAGCAGCGCGCCGCCTCGCGCGACGTTCTCGTACACGTTCGCGCAGTTTGCGGAGCTCGTGGATGGGCTACTCGTTCAGCTCGGTGCCTCACGCTACGCGCTATATGTGCAGGATTATGGCGCGCCCGTCGGTTATCGCCTCGCGCTGCGGCACCCGGAGCGCGTCAGCGCGCTGATCGTGCAAAACGGTAACGCCTATGAAGAGGGGCTGCGCGAGTTCTGGAACCCGATCAAGGCGTATTGGGCCGATCCTTCTGCGGCCAATCGCGCAGCGCTGCGCGGTGCGCTGACCTTGCAAGCGACCAAGTCGCAATATCTCCAAGGCGTGCGCGACCCCGCACGCATCGCTCCGGACAACTGGCTGCAGGATCAGGCGCTGCTCGATCGCCCGGGCATCGACGAGATCATGCTGGATCTGTTCCGCGACTACCGCACGAACGTCGCGCTTTATCCGCGATTCCAGGCGTTCTTTCGCGAACGCCAGCCGCCAACGCTGATCGTCTGGGGTAGGAACGACGTGATCTTCCCTGTCGAAGGTGCGACACCGTACCTGCGCGACCTACCGCACGCCGAGTTGCACGTGCTCGACACCGGCCACTTCGCGCTCGAAGACAAACTCGACGAAATCTCGCGCCTGATGCTGGACTTTCTCGGACGCAGGCTGAGGTGACGTGAAGCAGAAGCGAGGTGCTGCGCGCGGGCTGGTGCAAGTAGAAGACCACTCGTCCTGCTCCGGCCCTGCGACCGCCGCGCCGCGCCATCACCCTGGGGGATGAAGACTAGCGCGCTCGAACGGTGCGTTCGGGGCGGGCAGGACGTTGAAATGTTGCGCGGTAGCCGGCGAGGCCGTAGCTTCCGGGTCAGGATCAAATGGGGGTTCTCAGTTCGAGTTCGGAAGCATACGGCCTGTGCCTGGCGAGCCTCGCTTTGGCGGTGGCCTGCGGTGGCGGCTCGGGCTCCAGCACAACTGAATCAAGCGAGCGTCTCCGGGGCATTCTCGACTGCGCTCGGCGGCGCACTCGCATCTGGCGTGCGAGCGTTCGTGGTCGACTCGGGTATTGTTTACTACTCGAATAGCGCTGGTATCTCTGCGACGCCTTTGGCTGATCTGTCGCAATCCACCAGTGTCTCGCCGGGCGTGGTCGCCGACGTTTTGTGGTCGGATTCAGACAATCTCTACTTGCTCGCCGCGGCGCCCGCGGACGCCTTGGGTGTGACGATCTATGGGCGCGTAGACAAGTCCGGGGG
>DASSMT010000460.1:0-35172 GCA_035688655.1 Polyangiaceae bacterium | reverse complement strand
GCTCGCCGCGGCGCCCGCGGACGCCTTGGGTGCGACGATCTACGGGCGCGTAGACAAGTCCGGGAGCGCGCCGCAAACCGTGCACCTGTACCCGCCGTTGCGCTTCCAGTTTCCCGATGAAGTCGCTTCTTACTTGGTCGGGCCCAACGTAGACGGCGAACAGCGCCTTTACCGCCTGACTCTGGCCGGCGATTCTTTCGTGCCCCTGGCAACGTTCGAGCACGACCAGATTACGGCGGTCACTAGCGACGAAACCTCGATCTACGTTGGCCTCGATTCGGGGGGCATCGTGCGTATCTCCAAGTGAGGCATCTGTGAGACGTTCGCGGCGGGTCGTCGTTCACCGCGTATTTGGGGGATGACTGGGATTGGGGTTGATGGTCACCGATCACGGTTCGTTGCGTCGCAGCCTTCGGCGTCGCGCCGCGGCACTGTGCCCTGGGCGTCGCTAGCTCGTTGGATCTCGCCCGCCGCAATTGGACGCCGAAGGTTGTGACGCCGAGAGCCGTGACGCGGCCCCATCAAACCAACCCCCGATACGCACGTGCCGAGTCGAGATCTTTCGTTGGCGTTTGGCTGACTTGGAGCCTCGCTGCAGTTTCGTTCATACTCGTCCGCCATGAGAGCCTGGCTGCGGATCAAGAGCGAAATCTTGCTGAGTGATCGTTGGTTGACGTTGCGCGCGGACGAGTGCGAGTTGCCGAGCGGGAGGAGGCTCAGCCCGTATTACGTGCTCGAAGAGAAGGAGTGGGTGCACATCTACGCCGTCGCGTCGGATTCGCGCGTGCTCACCGTGAAGCAGTACCGTTATGCGGGGAACGCGACGTGCGTGGAGCTGCCGGGCGGCGTGGTCGACGACGGTGAAACGCCCCTCCAGGCGGCGCGCAGAGAGCTCCTCGAGGAGACCGGCTTCGAAGCTGCGACTTGGACCAAGGTGGCGGCGGTGTTCGCCAACCCAGCGCGTCAAACGAATCGGCTGCATGTTTTTCTGGCCGAGGGGCTCGCCGCGGGAGGCCAGCAGAAGCTCGACGATTCCGAAGAAATCGTGCACGAGCTCGTCGAAGTCGCGGCCATTCGCAGCGCCATTCGGGAGGGTTCGTTCTCGCAAGCCCTGCATATTGCGAGCTTCTATCTGTGTCAGGATTTCCTGGCCGAGCGCGACGGCCGCCGTGGACGTTGAGCTTGCGTGGTTGAGGCTTCTTCGGCCTCGCGGGGAGCTCGATGGACGAAGGCGTGCAGCGCAAGAGCCGGCACTTGCTAAGCTGGGCGGGTGAACCCAGGGCGCGCGCAGACGCTGTTGCTCGACACCTACTCTTTGTTTTTTCGTGCCTTTCACGCCCTGCCGCCGATGAGCACGCGCGCCGGGGAGCCCACGTCGGCGCTCTATGGACTATCGTCGTTGCTCCTCAAGTTGATGCGTGAACGACCGGGGGCGGCGCTGGCCTTCGCATTGGACGCGCCGCAAGCCACGTTTCGTCACCAAACGTTCGCCGCTTACAAGGCGGGCCGGCCCGCCACGCCGTCCAGCCTTTCTGCCCAATTCGACCGCCTGCAGCAGCTGATCGACGCGCTTTCGGTACCCGCTTTTCGTTGTCCCGGGTTCGAAGCGGACGACGTGTTGGCCACGCTCGCCAAGCGCGCACGCGCTTCGGGCGTGTCCGCGCTGGTCGTGAGCGGAGATCGCGATCTCTTGCAGTTGGCGCGCGAACCGGTGCGCGTGTATTTCGCGGGGCGTCGCAGCAAAGATGCCGTCATCTACGACGAAGCGGCGGTCACGGCGCGTTTCGGCGTCGCGCCCGAGTGCTTACCCGCCTACGTGTCGCTGCTCGGCGATCCATCCGACAATTTGCCCGGCGTCCCGGGCATCGGCGCGGTGAGCGCAAAGAAGCTCCTGGCCGGAAAGCACAGTTGCCGAGAGCTCTTCGCGGACCTCGAGAGCGTCGAGAGCGCACGCCTGCGCGAAGTGCTGCTCACGCATCGCGAGCAGATTCTGAACACCGAGGCTCTCGCGCGGCTGAGAGACGATGCCCCGATCGCCGAGCACTCGCCTGGCTGGTCCGTGCCCAGCCGCGACTCGTTGAATGCGCTCGGCCAATTGTTCGAGCAATTGGAATTCAAGAGCCTGTCGAGTCGTTTGGCCGCGCTGCGCGGCTAGCGCGAGCAGCGCGTGGGCCGCAGCTGCGAGACCCCAGCGGAGAGCAGCGCGATCCCGGCGGCGTCCGCGCTGCGCGAACCGCACGGCATGCGGATGCTCGCGCCGGGACGAACGCATGCGGGCCAGGAACTCGGACGCCTCGGGATGGCCTGGTCGAGCCACGCCCTGGGAGCGTGGCCTCCAGCCGAGCATGCGGCGTGCAAAAAAAACCGGCTACGCCCAGAACTGCAGATCACGATTGCAGCCATGCAACGAAAGCTTCCCACGCGCGCGAGCCCGTGATGCTTTCGCATGCGTTGATCCGTCCGCTTGCAGACGACCGAGCGACCGCCTACGTTGCGCGTTGTATGCGCCACTTCGTGGGTTCGCGACGTTTCGCTCTGGCGCTGCTCGGGGCATTCGGGGCGCTCGGCTGTGATCGGCACCCGCCTGCGGTCGTATGCCGCGTGAGTTATGGCGGTGAAGTGAAGCGGCTCGAGTTTCCGGCCACCAAGAATCCGTATGCCGTGAAGGCGGTCGACGTCGCGGATCGCTTTTCGCTCAAGGTGATCTACGTGCGCGAGCCGTGGCGCGCGGCTTCGATCAACGTTTACGCCTACGCCTATCAAGGCGACAACCCCGGAGCCCGGCTGCTTCAAGAGAGCAAGTTCGCGCCGCCCTTCTCACACGAGACCGAGACGCGCTACGGCTTCACAGGGCGCCAGCTGGTCTATTCAGCCGATCAGCGGGAGCTCGACTACTGGTGTGAGCTGACTCGATGAGCAGAAGGAGCGCCGTGCGTTGCTGGGCGGCCATTGGGCTCCTGGTCATGGGCTGCGGTGGGGAGACCGATCAGCGAGTCACACTCAGCTTCGTGGGTGATGTCTTGCTCGAGACGAAGCTGGGCGAGGGCGCTCTGCCCGGCTTCGATCGATTTGCCCCGAGCGCGGCGCTGCTCGAGGCCGATTTCTCGATTGCCAATCTGGAATGCCCGGTGGCGACGGGCGGTGTTGCGGTCGAAAAGGTCTACACGTTCCGCGCGTCGCCGAGCACCCTGCCTCGCCTGCGCGAGCACTTCGATGCCGTCTCCGTCGCCAACAACCATTCGGGTGACTACGGGCTCTCCGCCTTTCTGGAGACGCTGACGCGGCTCGATGCAGCAGGGATCGGCTACTTCGGCGGCGGTCGCAATTCGACCGCTGCGCACACACCGCTGCTGTTGAAGAAGCGCGGAGTAACCATCGCGCTGCTCGGCTATGACGACTTTCAGCCGCGCTCGTTCGAGGCGACGCCGGAGCAAGCGGGCGTGGCTTGGGCGGAAGAAGAGCAGATGGTGCTCGACGTGACTCGCGCGCGCGCCGCGGGCGCCGACGTGATCCTGCCGTTCTTGCATTGGGGCTGGGAAAATGAGCCGGCCGCATGCGCCCGACAACGCGACCTCGCCCACGCATTGATCGACGCCGGCGCGAGCGCAGTGATCGGCGCGCATCCGCATGTCACGCAGGGCGCCGAAATGTACCGCGGCAAACCGATCGTCTACAGCTTGGGCAACTTCGCCTTCGATCTGCTGGATGTGCCCGAAAATGCCCTGGGCTGGCGCTTGCGACTGGTCGTCGATCGGCGTGGGGTCGAAAGCTTTTCGACTGCTGCCGTGCAGATCGACGACGCGGGTACACCCTTTCCGTTGCCCAGCGCGAACACGCCCTGCGGCGTGCGTGGCGCGAACGCGGTGTCGCCCTGCGCCGCGCGCGCTCCGGCGCGCTAGCCGCGCAGCTTCGGCTTGGGAGCCAGGGTTCGAACGCCTCGAGTCCGGAGCGGCCTTTGGCGTCGAGCCATCGGCCTGGTCAGTGATGCAAAACTGCTCGTGTGTAAGTTTGCAATAGCTGCAAACCCAGAGCAGCGAAATCACGACGGTCTTCATTCGGTGCTGACGACGCTTTGGTCAGAACCCGCGCGCCTTCTCCGATTGAATGCGGTGTTGTCGTCTGAGCCGACGCTCGACATACGCGCACTGTGCTGGATATAGTCGATTCGAGTGGTTCTGAATCAACTGCCCACGGAGCGCCGCCGGCTTCCGCGTCACGCTGATCGGCGAACGTATTCGGTCGTTTTAGCGCTCGCCGGGGCGTGTGCTTTCGCTTGCGGAACGTTTGGGCATGCGCCGAACGAGCAAGACTCGGAAGACAGCACCCCCGGTGAGGGCACTGGTGGATCGAGTGTGCCGCAAGCCGAAGCCTTTCGGTTCAATCGTGGCCCCCGCGCAGGTAGCTCCGCTGGCGGAGCGCGCGCGGGTTCCTCGGCTGGTGGAGGCCGCGCAGCTAGCTCTGCTGGCGCTGGCGGCTCGAAGTCTGCGTCTGGGGGCTCCGCTGGCGCTGCAGGTTCGAAGTCTGCGTCTGGGGGCTCCGATGGCGCTGCAGGTTCGAACTCCGCAGTAGGTGGCGCCGTGGCTTCAGCAGGCGCGGGCGGAAGCGCGCCAGTCGCGACCGGTTCCGTCGCCTTCCCACTCAAGTTCTCGGCGAACAAGCGCTACTTGGTGGATCAGAACAACGTACCATTTTTGATCAACCAGGCGTCGTCGTGGGGTCTGATTCAGAGTCTCTCGACTGCGGACGCGACGGACTATTTGGATGCGTTGAAGCAGCGTGGATTCAACGCGGTGCTGGTGAGCATCATCTCGTACGACGTGCGGATGGCGGGCAACCCTCCGAACTGGCAGCAGACCTCGCCGTTCAAAACGCAGTGGGATTATTCGAGCTACAACGAGGACTATTTTGCGCACGCCGACGCGGTGATCAACTTGGCGAAGGCGCGAGGGATGTTGGTGGCGCTCGTGCCTTCCTACCTCGGCTACGTCGGCGAGCCGACACAAGGTTGGTTCGACGAGATGCTGAGCTCGAACAACGGTGTCGCCAAGAGCCTCGCGTATGGCAGGTTTTTGGGTCAGCGCTACAAGGGTTTCAGCAACGTCATCTGGGTTGCGGGCGGCGATAACACGCCGGCCGCTGGCAGTGAGCTCGAGAATCGTTTGAAGGCGATCGTCGATGGCATTCGCGAGAGCGACTCTCACTTTTGGACCGCGCACTGGGATAGCGTGAGTCGCCCGAACGGCGTGATATCGACAGACAATCCGACGTTCGCGTCGTACATGAACATCAACGGCTATTACGCATACAACAGCGAAATTACCTACCTGCGGAACTTGGAGAGCTACAACCGGCAGCCGGTGATGATGCACTACAATCTGGATCAGAGCTATGAAGGCGAGCCTGGCGGTACGGTGGAGAACATCCGGCGTAAGGCTTATGACGTGATGCTGATGGGCGGCGCGGGCTCGAGCTTCTGCGCCGGGCAAGCCTGGTGGGCGTTCTACAACTGGCGCAACAAGATGGATACGCCGGGTACCCAGCAGACACAGCTCTGGTACCGGCTATTTTCATCGCGCGCTTGGTATGATCTGGTGCCTGATCAGGCGCACACCGTGGTGATGGGCAATCTGGGATATGAGGGTTACGCGGACTACGTAGTGGCCGCACGTACTTCGAGCGGCTCGACCGTGATGGCTTTCACCCCGACGAGTCGCCCGCTGACCGTCGACCTGACGAAGGTCTCTGGCACACAAGCCAAGGCTTGGTGGTACAGCCCGAGCAACGGTCAAAGCACGCTGATTGGAATTTTTGCGACGACCGGCAAGAAGGACTTCACCCCCCCCACCGCCGGTGATTGGCTGCTCGTGATCGACGACGCATCGCAAAATCTGCGCGCCCCGGGAACTTGAGTAAGCGGGAAAGTTCGCGGGCATCGCGTTGCCCTGCGCCAATTCCGAGTCTACGTCCCTATCGTTTCGCCTACGCGAGAGCCGCCGCAACAATCGCCTCAATCCGTCGAAAGTAGCGCACAAGCCTCGCGGTCGCCCTTCTGACAGCCTTGCTTGATGAGCTCGGTTTCGAGGTCGGGGTTCGGCGCGGCGCCTCGGCCGCTATGCTGCAAACGCGCCAGATTGGTGCACGATATTCCGTCGCCGTCCGCACAGGCCTTGCGGAACAGCTCTATGGCCTTCGCCAACTCACCTTCGTCGACGAGGAGCGCTGCGAGGTTGCCGCAACCGCGAGAGAGACCGCCGCTGCAGGCTTGCTCGAGGAGCTGGCGTGCGCGGTTCGTATCATGCGCCACGCCCTCACCGGCTTTATACAGACCTCCGAGGGCGGAGCAGCCATCGAGCGCGCCTCGCTTGCAGGCCTTGTCGTATAGCGTGGCCGCTTTCTCCAAATCCTTGGGGGCGCCATCGCCATGTTGGTGCATCGAAGCGATGATGAAGCACGACATCCCGTCGCCAGCCTTGCACCCAGCACTCGCGCGTCGCGCTGCTTCTTGGATGGCTCGCTTGGCGTGCGTACAACCGAGCTGGTTGCCACCCTGGCATCCGCGCTCGAACAATTTGAGTGCGCGGAAGACCTCGCTCGATTTCACCTCGCCGCGTTCGACCAGCACGCCCAGGTTCGTGCAGGCATCCGCGATGCCGCCTTCGCAACTCGAGCTCAATAGCTCGCCGGCCTTGACTGGATCCCTGACGATCCCCTTACCCTCGGAGTAAGCCAGGGCCAAATTGTAGCAAGCACCAGCCACCTTCCGCGAGCACGCGCGTTCGAACAGCGCTCGCGATCGGGGCAGATCTCGAGGCACGCCCCGGCCGTCTTCGAGCAGCACGCCCAAGTTCACGCAGGCATCGTCGACGGCACCTTGGCACGCCTGCTCGCTGTAGCGAGCGGCCTTGGGTAGGTCGCGTCCTACGCCGTTACTGCCCGCCTCGTAAATCACGCCCAACAGCGCACAGCCTGCGCTCGAGCCTCCATCGCAAGCTTTGAGGGCGAGCGTCTCGGCGCGCTTCGAGTCCTGCGCGACGCCGAGGCCCCGGAGGTACGCGCTCGCCAGCCCAGCGCACCCCTGCAACGCGCTACCATCGCAGGCGCGAGTGAACAGCGCCACGGCCTTGGCCGGATCGGACGCGACGCCCAACCCCTGCCCGTAGGCGGCGCCCAAGTCGGAGCACGCCGCCAGCGCTCCTGCGGCGCAGCTCAACTCCAGCAACGCGACCGCTTCTTCGGGTTGCTTGGGGACGCCGCGCCCAAAAATCAATGCCTTGGCCAAGTTGGTGCATGCCTGCAGTTTCGCTTCGAGGCCGGGTCCAAACACCTCTTTGGGGTCCTGGCAAACGCGCCGGTAAAGCGCAGCGGCGCGTGCCAAGTCTTCGGCCACACCGTCGCCGTTTTCGAATCGCAGACCCAGGTTTCCGCAGCCGATCAGCTCACCGCTATCACACGCTTGGCCATACAGCTCCGCTGCTTTCTGCGGGTTGCGCTCGACGCCCTCACCGTGCTCGTGCAGCCAACCGAGGTTGTTGCAACCAAGGCCGTAGCCACGGCGGCAGGCCTGCTCGAAATGGCGCGCCGCGAGCGCGGCGTCCTTCACGACACCTGAGCCGTGCTGCTGCATCTGCCCCAAGGCGTCGCAGCCGACCGGATCGCCCATCGAGCAGGCCCGCGAAAATAGCTCGGCCGCGCGCGCCGAATCCTTCTTTTCGCCGCTGCCGGTTGCATACCGTTGAGCCAGGCGCACGCAACTTTCCGTGTTGCCCTCGCGGCACTGCTGCTCGAGCCCCACGAATCGGCAACCGCTCGATAGAACGAAGCCAAGCAGCGCCCGTACCCATCGCTTCCGTACCGGCATGCGCCGCAGTGTATCAAGGTTTGGGTCGCAACTCATCGGAGCAAGCAAGACGGTCGATGGTCGAGGAGCTGCGCGTCCCAAACGTGGTCGGCGTGGACGGGCCCGAGAATTTGGCCCGTTTCGTGGCCCGGACGTTCGCGCCCGGGTTGACTTCGCCCCTCGGCTATAATGCAGCCTTCATGCCGCTAGACCCTGATCCCAGCGCGCGCCCGGGTGCCTTTCCGGAGACCCGCTGGACGTTGATCCTGCGTGCAAGCCAGAGCGATGAAGCGCGGCGCGCGGCCTTGAGTGAACTCATCACTCCGCGTTGGAACGCTTTGTACGCGTTGGCGAGGAAGAAAGGGCTATCTCGCGAACGCGCTGAAGACGCGGTACAGAGCTTCGTCGAGCGTTTGTTGAAGGGCGACGCGATCGAAGCATTGGACCCCGAACGCGGGCGGTTGCGGAGCTATTTGGCGGCAGGATTTTCGCGCCATCTGATCAATCTGCACGAGTACGACAGCGCACGCAAGCGCGGCGAGGCCAAGCTCACCGTACCGCTCGACTCGGTCGAAGCGCTGGTCGCCGCGTCCAACGACTCACCGGAGCGCATGTTCGATCGCGCGTTTGCAGTCGCTCAGTTTCAAGCCGCGCTGAGCGACCTGCGCGCGGAAATCGAAACGGGTGAACGCAGCGGTCCGTTCGAGATACTGGAGCGCATTTTCAGCTTCCGCGAGGCGGAGCCGTATCCCGAATTGGCGGCCCGCTACGGGCTCAGCGTGCCGCAGCTCAAGTCGTTCGTGTATCGTTCGAAGCGGCGCTTCCAGCAGCTTTTCCGGGCTCGCATCGCCGAGACCGTGGACGAACCCGGTGCCGTCGACGCCGAGCTCTCCTTCGTGCTCGGTTTGCTCGGAGGTGAATGAGCGCCTCATGCCCGCGCTGCGGCGCCGTTTCTCCCGCCGACGAAGTGACCGTGTGTCCGCGCTGTTTGCTATTTGCAGGCGACGAAGAATTCGCAGCTGTCGAGCTCGAGTTGCCGGGCTTGTCACTGCGACACGAGCTCGGTCGCGGCGGCATGGGGCGCGTGCTGCTTGCCGAGCACGTGAAGCTCGGACGCGAGGTTGCAGTCAAGCTGATCGCGCCCCAGCTTTCGTTGGATCCGAAGTTCGTGGCACGCTTCGAACGCGAGGCACGCGCGCTGGCGCGCTTGAATCACCCACACATCATCACGGTGCACGATTTTGGCGTGACCGCTGATGGTCAAGCGTACTTGGTCATGGAATACGCCGCACGCGGCACGCTTGCGGAGCGAATCCCGCTCGCGCCCACTCGAGCCATCGCGGTCACGCGCGCGCTGGCCGAAGCGCTCGCTGCGGCGCATGCCGCGGGCATCGTGCACCGCGATTTGAAGCCGCAAAACGTGCTGTTCGACGCAGAAGACCGCCCAAAGCTCGCTGATTTCGGGCTCGCGCGTTCAGTCGACGCTGCGGATGGCTTGACGCACCCCGCCTTGGTCGCCGGCACGCCCGCATACATGTCGCCCGAAGCGCGATCGGGTGCGCGTCCACATCCCACGACGGACATCTATGCGCTCGGCATTCTGCTGCGCGAAATGCTGACGGGCACGACCTTGCCGTCGAGCGGGAAGTTCAGCCCGCCCGTGCGAGAGCTCATCGCGCGCGCGACCGCAGAGTTGCCCGGCGAACGCTTTCAAGGGCTGAGTGAGCTCGTCGTCGCGCTCGATGCGTTACCCGCTTGGTCCGCCGACGGTAAGTTCACGGACGCTCGGTCGAGCTCGCACGCCGAGTTGCCGCCCGAAGAGCGCAGTTGGCTACAAGCCGTCAGCCTGGCCTTCGCCGCGGCCAACGCGATGGCTTTGTACGCGTTCGTGCTGTCATTTACGCCGCGCGTGCTGAGTCAGAACGAGCCCGTACCGATGATTGCGTTTGGCGTTCGTCCGCTCGCCGATGGTCACGTGTACACGCGCGCCCGCTTCGAAACGTGGCCCACGCTCACGGCCGGCGTCGCGTTCGCCGTCGCGTTGGCTTCGTACGGCGTGCTCCGCGGACATTGGCGCAAAGCCGGCCTCGATGGTAGCGACGAAAAGCGTCCCATCGCGAGCGCCCACAGCGTGCTGAAGTTGGGCCTCGCGCTGCTGCTGCTGTTCGTGGTGCATCGCGCGATCGAACGCCATGCCGCGGTGACGTGGGCGGCGTACCTACCGGTGTTCGGCGGCACGCTCGAATTCGTGCTCTTGTATTTGGTCTGGCTCACGTTGCTCGAAGCCGCGCGCTGTCAGCGACCACTCCACCGCGAGTATCGACTCTGGCTCGGGCTGTGGCTGGGCCTGATCCCCCCGGTAGTCACGTTCATTCGTGTGTTACTGGAATCGCAATAGTTCGGGTTTTTCTCGCGCGACCCGCAACCGCGAACACGGACCTCTGTAATCCCGAGTGTACCGAAAGGATGTCACTCATGGAGACTTCGAACTTTCTGCTGTTCGCATACGCAACGTACTCGCTCGCGAGCGTGCTCTTGACCGTATTTTTGGCTCGAACGCTGTTCAAGAACGGGCAGGTTTTCCTGGAAGACGTCTTTCCCGGCAACCCGCGAATGGCGGGCGCGGTGAACCATCTGCTCGTCGTCGGATTCTATCTGCTGAACCTCGGCTACGCTTTTCTCACACTTCAAGCTCAGACCGACGTCGTGAGCGCGCTCGGCGCGTTCGAAGTGCTGTCGTCCAAGCTCGGACGTTTGTTGGTTTCGCTGGGCGTGGTCCACTTCTTCAACTTGTTCGTGCTGCAACGCCTGCGTCGTCACGGCCAACTGCACCTGGCTCCGCCGCCCGTCGCAGCGCAGCTCCGTCATCGCGATCCCATCACGGGGCAGGTTTGAGGTGAGCCATGGTCACTCAGGATTCGTGTGTGATTCCGGGCGATGCCACCGATGCGTGGCTCAGCGCTCTCGAACGACGCTTGGGCGCTGAAGCGACGGCACGACACCCGAGCGTCCCGCAACGGCTCACTGTCTTGTTCGATCCGGGGTGCGCGCTCTGCCGTCGAGCGCGCACCTGGATGCTGGGTCAAGCCGCCTACGTCGAGCTCGAGTTCCTGCCGGCCACGTCCAGCTCCGCCCAGGCTCGCTACGGAGATTTACCGTGGCTCGGTGACGAACTACTGGTCGTGAGCAACGACGGCCAGGTTTGGGTTGGCCCTGCCGCCTTCATCACGTGTTTGTGGGCGCTCGTCGCGTGGCGCCCCTGGTCCTATCGTTTGGCAGGGTCATTATCCGGAATCGCCGAGCGCTTCTTCTTGGCTGTCTCGAAGAATCGCGGTCTGCTTTCGGGCTTACTCGATCATCATCGGTGTGAAGACGGAACCTGTCACGTCGGTTCACAGCGATGAAGATCAGAGCACGACCCGTGGATGACCCTTGACCCGGCGATTCAGCGGTAGCGAAGTAGCTGGGCATGATCTCCTATGTCGCACGCGTCGGGTCCCTGCTGGCGTGGCACGCCCTGACGGGCAAGCCCGCGGACGGAAAACAGCCATTTCGGATCAAAATGAGGGCCTGGCCCTGGTACTGCGATGCGTATTTTCACATGAACAACGCCTCGTACTTGCGCGTCGCCGAGGATGCTCGGTGGGCTTGGCTCGCGCACAGTCAACTTCTCAAACGGTCCTTGTCCGAGCGTTGGCTATGGCTCCTTGGTGGGGCGGATCTGATCTTCCGCCGCGAGATTCCGCTCATGTCTTCCTTCGAGATCGTGAGTCAAGTCATCGGCGCAGACCAGCGTTGGCTCTACGTCTCCCAGGAGTTCGTCTTGCCGGACGGAAAGCTGGCTGGTCGTCTGCTGATTCGTGAAATGGTGCGTTCCCGGAAGGGCCTCATCAGCCCGGTGGAGGTGGCCGCAGCGGGTGGACTCGTGATTCCGGATGCCGGCGAAGACGTCGAGCATCTGCGAACCATCGCTGACAGCCAGCTCGCCATTGTGAACGCTCGCTCGGCCGCCGCCGCCCAGTGAGTGAAGGGCAAGATTCATTCGCGTGACGGTGCGTGAATAGATCAGCTCGAATGACGAGCTCATCCGCCACGCGCACTTGACGATACGGACGGTGCCGCCGAGAACCGCCACGCCGCACTGTAATCACACCGAGCGATGTGGTTTACTGTCGACCACACGATGCACGGGGCATCGGAAAGGGTGGAGGATATGGGAACGACTAGGGTGGCCGTCGTCATCGCTGCGACCGCAATCGCTGCAGGTTTAAGTAGCTCTGTCGCATCGGCTGGAGCCGAAGCTCTCGTTTGCGCGAGCGAGCCCAAAGTCGTGGCCGAGTTCGCCAGCGGCGAGATCCCCGAGTCCGTGACCACGGACGCTCATGGCAATCTCTACGTGTCCGTCGGGAACACGATTAGAAGGCGCGCGCCAGGCGGAGTGTTCGGGACGTTTGCGACGCTGCCGTTACCGATCAACGCCTTGGGCGTGAAGGTGGGGCCGGATGGTTGCGTGTACAACGCGAGCACCAGCTTGTCCGCGGTGCCAGGGGCGTACGTGTGGCGGATCTGCAGCGCAGACTCGGTCGAAGTGTTTGCGGAGCTCGATCAAAGCGGGGCACCGAACGATCTCGCGTTCGATGATCGCGGCAATCTGTTCGTCACCGATCCCGTGCTCGCCCGGATCTGGAGAGTGGACCGCTTGGGCCGCGCCGAAATCTTCGTCGAGCACTCGCTCCTGGCAGGGACGCCCGACGATCCGGCGCTGGTCTTCCGAGCCCTGGGCGTGAACGGCATTGCGCTCGATCAACGTCAGCACTCGCTATTCGTGTCGAACACGGACCAGGGCAGCATTCTGCGCATCGACCTGCGCTCGTCTCATCCGACGCCCACCGTGTTCGCGCAAAGCAGCCAGCTGCGGGGGGCCGACGGCATCGCGTTCGACCGCGACCAGACACTGTGGGTGGCCGTCAACGCGCTCGACTCGTTGCTCACCGTCGATCGGCACGCCGAGATTCGCGTGCGCGCACAAGGCGGGTTACTCGACGCCCCATCGAGCGTGGTTTTCGGCGCCACTTGGCGCGACCGAAACGAGCTGTACCTCATGAGCTCTGCGTTCAGCCGCACCCTTGGCCTTCAGCCCGGTTCTCCTCACCCAGCACTGCTGAGCCTGCACGTGGCAACTCCCGGCCTGCCGCTATTCTGAGGCTCGTCGGTCGAGCGTGCGGCGGTGAGCCAGGCTCACTGCCGCGCGCGCAGCGCCCGAACACCAAGTCCTGTGCGCTTGCGCAGTAGATTGCCCAGCGAGATCCCCGACTCGTAGCCGACCAGCGCAGCGATCTCGTCGAGGCTCGCGTCGCTGGTCTCGAGCCGGTGTACCGCGTCGGCTACCCGGAGGTCCTGCACGAACCGAAGCGGCGACTTCTGAAGGACTTGCTGCAAGCGGCGTTCGAGTGTTCGCTGGCTCGTACCGATGGCGCGGGCGGCGCGCTTGGTCGAGAATCGTGCCAGGTTGGCGCGCGCCCATGCTTCGAAACGCTCGACGAGCGCGTCGCGATACGTCGCGCGCTGGAAGATGGCGTACGAGGTCTGCGCTTCGCGCTTGTCGAACGCCAAGTAACGCGCGGTCTCTCGCGCCAGGGTGGGGCTCACGCGACGAACCACCCAAAGCGCTAGATCGAGGTGCGCCACCGCTGCGCCCGCGGTCACGACGGGACCGGCCTCGATGAGGATGCGCGATTCGTCGAGCCTCACCAAGGGAAACCGCTCGCGAAATGTGGGCGCGAGCCACCACGTCGTCGTGGCCGGCTGGGAGTCGAGCAATCGAGCGGCGCCCAGCACGAACGTCGCCGTGCAGGCGGCACCCACGGTCACGCCGCGACCATGCCAGTCATTCAAGACGTCGAGCGCACGACCCACGTCCGAACGCGCGAGTGCTTCATCGAGCACAGCAGGCGTCTTCGCAGCCAACGCCGGAACCAGGACCAAGTCCGGCTTCCGACGCGCTGGAGCGTCGACGGGAACATTCAGTCCTTGTCCGGTCGTCAGCCGCTTGCGAACACCGACTCGAGAAACAGCGAAGGGATTCCTACCACCCGAGGCGAGCGCGTTCGCGACCTGCAGTGTGTCACAGATCGCTGCGAGCCCCGTATCGAAGACTCCGTCGAGAACGAGCACGGAAATCTGCATGGCGGAAACAATAGCATTGTTGTCGTTTCCGCCACTGGTTCTTTCCAGGTTCGAGCCATAGGTTCACGCACCTGGAGGTATTCAATGGCGGTTCGTGTTGGTTTGGTCGTTCGACTCGTGGCAAAGGCCGGCAAAGAAGAAGAGCTGGCGAAGTTTCTGGCCAGCGCCGCCCCGCTTGCGGCGGCAGAGGCGTTTACGCCGGCCTGGTTTGCACTGCGGACGGAGCCCGCAGTGTTCTATATCGTGGATGCGTTTGCTGGTGAGGCTGACCGCGACAAGCACCTCTCGGGAGAGATCGCCAAAGCGCTCATGGCCAGGGCAGACGAGCTTTTGGCGGAGCCGCACCAATCGAACGAGCCGAGGTTCTCGGCGCGAAACTTCCGGGCTTTTCTGGCAAGCACGAGGACTGAATGACGAGCAAGCTTCAATCGTGTTCGGCTTCTCAGTCGTGTTCGGCTTCTTTGGTGCGCTGCCACGACGCAAACTGACCTTAGCCCGAGTTGCGAGCCGCTTGCGACGCGACCCCGCGCAGCGCTTCGGCCGTGCTCCAGAGCGCCGCACCCAGCAAGATGAGATCCTTCATGATGAAGCCACCGAACGGATTCGCAGGGTCCCAGATGCCAGGCGTCGTGATCAAGAACGAGAGCGTGATCAAGAAGGTACCAACTGCCAGCAGGCTCCCGATCGCTGCAACCATCGGTTTCCAGCGACGGGTGCAGATGAGCAAGGCGGCGGTCATCTCGACGACGCCGATCATCCCGGAACCGACGCGGACTCCGAACAGCGAGTAGACCCAGGACACGAGCGGACTGTGCTCGACGAGCGGCTGAATGCCCT
This sequence comes from Polyangiaceae bacterium, assembly GCA_035688655.1. Lineage (GTDB taxonomy): Bacteria > Myxococcota_A > Polyangia > Polyangiales > Polyangiaceae > PMG-095. Next base: position 20,312 of record DASSMT010000460.1, on the reverse strand, counting down.
CAGCCTCGAGCGCGGTGAACTTCATGACGCCCCAGAGCAGGAGCAGTGCGACGATTCCGTAACGCAGCACTGCCCCGGCTGTTCTATCGAATCGCGTGGCGTGTGACAGCAGCCGCGCCGAGGGCGCCGATCGGACGAGGTGGATTTCTTGATTGAGCATGTTGTCCATTCGTGCCCGGGCTCGCCTCAATGTTACGAAGCTGCGTCTCAGCTCGTGCTTTTTCCTTGCCGGTAACCGAGCGCTGGCCGCAGGCGTACGCTGGGCAATGTCCGAACTGCGTCTCAGGATCGCCAAATCAGCCGATGTGAGTCTGCTGCTGGGGATGATGGAACCGTTCAACGCGCTCGAAGGGATCCCTTGGAACGAGCCTGCGAAGGAGCGAGCGTTGCGCGCCCTGCTCGCGGGACCCGAGCTCGGCCTGGTCGCCGTGCTCGACGGCTCCGAGGGGGCGCTCGGCTATTTCGTCCTGACCTGGGGCTACGACCTCGAGTGGGATGGTCGCGACGCATTCTTGACGGAGCTCTTCTTGATACCGACAGCCCGCGGCAGCGGCAATGGAAGCCGCGCCCTCCGGGCGATCGAGAGGCTCGCGCGAGAACACGGTGCCCGCGCGCTGCACCTGATGGTGCAGCACGAAAACACGGTCGCCCGTCGCCTATACACGAGCCACGGTTACACGAGCCCGCCGCGTCTGTTTCTCAGCAAGGCTCTGGAGTGAGCGGAGACAGCCGAAGCTTCGAACAGTGGCTTTCGGGCTGCGCGCGCGGGCGTGAAAGAAAAAAAGCTCGTCCTCGGTAACCGGACACCGGGGCCGCACATAGTCGACTCGTCGCCCACTCACTCGCGGCACATCGCAATACGGTGTGCGGCGCATTTCTCTCGATGGAGGTCTACGTGAATCAGGTGTGCTTCTTCTTTGGCGCTTGTCTCCTGGTTGGCTGCTCGAGCGACGACACCATGAACCCTGCCGGTGCGGGCTCGGGCAAGAACCCGGATAGCGCTCCCCAAGCGATGATCGATCGCTTCAGCGACAGCGCTGGCCGCCTGCAAAAGCGCAGCGCGTCTCCCTCTCTCCCCGGCCCGAACGCGGCTGTCGACTTCGACCAGGGGCCGTTCATCACGCAGGGCTTCGGACCAAAAGGTGAAGTCATCAAGTACTACAACTTCGACGTCCAGCCGACCGTGCCCGCGCCAATTTATGTGCCCATGAAGGGCGGGGCGCCGGTCCCTGGGCAGCTCAATATCGTTGGAGTCATCCCCGGCGACGCCAACTACAATGACTTCTGGCGAGTCGTTACCGTCGACGTCCCAGATTCCTACGCGGCCAATGCGTTGACCAGCGTGGAGGCCGTCGACGCCTCGGGCTATCCGATGCAGACGACCGACATGATCGTCAACTGCCCGATCGTCCCTGCGGGCTCCACGGCGACACTGCGCGCCACCGGCGACACTTCCGGGACCGGCCTCACTCGTGGCTGGTACACCGGCATGGTGGTTCACTACTTCAACTTCGGCGAGCGGGCGGGCGGCATCAAGGCCCTAAACGGTATGGTTCCAACGTCTCCCATCTACGTCACATTCAACGACGACACGGCAGGCCCTGCCTCCGGATTCAAGACGGAGCCCGGCTCGATGCAAACGCACAACGTAACCGCGACGCTCCCCAGCGACGCCGGCTATTCACCCCTCTGGAACGTCACGCCCTACACGAACGCAGCTTTCGACAAGGTCAGGGATGTAGCGACCGCGGTCACCGCAGCCGGCAACGGCCCGGTCGCCGCGCGGGTGAACTGCCCAGTCGTTTCGGAGCAGGCGGACTGAGGAAACCGGCAGCGGCCTCGCCGTGTTCGAGGCGAGCGCAGATGGCGACCTCGACGCGCATCGCTAACCCGGGACCGAGATCACCTTGCCGGGGTTGAGCAGCCAGTCGGGGTCGAAGGCGCGCTTGATCGCGCGATGAAGCTCGATCAAGTCCGGGTCCAGCTGGCGCTCGAGGAATTCGGCCTTCAGCGTCCCCACGCCGTGTTCACCGGTGATGGTGCCGCCGAGCGCGAGCGCCTGTTCCATGATCAGGCTGAACGTCTCGCGAGCCCGAGCCTCTGCCTGAGGATTGCCGCGCTCGAACAGGATCAAAGGGTGCAAATTGCCGTCACCCGCGTGCGCCACGGTCGCGATCGTGCTCGAGCTGTTCTCGGCGATGACCTCGATGCGCCGCAGCATCTCCGCGAGCGCTGCCAACGGCACAGCGACGTCTTCGATCAGCGCGGCGCCGAGCCGCTCGAGCGCGGGAAAGGCCAGCCGGCGGGCGTTGATCAGCAGATCGCCCTCGGCCGGGTCGCGCGTGGCGATGGTCTGGGCGGCGCCCGCGCCCTCACACGCGGCCACCATGGATTCGAGCTCCTCATGGTCTTTCGCGTCGGCCTGAGCGATGAGCAACGCGGCCGCGTCGGTGTTCAGCTCGAGTCGAGCAAAATCCTCGACCGCGCGGATGGCCGTGCGATCCATGAGCTCGAGCAGCGACGGGTCCGCGCAGCGCACGATCGCCTGAACGGCTCGCCCTGCGGCTTCGAGCGAGTCGAACGACGCGAACACCGTGCTCGATGGCGGTGGCAGCCGTCGGAGCCGCAGGGTGATCTCGGTTATCATCGCGAGCGTGCCCTCGGAGCCGACGAGCAGGCGCGTCAGATCGTAGCCCGCGACGTCTTTACGGTTGCGGCCGCCGGTGCGCATCACCCTGCCGTCGGCGCGCACCGCCGTGAGCCCGAGCACGTAGTCGCGCGTGACGCCGTAGCGGACGCAGCACAGGCCCCCCGCGTTGGTGGCGACATTCCCGCCCAGCGTGCACGTCAGGTAGCTCGCAGGATCCGGCGGGTACCAGAGGCCCTTCTCTCGCACAGCCTCCTTGAGCTCCGCGTTCAGCACCCCAGGTTGTACGACCGCGATCATCGTGGCCTCGTCGATCTCGACGATGCGCGTCATGCGATCGAAGTTGACGATCACCGAGCCTTCACCGGCGCTCACCCCGCCCGACAACCCCGTGCCGGCGCCGCGTGGCACCAGCGGGATGCGGCGCAAGGTCGCCCATTGGGCCAGCTTCTGCACGCAGGCCGTCTCTCGAACTCGCACCATCGCGAGCGGCGGAATACTCGGCGGCTGCGTCGCCGGATCGTGACTGTAGCTGAGGAGGACGTCCGGATCAGTGACGACCGCGTCGCCAAACAGGTCCAAAAGCTCAGCGATCAAGCGCTCTTTGTCGTGCGTCATGTCGTCTCCTCGTTGGTCATGAACCGTAGAATTCCCCGACGTGCTGCTTCACCAGGCGCGCCGCCGCGTTCGCGTTTCCGCGCTCCACGGCGCGCAACAACGCCCGGTGCTCCTCGACGATGCGCTCACGCGCGCGCGTGAAGGAGCGCGCGCGCATGGTCTCGTCCAGGTGCAGCGCGATCCCGTCCTTGGCCGCGAGCATCACGAACAAGAGCGCCGGATTGCCCGAGGCCGCGACCAGCGCCGTGTGGAACGCCATGTCGGCTGGAAAGAACTCCTGCCAACCGACCTTCGGGCGCTCCATCGTCGCCAGGGCCGCGCGTGCTTCGGCCAAGTGGCTCTCGACCGGGCCTGCCGCCGCGCGCGTGAGCGCGGCCGTCTCGATCGCGACCCGCAGCTCGAGCAGATCCGCGAGCGAGACGTCCCCGAGTTGGACGGCTCGGGTCAATGCCCCGCGAAAGTTGTCGACCGCGGACTCGGGGGTTGCGGTCTCGAGCGGCGATGTCCGCCCGCGCGGCGCGAGCAGGCCCTGCGCCTGCAGGTGACGGAGCGCCTCGCGCACGGTCGCTCGACTCACCCCGAACTCCTGCGCGAGCTGCCGCTCCGGCGGCAGCGCCGTGCCCGAGGACAGCGAGCCCCCCATGATTTTGGCGCTGATCTGCGCGGCGACCTGCTCGTAGATGGTGGAGCGGGTCACGGGCTTGAATGGGCCAGAATTGGTCATATGGTCTGTTGGTCAGACCAATAGACCAGTTCGCCGCGCTCGTCAACCTCCGGCGAGGCGATCGCGGTCTGCTGAATGGTGCTGCGCTGACGCGTTGCAATTCCGCCGCGCGTTTGGCGTCGTCGATGCGACGTTGGAACGCGCTGCCGCTGGCATCGCCGAAACAATGACCACGGGAGTATCCACCGCCCCGTGCCCCGTAATAGTCACTTCCCCGATCCCTGTGCTGATATCTGCTGGCGCACAGCAAGCTTTTGGCCATAGATTGTTCGCGACGCTCCGACCGAGGTAGAGTCCATGCCGACATGCGGTTCGGCTGAGTCGGAGGGTTATGCGCAAGATCTTCATCTGTTATCGTCGTGCAGACGCGGAATACGCTGCTGGTGCGCTGGGGCGTGAGTTACGGGCGGTCTTCGGCGAGGCGCAGGTTTTCCGGGACAAAGAAAACTTCGGCGCGGGCAAATCTTGGCGCGAGCAAGCCCTCCATGAGATCGACCGGGACGCGGTGCTCGTGGTGTTGATCGGTCGCTCTTGGAGCGATGCCAGCGCGCCGCGTCGCCTCGAGGACCCGGACGACCCCGTGCGCGCGGAACTGCTCGACGCCCGGCAGGACGGCGCAGCGATCATCCCCGTCTTGCTGGAAAATGTGGATATGCCCAAGCGAGCCGAGCTGCCCCCCGAGTTACACTGGCTGTGCGAGGTCACCGCGCCGCGTTTGCGTGACGCCGACTGGCATTACGACCTAGGGAAGATCTTCGCGTCGATCGAAGGCCTGGGGTTCAAGAGATTGCAAGCCGCCGCGCAACCTGGGGCTGCCTCAGTGAAAGCCGACGGCGCTCCGTGGAGCGTGAAGCTCGTCATTGCCGCCGCCGTGTTCGTCCTGTGTCTGTTTGGGATTCTGGGAAGTGACGGCGACAAGGACGCTTTGGTCGGGTTGGCAATTCTGGGTGGCGTGGCGACGGGCTTCTCGGTATTCGCGTATCGTGACGCAACGCGCGGCTTGGTGCGCGGTCGTCGCAGCGCGCTCGCAATGAGCGTGGTGGGCGGGTTCCTGACTGTCGGTGGCTTTCTTTATGGCGTTAGCGGCCAGAACCCGCCGAGCGACGCTTCGAAAGCGGTCGCGAGCGCGGAGCCCGCGGCGGCCGCGAGCGCGGAGCCCGCGGCGCTCGCGGTGCGCACGCAAGCGCTCCAGCCGGCTCCTCAGGCCCTCGATCCGCGCTTTCTGGGTTTCTGGCACCAGGTGGGCGGGGACATGGAGATCCAGCTGGCTGGGCGGGACGACAAAATTTGGTTCCTCGAAGGCGACAAAATGGGCGTGGAGGGAGAGCTGCACGGCAAGGCCGTGGAGTTCAAACTGATCGACGGCGCACACACCACGCGCTTGGAGCTCACTCTCAACGACGACGATAGCCTGCAGGTCTTCTTCGAAGGCGATCAGGGAACGCGCAGCGTGAAGTTTCGTCGCAAGTGACCCGGGTCCGCCATCGAGCGAGCTGCTCGAAGCCCGGCCCGGTGACGCCTCGGTCCGAGGTTTGATTGGGTCACTCGCCCGTCCCGGCCCGCCACAGGGAGAAATCCACGCGTTCCGACGGGCGTCGTTCCGGACCAGACGCCCGCGACGCCGAAGGCTGAGACGCGCTGCGACGTGGCGCGTGACCATCAACCCAAGAATCTACGACCACCAGAACGTGTAACGCTCAATAGCTCGAGAACAACGCCCACAAGAACTTGTTCGCGAAAGCCGGCCAGCCGTGATTGGTCCCGCTGTAGTTCGGATCGGTGTGGTTGCACCAATAGACCGGAAAGCCCTCGTCACAGCCCTGGTACATCACGCAGTTGGACAGCGTGTCTTCATAGCCTTTGACGGCCATGGTTTGGGTGCCGCAGTGATTCAGCGCGGCGTAGAAATCACGAGTCTTCGGACCATTGACGGGTGTCACGACGGAGTCGTTCTTGCCGTGAATGACCACCGCGGTGACCTCGCCCTTGCACTGCCGCTTGGTTGGAACGGCGAGCGAGTAGCCGCTCACGTCTTTCGTGGAACACGGGGCGGTGGCCCGGATCTTGTCGCCGTACTCGCAGCCGAGAATGCTCACGAAGTCTCCGCCGGAGCTCTCACCTCCCGCAAAAACGCGAGCTTTGTCCACGCAGTAGCTGGATAGGATCTGGTTGTAGAACGGCTCGAAGAACGAGACGTCACTCGGTTGCCAACCGCTGCTGTTGTTGGCCATCGTCGGATAGGCGCGGATCCACGCTTCTTTCGGACCAGTCATCTCGAAGCCCGCGTTGCTCTCCGCCCAGCTGATCGGGTTACCCGTCGGGTTGAACATCATCATCACGGGGTACGGCTTGCTTGCGTCGTAGTTCGACGGCAGCTTCACGTAGTATTGGTGTCCCGACACCGTGAGCGGGCTGCCAGAGCTGCCGGTCTGTGGGTTGGCCTTGCCGCAACCAGTGCTGGGATTGGGGGCAACCTTGCCGCCGGCGGCGCTGCCGCCTGCCGACCCGGTGCTGCCGCCCGCGCTCGGACCCCCGCTGCCGCCGCTGCTGCTCATTCCCCCGGTCGTGTTCGTGCCTCCGACCGAGCCCGAGCCGCCCCAGCCGCCTTGCCCCGCCGTTTCGGCCTTACCGGCGCTGCCGGCATTGGAGCCGCCCGTGCCCAGGTTGCTGCCAGCGATGGACGGGCCGCCAGCAACGTTCTGGCTGGAGCCGCCGCTCGCGCTGTTTGCCGAGCCCCCGTGTTGGTTGTTCGGCGTCGAGGTGTTTTCACCACTGCACGCCGCGAGCGCAGCGGAACCCAAGAGAAGAGCGCTACAGCTTGCGAGAACGGTTTTCAGCATTTCGATTCAAGCTTTGGTTTGAGAGTGAGCACGGCCGGTCACGCTCGGCGTAGCCGGGCGCCGTGTGCTCAATGTCGGCAAAGGGCAATTCCCATCTTGGAATGCGACCCTGTCCGCGACAACATCGATTCTTGCGTTCGCTTTGCTGAGCGAGTGGAAGATTCTGAGCTCAACCGAGCACTCGCCCCATTTCAGGACATGGGCGATGCCCAGCGCCCGCTGACCAACCCACTCGTTAGCTGCTACGGAACGTCATAAGCGCAGCGAAACCCGAACATGGGCAAGTGCCAGCGCGATGCCATGGGGTTGCCCTTCGCAACCTTCAGCTGCTCAGGGGCGGAAGTCCAATTGCCACCGTGAGTCACTCGGGGGTTGTCCGAATAGGCCTGTCCGACGCTCGCGCAATCGTTACACGGGCTGGGGCGAGGGTAGCCGACCGCGTCGAAAACCCACTCTTCGACTGAGCCGGCCAAGTCGAATTGACCGAACCGGCCCGCCCCGAGTGAATACGACCCGACCACAGGAATCAGGCACGGCTTGTCCGGTAAGTGGGCGCTGCATCCGTACATGGCGAGGCCCTCGGTCGGCTCTTGGGAGCCCCAGGGATAGATGCGGTTTTCATCACCCCCGGCCGCGGCGTATTCCCACTCCAGATCCGTCGGCAACCGGCCGCCATCCCAAATGCAGAACGCTTCCGCCTCGTAGAAGCTCACGCAGTTGATCGGCTGACTCCACATCCCGGTCGAGAACGGAATGCCCACGCAACCCGTCACTGCGGCCTCGACTTCGGCGCGATTCATACCCAAACCGTCGTGGTCGGGCGAGTCGTTCGGCTCACGCAGCCAGGCAGGATCCCAACCGGACCCAGGGATTGACGGATGGCTGCCCGCGAAAGGCCGGGGGTTCCCTGTCGAACGCCAGGAGTCATACGCCTGCAGGAACGCTTGGAACCTGCCGACGGTGACCTCGAAATCGCCGAGATAGAATCCGGACACGTGGCTCCGCGGCGCGCCCGTTTCAGACTCACTCAGCCCTCCGACGACAAAATTCCCGCCGCTCACGAAGCTAGCCGAACAACAGCTGCGTTGGGGGCTGCCACAGATGTCGGGCAGATAGCGGCACGAAGTCCTTCTATCGGGAGGCTCGCTGCCATCGCCGGCTGCGCCATCGCCGGCTGCGCCATCGCCGGCTGCGCCGCCTGCTGGGGCACCACCGAGCTCGGCGGCGCCAGCTGCCTCCGCGCTTCCTCTCGTACCGCCGCCTGCGGCGGCTTCTGCTTCTTCGCGAGTGGACGATGGCAATCCCGCGCTCGCACCTCGCCCGGCATCGCTCGCGCGTCCTCCCGCGCCGCCGCCGCTCGGCGGTTGTACTTCGTGTTCGTCGACCCCACTCGGAACGGCGGGGCCGTAGCTGCCGAGGTCCAAGCGTCCGCAGCCTGAAAACAAGAGAGCGAGCAGCCATGTCCGGGCCGGGCGTTTCACGGCTGGAGCCTTTCTAGGCGTCGGCGCGCATCTTCCGCGTACGCTCGCTGCGGCTGCACGAGGTATTTGCCAAACAAGGCAGCGGCTTCGGCTTTGCGCCCGAGCGCCTCGAGACAGAGCGCGCGAAAGTACGCGACCTCTCCGCCGCGTGCTCCAGCGGCTTCGGCGAGCGCGTACTCGTGCTCTGCGTCTGCGAATCGTGACTGCGCTTTGCGCAGGACGTGACCTCGCAAGAGACGCAGCTCCGCCACGCGCTCGCCGGAAGCGGAGGAGGACAGGAGCTCGTCGCTCAGCTTCAACGCGGCGTCGCTGCGCCCAAGCTGAACCAGAAGTTCGAGTTGCGACATGTCCGCTTCGCGGCGAAGCGAGCCGGCCGGGAATCGGCGCCGATACTCGGCGAGGGCTGCCAGCGCGCCCGCCGCGTCCGCGAGCACGTCACGGCGCAGGCGAGCCACCTCGTACAGCGCCATTTCGGCGCCGAGGCCCGAGCCCTCCGCGCGCTTCAGAAAGCAGGCTTCGGCGTCCCGCGTTTGGCCGCGCCGCGCCATGCTCAAACAATCCGGCGCCGCAGCGCCATCCGGCCCGTCCGCTTCCGATGTCGGCTGTGCGCTCGGCGCAGCCGAAACGCCGTGTTTCGGCGCTGCGGCGGCTTGCGGCTCGGGTGACTCGGCGAAGTTCGGCGGCACGCTGCCGCTGTCGCTCCCGGGCGCTGTTGACGGGCTCGTTTCCTGCACTCTGGGCTTCGCGCCAGACGGGCGGTTGTCAGCCGCGGGTTGCGTCTTTGCCTGCTCCGCCGGCTCCGAGATCGCGGGCGGCGGCTGTGCGGTCGCGCGCTTGGCAAAATCGCGCAAATCTTCTGCCACGAGGACGGGCTCGTGAGAAAGACGCATCCGGTGCACGAGCGTAACGACCGCGGGGAGCGCGATCAATCCAGCGAACGATAGCAAGACCGCTGCTGCCACCAGCCAGGAGCTGCGGCGCGGCGAGACCGTGCGCTCCGCTGACAAGCGTTCGTTCACGCGCTTGAAAGCCGCCGGCTGATCGAGCTCGCTCGCGAACTCTCGATTCGCATCCTCGAGCAGTCGACCGAATTGGCCTTGGACCAACCGCTCCGGATCGGACACGTGCGTGGATTGGCGTTTCCTGTGGAGGATCGAGCGCGTCACTTGGGCACCTCCGTGGGTGCAGACGCTTCGAGTGCAGCAACGAACTTCTTGCGCGCGTAGTGGAGCCGCCTCCAGAGCGTTGCTTCATTGCAACGTGAGATTTCCGCAACCTGCTTGCCCGGGAGCCCCTCCAATTCATGGAGCACGACCGCGATGCGCTCGGCTTCGCTCAAGGAATCCAGCGCTATCTGGACGCGACGCCGCGCGGATTCCTCGCAGTAGCCGGGTGAGCTGATGTGCATGGACTCGGGCCTGAGTGAGAACCACGAGCGCAAAGCTTCGCTCACCCGCCGACGGCGACGCAGGTGTCGCGCTTGAGTGATGCAGAGTCGATATAGCCAAGTCTTCAGCTCGGCATTGCCGCGAAAGCTTGGCAGGTAGCGGTGCATCTGCAGGAACACGTCCTGCGCTGCATCCTCGAGATCCGGCTCGACAACGCCGAGCTTCCGCAGAAACGCAACGGTGACGGGGTAATAGCGAACGTGCAGCGAGCGCCAAGCGTCATGGTTGCCTCGCGCGCATTCCAGCAGCAACGGCGAGTCGCACTCGGTATCCCATTCCGCGATCGGGCTGGCGGCTGCTGCACACATGTTTTTTCCTTAGAGCCTCGTTCCGCAGAAACCTTCGTTCGCTCGCTGCTGATTCGTTATTTTCCCCAGGCGTAGCCGAAACCCAGGGCGCAGCCGAGCAGGGCTGTTTGTGGGGCGAGAACTTCCCGGTCATCGATCAGGAACTGCCCGCCAGCGGATGGCAGGACAAAGTCGAGCGAAGTCGAGCCTTCGAAAAAGAGACGGGCACCGAGCGGTACCACGAAGCCGGCTTCGACGCCTGCCATCCACAGGGCTCGCGTGCGCGCGGTTTGGCTCTGCAAGCCGCGCGTCGTTGCCCGTTGAAGCTCGAGGGACACCACGGGACCAATGTGCAGCAAACCTGGGGGCAGGGGCACTCTCCAAGCCAAGCTCGCGCGGGCCATCCCAGCTCTGCCCTCGACTTGCGCGCCCCGCGGTTCGCTCTCCTCCAATGACGTCAGTCCCCATCGCAACGCGAGCGCGGTTTCTAGCTTGGAACCGAGCCGCGCGCTGATACGCAGCCCCAGGTAAGGCTGTGCCAAAGTGGTGGCGTATTCGGCGGAACACCGCGGGCCGCTGCCGCTCACGGCGAGATGCGACGCTGGGGCAAGCTCGGATCCGAGTGGCGCTTGCAGAGCGACCGAAACGGGCGCTGGGCTTTGGGGCTGAGGCGCTTCTGCCGAACCTTCTGAGCTCGCCTCACTCGCCTCGTTCGCCACCAGCCCGCGGAAGTACCGATCCAAGACGAGTGCAATCACCTCTGCCATCGTGCGGCAGGAGTCGCCTTCAATCGGTAAGTCCCGGCGCAACTCGACGCCACCTTCCGGGTTGAACAGCTCGAGCCGCACAAAATCGCGCGGGTTTCCGGCCGGCGCGTGACCAATCGTGTAGCGCGCTAGCCAACCTTTGCGGCCCTCCACGATCAGGGAGCCCAAACGTCGTGCCACGATTTCACGCGTGGTCTCGAGATCGGGGCAAAGCGCATCCGGTGAGCCTGTTTCGAGCGTGAAGCCACCGGACTCGAGCGCGGTTGCTCGAGAAACCCAAAGCAGCGCGACGCCCAGTGCGGCGAAACACAAACGGCGACCCACGTGAATGGTCGAAAGTTACACCGGTTCCGGACGCCATGGATCGGCTGCACGCTCAGCAACCGATTCGTGGTCGCACCACGGCCTTTGCGTGTTTCATCGCCGTAACGTTCTGAATGCTCCCGATCGCTGGCCGGTCGGCCGCCGTTTCCTGGCCGACAAGCTGCGAGCGCAGGCAGCCCCGCCTGGTCCTACTTCGTCACCTGGTGAACCCAGGTCGTACGCCGCGCGTCGTAGGGATTGCAATCGCTACGACGCCAGGCGCGTCGAGCCCTGCGTGGTGAGGTCGTGACTCGACAGAAGACTGTGTGCGCCCCGGAATGGAGGGAGCCCGTCGCCAGCGACGAATGTACTTCGTGCACCAATGCCGTTCGGTTAAGGCTGCGCTCGTTCCGCGCGAGCCCTAGAAACCGCTGAAGAAGGACCAGATGTTGGCTGTAGCTTGTGAAGTAATCGTGTGGTCCCACGACCCGGCGCAGTACGTGACCGGTTCGGCGCAAGCCGAGTAACTCTGGCAACCAGTGAAAGACGCGCTCGTCGTCTTGCTACATCCGTTTCGCGTCAGCCAGAAATCACGTGTTTTCTCGCCCTGCGCTGGAGGCACGTTGGTGTCCGCGGATCCCTGGTGGATCATGATCGCGGGCTTCGCGTCAGCGTTGGCGCAAGAGAGCGGCTGGGTCCCGTCTTGGCTGCCGCCGGGGCCCATCCCTTCTACTGGCGCGTAAGCACGGAACCAGTCGGGGTGCTCGCACGCCGTGAAGTTGGTGAACAGCCCGCCCATGCTGAACCCCGCGAGAAACACGCGACTCGTGTCGATGCAATAGCGGGCCTCCAAGTCCGTCATCAAATTGTGAATGAACGTGTAATTTGCGTCGTTGGGCGTATAGGTCGAGCTAATCCCGCTACCCCAGTGCGAGACGTTGCCCGGCGGGTCACCCTCACCTTGAGGATAGACGGTGATGGCCTTGCCGTTCGATCGCGACGTGAAGTTGAAAAGGCCCACGATCGAAACGTTGTTCATGTTGTAGCCGTGCAGCGCGAAGATCAACATGAGTGGTTTCGTGTTGTCGGCGTTCGTCGGCACGTCGAGCAGATAGTAGCGGGTCGTTCCACCGACCATCATGGTCTGCTGAACGCTGGGACTCGGTCGCATGATGCTCGTTCCGCAGCCCGGCGAATGGGTGCCAGTGCCGGGCGATCCGCCGGAACCGCCGCCGCCAACACCGGAGCTGCCAGCTGAACGCCCCGCGCCGCCGCCCGAAGGCCCCGAGCCGCCACTCGGCCCACCACCACTCGGCGCACCGCCACTCGGCGCACCTGCACTACTTGGTGTCCCTGCACTGCCAGAAATGCTTCCGGATGTTCCGGCGCTGTTCGACAGGTTCACGGAGCCACCGGTCGAGCCGGTTACGTCTGGCGCGCCCGACGTTCCACCCGAGCCGCTAGCTTGGCCCAGGCTGCCGGCGTTTGCGCGAGCCTCGGATCCCTTGCCTGAAGCTCCCCCACGGCTGTCTGAGCCGCCCGCGCCCTGTTGGTCTTGGGACGAGGAACAGGCAAAAGGCCCCGCCAGGAGAGTCGCGGTCAGCGAAGCGTAAACCAATGATCGAATGGAACGCATGTATTGCCTCGTGATTCGCGCGTTCGGGCGAGCCGCGCCGCGCAACCTCGAACTCCGTCCGAAACGTACACGAGCCCCGATGATTGGCAACCGTCTTTCCGAACCTCTTGGTCACCGCCCGCGTGTGCCCGGAGGCGTTTGGACGCGCATCAGCGCCGTGGACTATCGCAGCTCGGAAGAAACCACTCATGACCCGATCCGCTTCTGACCTCGAACGCTGCCGTTTGCCTGCCGCAAATGGAACCCCCAAATCCGACGGCACTCACAGCGCGAGTTTGATTGGGGGTTGGTAAAGCGGGCCCAGCGCTCGCAGTTCGTCTCAAAGCTCGGAGTGCGTGTCACTCAGGTCGAACAGGGGCGGTCGCGCGCGTCGGAAGGCGTGAGCTCCTGCCGATTCGCGCAGCGCATTGCTCGAGCCGTCCTACATCCGTTTCCAGATCGAACCAGAGACGAATGGAGCGTACTGCGTGCACCCGACGATTCCCGCCAGTGTCCGCCGAGGTGGGACGAGCACGCACCGCAGCGTCAGATTCGTGGGCACTCCGCCGTGAGGGAACGCAAATACCCCTGACGACACCCGGGCTCATCGCCGTAGAGTGAAGCATGAAAATCTTTGGGGATCCGTTGAGCACCAACACGCGCAAAGTCTTGACCACCCTCGACGAGCTCGCGCTGCCGCACGAGCTCGTGCACGTGAACTTTGCTCGGGGCGAGCACAAACAGGAAGCACACATCCAGCGGCAGCCGTTCGGGCAAATGCCCGCGCTCGAGGACGACGGTTTCGTGCTCTACGAGACCCACGCGATCTGCCGATATCTCGATGCCCGCGCCGGCGGCGTCTTGTTACCGAGCGAGGTCCGGGCTCGAGCAATCGTCGATCAGTGGATGAGCGTCGAGAGCGCGAACTTCTCGGCGCATGCCATGAAATTCGTCTACCATTACCTGTTGCACGCAGAGCAAGAGGCAGGGCTATTGGCTCATGCAGCGACGCAGCTCGACAAAACTCTGAGCATCCTGGCGAAGCAGCTTTCCACGAAGCCATACCTCGGCGGCGAAGCGTTCACGCTGGCCGATGTTTGCTACATGCCGTATTTCGAGTACGTGATGCTGACACCGGCCGAGGCGCACGTCGCCAAGTACCCGAGCGTTCTCTCGTGGTGGTCCAAGGTTCGTGAGCGCCCATCGTGGCGTCACGTGACTGGTCGCGCTGCGGCCGCGTGAAAGCAGCGCTTCAGGCGCGGGTAACGAACTCGACCGCTGCGCCTTCGTGGTTGAACACCAACATCTTTTGATTGCCCATCGAGCGACCGACTCGCGCGGCCTGCATCGTCCCGACGGGCGTAGCGAGCAGGATCGCGCGGCGCGCGAAAGGTTCCGCCAGCGCATCCATATTTTCCGCCAGCGCTTTGTGCAGCACCGGGTCCGTGGAAATCGGACTCTTCCGCCAATCGAACAGAATGCCGCACTGCGCCGCGTCCACCACTGCTAGGGCAGCGCTGCACTCGCCGAACGCGGCAATGATCTCGGCAGCAGACTCGAACAGCGCTGGCGCGCGGACCACCAGCACGTAGCCGGATGCTTGGAAGTGTTGGATCACGAGGTGTTTGCTGCGATGGATGGTGGGCATGTCTGAACAGCGGTGGAACCACGCGAAGCAGGCTGATGATCCCCTTAGATATACAGTTTCGCTCGCTTCCGCACAACTCACAGGCGCTCCGGTAGCGGACGAGCCCAACCAGCCCGACGGCGCCTACCCACAACGACGTTGCCCGCAGACGCGAGACGTCTTCTTGCTGCCGCGGTTTCCTCACCGCATCGTGTACCCGGCCCGCATCCGACGCCGACGTCGTTGCGATTGCGGTAGCACACGGGGGCGAAGCCCGCGTTAGTGATTGCTCAGCTTTTGAGCGACAGGTCATCCAAACGCTATCGACTGGCGCGGCCCGGCGGCTGGGGCAGGCGACGTAATCGTCCCTACAGGTCGTTTCGACTCGGAAGGCACCTGCTGACGCCGCGGGCAAGCTTCGGGACGATGGTGGATTTGGCTCTGCGAATCGCCAAGTGGACGGAATGCCGACGATTGGGGAACATGGCTTCCGATGACGGTCCCCGATGTGAGCGACGATGTTCGGCCTCTCGGCGCGGTCGTCGGGGGGCGCTATCGACTCGATCGATGCCTCGGCTCTGGCGGTATGGGGACAGTTTACGCTGCGCGCGGTGTGGGCGACGGTCGTGCGGTCGCGCTGAAGATCATTCGGCGGGAGCACATGGCGGATCCGACGATGGTTGCGCGGTTTCAGCGCGAGGGGCGACTGATTGCGGAGCTTCGGCACCCGAACATCGTTCAGGTGTTCGAGCTCGGCGAGGATGACGGTGCGTGGTTCATCGCCATGGAGCTGCTCGAGGGCGAGAACCTGGCTACGGCCATGGCCGACAAGAACGGGGTCTACTCGCTAGCGGAGGCGGGTCCCATGCTGCTCGGCATTCTGGATGCTCTCGAGGTCGCACACTCGGGGCAGATCGTTCATCGCGACGTCAAACCCGAGAATGTCTTTCTCGTTGGTCGAGGAGAAGGCAAAGGTCGGGTCAAGCTGCTCGACTTCGGCGTCGCGAAGACGATCAATCAGAGTGCGCTCGAGCAACTCACCCGTTCGGGTGTCGTTCTCGGCACACCCGAGTACATGGCCCCGGAGCAAGCGGTGGGAACGGGCGTCGATCACCGCAGCGATTTGTATTCGGTGGGCTGCGTTGCCTACGCGCTGATCTGTGGTCGGCCCCCGTTCATCGACAACTGGCCGTTGCGGGTGATCATGAAACAAGCTTTCGAGCCGCATGTCCCGCCCTCGCGACTGCATCCGGATGCCGCTTTTGCGGCTGACATCGATCAGTTCATCGCTCGCGCCTTGGCCAAGAAACCGCCCGACCGCTATCAGTCGGCCAGCGCCATGCGCAGGGATTTGGCGGCGCTGCTCCAGGCCTAGCGCGTCAATGCTCGAATGCGACGGACACGCCGACGGTGCCGGCACCGATGACGGGCGTCGCCGACAGACGGCTGGTCGTCTGCAGCGGCACGCTTCGTGGCTGGTTGAGGATGAGCATTACAATCCCGCCCGCTGCGAGTGCTCCACCGGCGGAGAACAGCGAAACCGCGACGATGTTCTGGGTGCGACCGCGGTCTCGCTGGTCGAAGACGCCTCGAGGTACGTCCCCCGTCTCACATCCGGTCGGACATGACGCGGAGATCCAGTCATCGTACGCGTTGATATTGCTCTTGGCGCTGACCATGAACGGAACGCCCAGCGCGCCGACTACCAGTCCGCTGCCCAGCACGGCCCAGGGCTGCCACGTCGGCCAGCGTTGGACCGTGTGCGTAGGGATGGTGCGGAGCTGTTGCAGAGCGACGGCTTCCGATGCTTGCCGGCCTGCAACGAGCGTGAGCGATCGAGTCTCGGTCAAGTAACCCGCTTTGCGCACCACGATCTGGTGCGGTCCGGGCAGCAGCCACTGCGTCGTCTCACCGGGCGATATGAAGAGCGGCGCTCCGTCCATAGTCACTTCGGCGTCGGGCTCGCCGCACGAAACCTTCAGGCGCGCGAGCTGTCCATGAAGCAGCTTTTGGTAGATCAGCGCTTGCTGGTAGGTATCGGGCGAGAACGGCAGCGCCCCGTAGCGCAGGGCGAGCTCGAGGTTCTCGTTCGCAGCGAGCGGCTGGTCGAGGTTGATCAGGGCAACCGCCGCGTTGTAGCGGATGGCCGGGTGGTCCCAAACCTTGAGGGCCTCACGGTACTTGGCCAGCGCTGCAGCATGTTGGGACGTCTCGAACAGCTTATTGCCTTCTTCGAAGAGCGCGAGCGCCTCCCGCTGGGCGCTGTCGGGCACGTTCTCGGCCCAGGGCCGGGTGGGGGGAGGCGAGGGCGGCGCGGTCTCGGGTGTCGGCTCGGATGTCGGTTCGCTCGTTGGCTCTTCGGCACGGGCCGAGCCCGCGACCAACAGGATGGCCCAAACGGTGATGGCGAACAGGACGTGTGTGAGTGGCTTCGAGCGCGCGACCAAATAGGGTAAGGTACCTTTGGCGATCGGGTCTGGATGAGCATACTTTTCGAGTCTGGAGCACGCATTCGCCACTACGAGATCCTTCGCGAGCTCGGCCGCGGGGGAATGGGGGTCGTCTACCTCGCGCGCGATACGCGGCTTGGCCGTCGCGTTGCGATCAAAGTCCTGCTCACGCGCTCGTCGGGTTCCACCGAGGACTTCCTGCGGGAAGCACGTGCCACTGCGAGTTGCAGTCACGACAACATCGTCGTCATTCACGAGGTCGACGAGCACGAGGGGACGCCCTACATGGTACTCGAGCACCTCGACGGCGCCAACCTTCGGCAGTTCGTGCGCGGCCGCAAGCTGTCGCCGAACCGAGCCATCGAGCTCATCGTCCCGGTTGTTCGCGCGCTCGTGCGAGCACACGACCTTGGTATCGTGCATCGCGACCTCAAGCCGGAGAATGTCTTCGTCACCACGAGCGGCACGGTCAAGGTCCTGGATTTTGGCATCGCTGCGCTGAGGGCAGAGGACGAGGGGGAGAAGCCGCTCGCGGGAACCGTGCCGTACATGGCACCCGAGCAGTTCCAGCCTGGCGGCGCCGATCATCGTTCGGACCTCTGGGCTACCGGGATCATGCTGTATGAGCTGCTGGCGGGACACCACCCCATCGACCCGCTCACCCCGGAGCAGTTGCTGCGGCACGCTTACTTTGTCGACGAGCCCTACCCGCGCGTGAACGAAGCGCTGCCGGATCTCCCGCTCCGACTCGCACAAGCGGTCGATCGTTGTCTGGAGAAGCAGAAAGAGCGCCGCGTTTCCACTGCCGCCGAGCTGCTCGATTTGCTCGAGCCGCTCGTGGTTTCGCACGGTCCCCGTGCACTGCAGGAGGGTGCGAGCCCCTACCCGGGACTCTCTGCCTTCCAAGAGTCCGATGCGGACCGCTTCTTCGGTCGAGGGACTGACATTCTTCACCTCATCGCCCGTTTGCGCGACCACCCGGGCGCCGCCGTGGTCGGAGCGTCCGGCGTGGGAAAGTCGTCGTTCGTTCGAGCGGGCGTGGTGCCAGCGCTGCGAGCCTCGGGGGAAAGCTGGGAGGCTCTGATTCTGCGCCCGGGGCGTGAGCCGCTCGAGGGCCTCGCGACGGCTCTGCTCGGCCTGCCAACGAGTCGGCTGCCAGCGTCGCAGGCCGCGGCCGACCATCGGGACTTGGTCGAGAAGCTGCGCGAGTCCCCGGGCGAAGCGGGCCGACTGCTGCGAGTCCACGCAGCCCAGCATCAGCGGCAGGTCCTCTTGTTCGTGGACCAGCTCGAGGAGCTCTACACCTTGGTCCCCGACGAGCTGACGCGCCGCGCGTTCACGGCTTGCCTTTCGGGCGTCGCAGACGACGCGGCCGCACCCCTTCGCCTGGTCGTCTCGCTCCGCTCGGATTTCCTCGATCGTGTCGGCGAGGACCGGCGTTTTCTCGATGATCTCGTGCGCGGTCTGCACTTCCTGCAGCCGCTGCCGCCCGGCGCTCTGCGCGAGGCGCTCGAGCGCCCGATCGCCCAGCTGGGCTACACCTTCGAGAGCGACGCGCTGCTCGCCGAGATGGTCGACTCTCTCGCGGCAACGGCCGGAGCGCTTCCCCTGCTGCAGTTCGCGGGCACGAAACTGTGGGAGGCCCGAGACAGCCGGCGCAAGGTGCTGACCGCCGAGAGCTATCGGCAGATGGGTGGCATCTCGGGCGTGCTCGCTCAGCACGCCGACCAAGTCGTCTCGGCGCTGCCTCTCGCACTGCGTTCGTCCGTGCGCGGCGTGTTTCAGCGTCTGGTGACCGCTGAGGGGACACGTGCCATCGTCGATCTGGCCGACCTCGAAAGCGTTGCGGCTGATCGAGGCGAGGCGCGCGCGGTCGTCGAGCATCTGGCGCAAGCCCGGCTGCTGGTCGTTCAGAACAAGGCCGACGAATCGGGCGCCATGGTCGAACTCGTGCACGAATCGCTCATCAGTGGCTGGCCGATGCTGCGGCGCTGGCTGGATGAAGGTCGCGACGAGGCGGCGTTTCGCGAGCAGCTCCGCGCCGCGGCCAAACAGTGGCAGGCACGCGGCAAGCCCCAGGGCCTGCTCTGGCGAGGCGAAGCATTCGAGGAGACGCGGCAGTGGCGTGCGCGCCACTCCACGCGCCTGCCCGATCGTGAGCAGGAGTTTCTCGACGCCGTGATCGACGTCGGCACACGCGCGCAACGTGTGCGCCGTCAGGCAACGCTGGCAGCAATCGGGCTGCTGATCGCGATCGTGGCAGCCGGCGCGATCGCGCTCGTGCAGATTCGCCGCGCCGAGCGCGCTGCGATCAACGAAGCCGAGATTGCGAGCCGCGAAGCCAGGCGCGCGCGGGAGGCCGAAGAACAAATCACCCAGCAGCTCGAGCTGATCAAGCAAGAGCAAGCGGCGAAGGCCGAGGCGCAGACTCAGGTCGCCCAGGGGAAAGAAGATCTGCAGACTGCCAACGCCAGGCTCGAGAAAGCTCTCTCTCGAGCGGAGTCGGAGTCGCTTATCGCACGGAC
Organism: Polyangiaceae bacterium; assembly: GCA_035688655.1. Taxonomy (GTDB): domain Bacteria; phylum Myxococcota_A; class Polyangia; order Polyangiales; family Polyangiaceae; genus PMG-095. The sequence goes on along the minus strand of DASSMT010000460.1, from coordinate 980 downwards.
CGAATCCAAGCGCGCCCAAGACGCGGCGGACGCCACCGAAAAGACGAACGCGCGGCTCGCGAAGCTGCTCGCCGATGAGCGAGCGCGCGCCGAGAAGCTCGAGAAGGAGCGGCGGAAAATCGTGAGCGAGCTGCGGTAGGCGGAGCGTTGGCAAATGAATCTCACTATTGTTGCCGACACCGCGGGAAGGTGGCGCAGTCAGGGTCTGCGCAGTCGGTGAGTCCGTCATAGTCGTCATCGGCGAGGTTTGCACAACGCTCGTTTGCCGCTTTTCCAGCACAATCGGGGTCGGCACCGTCCTGCAGCCCGTCGCAGTCGTTGTCCCAACCATCGTCACAAATTCGCTCGGGGCCCTGGCACGTCACCGATCCGCGATCGAGGTGCGTCTCGCTGCTGCCGCCGACGACGAATACCCGCGTCGGCGCGACCCAGATCCCGCCCGACCACCTATCCCCCACGTCGTCTCCGGGACCGACGGAGACCGGGTCCGGAAGCATAACCGGCTCCCAAACCCCCGCACGGAGGTGAAGGAGCCTGTGCTGGCTCCCAGCGAAGACGTCACCGGGGCCACTACCCGCGACGGAGATCAGCCGCTCCGTCGTCCCTGAGCTCATGGTTCCCCATCTCTCGCCGTCCCAGTGCACGATCGTCCCTGCGTCGCCCACTGCGTAGACGTCATTGGGCGCGCTGCCCCAGACGCTCGACCAGGAGATTGGGGAAGGCGCGGAGAAAACCGCGCTCCAGGTTTGCCCATTCGAGTGGAAGATGCGCTGGCTACCGGCGGCATAGATGTCATGGGGACCACTTCCCCAGACCGAGAACAGATCCTCGCCCTCAGTGCTTGCCGTGAGGTAGCTCCAAGTCTTTCCGTCCCAGTGCGCGATTTTGCCACTCAGGCCCACCACGTAAACATCGTCGGTGGCGTCGCCCCAGACGCTCCGCCACTGGGTGCCGAGATTCGCGGGCTTAGTCCAGGCCTC